>JBEEOV010000009.1:0-28256 GCA_041191465.1 Pseudomonadota bacterium
CGCTCTTAACACCTCCAAGGTTGGCTTAATTCTTAAGCCTGGATCTTGTCCACCACGCACCAGCTGAAACATTTGCGCCATGAACTCAATCTCTCTGATGCCCCCACGACCAAGCTTAATATCTGCAGCTCTCTCAGGATGAGCAATACTTCTTTTTTCTGCCTCTTGCTGTATTTGCGCGTGCAACTCTCTAATCGCCGCGATCACCCCAAAATCTAGATAACGTCTATATACAAAGGGCCTCACTAAATCCTGTAAACCCTTGAACGCTGTTGCGTAAGTTGAATCTGACTCAGTCGGATAAATCATCCGCCCCTTAATCCACGCATAACGCTCCCACTCGCGCCCCTGAACACTAAAGTACTCTTCTAGCATTCCAAGACTGCATACCAATGGCCCAGAATCACCATTAGGTCGTAATCGCATATCAACTCTAAAAACAAACCCCTCAGACTTAAGCTCACTCAAGAGAGCAATCAGCTTCTTACCTAAGCGGGAATACCACTCATGGTGAGAAATACTTTTTACACCTCCTCGAGTATCACCCTCCTCTTCATACAAGAAAACCAAATCAATATCAGAAGAGACGTTCAACTCTTTCCCACCTAACTTACCCATACCAACAACAATCAGCGGTAAATACTGTCCATTTTTAGACTGGGGTTCGCCCACCATAGGGTACATATCTTTACGCAAAGCACTCAAGCCAATTGCAATTGATTTTTCTGCAAAGCAACTCATGGCCTCAGTTACCTCTGAAACATCCGCAAGGCCACTCAAATCCCTCAAGGCCAACAACAACATCAGTTTCTGCCTTGAAAGTCTTAATTGGGCACCCAAAACATCCAAATTAGGAGTTTCTTGACTAAGAACTTGATAAACAGGATCCAGAATCTTTTCTATAACAAGGGGGTTAATAGGGGTATTTACCCCCTCCACCAAACCCTCTACCCATTGAGGTTGAGCACTCAACCAACGGCTTGCATAAGCCGAATTTTTGACAAGTACAGAAAGTCGGGAATCATTAATCGTCATAGGTATCATGTTATCGCTATCAATACCTTCTCGGCTACAGCATAATTACGAAAATGTCTTGGTTAAGTCTTTCTACTACCTTAAAAAAGGTTCGCGAACATTCATTGGACGCGAACCAGATACTTGCGTGGAAAAAAAGGCTTAAATATGTCAGCCTGATTATTGGCATATTGTTTATCGCAGTACACATCATCGTTAGATTTTTTTTATGGCCTCAAGTTGAAAGTCATAAAGCCACCTTTGAGCAACTCGTTAGTCAAAATATTGGCGCTCAGTTAAAGATTGAGGAAATTAAAACAGACTGGAACTTTCTTTGGCCATCATTCAAAATTAAAAACATTGCCATATATGACAGCACAGAGAAAAGTTCTAAGCCTCGCCTAACCATCCCCGAGCTAACGGGTAACGTTTCTTGGGAGAGTATTTGGACTTTGCAGCCGCATTTCCATGATCTCAACTTTAATGACGCAACTATCTATGCGCACCGAAGCCAAGACGGCAACTGGGATATTGGCGGCATTAAGTTAGATAAAAAATCTGCTGGGTACAAATCAGCAAACTGGCTGTTTGAGCAAGATAGCCTCAATATTAATGACGCAAAAATTATTTGGCTCGATCAACTCCACCAAAGTGCGGAATATCAAATCGACATTCAATCACTGATTCTCAACAACACTTGGTATAAACACCGCTTGGAGCTAGCAACAAAAACTCCGTGGAATAAAGATTTAGCAAAAATCACGGCAAAGTTTCGCCACAATGTTTTAGGAAATGCAGGCAATTGGCAAGACTGGAATGGTCGAGTAGATTGGCAGATTAGCGACGTCAACCTCCAAAAAATCAACCAACTATTTGATAGTTCAGTAAAGGTTTTAGACGGTAAATTTAGTAGCGAAGGTTATGTTTACCTAGACAGCGGATCACTCGATGGCGGCAAAACAACCATACAAGCGAGTCAGTTACATTTTGAATGGAATCGAATTGCTAAACCATTAAAAATTTACAGCATCAACAGTGAAATTGAGCAAGATACTCAAGGCAAAAAAATGTCTCTGAGCGCCACCTCACTTAAATGGCAAATCGATAAAACATCTAAAGCAACTGAGCTCAATGACATTAGCGTCTATTGGGAAAAAGCAAACGATATCGATTCAATTAAATATGCTGGGATCAAAGCCTCAGAAATTGACTTGGCTCTTGTAGAGCAATTGGCTGGACAATTTCCACTCCCCAAAGATATCAGTACTTTTATTAAAAATTACCAACCAGAAGGACAACTAGAGGATTTAGATGCGAGCTGGAATGCAGACACAAGCCAGTTACCTTTTGATATCTCGTTGCCTGGATTCAATAAGTCACATTACAAACTAGCATTCAAATTCTCTAAACTTTATTTAAAGCCTGAGAAAAAAGATTTTCTAGCTGTTTCAAATTTAAATGGAAAAATATACGCCACCGAGCTTGGCGGTGAAGTAAGTATTGCTGGAAAAAACACATCATTTGTACTACCTGGCATTCTAGAAAATGATCATTTAGACCTAGTCAGAGCTGATGGACTCATCGAGTGGACAAAAAACCAGGAATCTTTCAAGTACGTAGCAAAAAATATGCGTCTAGAAAATTCAGATGCATCGGTGAATTTTGATGCTGAATATAGGCCCTCAACAAAAAAATCGCCTGAGTTTCTGAGCATCAAAGGAAATATCGACCGCGCAGAAGTCAATAAAATCACGCGTTACTTTCCATTGGGCATGTCTAAAGATGCTCGGGCATATGTCAGAGGCGCTCTTAAATCTGGGCTCATTAGCAACGGTACGCTAAATATCAGCGGCAACCCTGAACACATTCCATTTGACACAAAACATCCTGGCATCTTTGACTTGCACCTACCAATCAAAAATGTTCAGTACTCACCAGCACCGAATGAACCCAAGAAACAAGGTCAATGGGCCGATTTCACCAATGTGACCGGTGTTGTTTCTTTCAAAGGCCCACAACTTCAAGTGGATTTCAATCACGCAGTCTTTGAAAGCGTTAACTTAAAAGACATTCACGGCTCTATATCAAACATAGTCAGCACAAATGCCGTTCTAAAAATTAATGGCGAGGCTTCAGGATCAAGCGAAGATCTTCTCAAATACTACATACAAAGTCCGCCTGGCTTAAAGCTACAAAAAACAGCGGAACAGATTAACTTGACGGGCAATGGCAAATTAAAAATTAACATTGAACTACCTCTAGCGAATACTGCAAAAACTACTATTCAAGGCAGTGTTTACCTAGACAAAAACCAAGCCACCATCAATAAAACCATTGAGGTCAAAGAAATTTATGGAGAGATACTATTTTCTGAGGACAATGTATTAGGCAAAAATCTCAAAGCAAACTTATTAGGCGGCAACATTACCTTTGAAAGCGGCAGCAAGCTCCCGTGGAAAAATGCGGACGGCATGAAAGTTCATGGCCAAGTAAAAATTAATCAACTAATAGATGTACTGAACACTAATTCAGATGAGCAAGTAAAAACTCTTCAGCAACAACTAGACGGCTTAGCTGCCTACGATGGATCTCTAAGTATCACCTCTAGCGGATACAAGCTAGATCTAGGGTTGCAACTTAAAGACATGAGTTCAAACTTCCCAACCCCATTTAATAAAAAATTGGGCGAGGGTCTAACTGGAAAATTGACTCTTAATAACACCAAAGAAACTAACTCTGAAACAGTTGGTCAGTTAAAAATCAGCAAATTAATTGATGCGAATTTTGTTTTTAAAGATAAATCAGATCTTCGTCTAGGAATTGGCATTAACACTCCTGGCTACGTGCCTAGCAAAGGAATCACCAGCACAATTGTTTTTGAAAACCTAGACACAAGTGTTTGGCAAAACTGGCTATCAAAAAATTTTCCAGAATCAACATCAACTGCAAAAAATCAAACGCAGAAGAAGACCGCACTGCAACTAAATGCAATCTCTGCGTACATCAAAAACCTACGTGTTGCAGATAGAGATCTAAAAGATGTCAGCATCCTAGCAACACATGATGAAGATTTATGGCACGCCAGCATTAATTCACCTCTAGCAACTGGTTTAGTGCAATGGCGCTCAGCAACACCTGGCCTACCCCAAGGCAAACTCACCGCCCGCTTACAAAAACTCACGATTGAAAATTCAAGCTCTGGTGAAACCATTACAAAGAGCATTAATCAACGCATTCAAAAAATACCAGCTCTAGATATTCAGTCAGATTTATTCGTACTCAATGGGCAGCCTTACGGAAAAATTGAGTTGCTAGCCAACAATGATAAGAACGACTGGAAGATTGAAAAACTATCTTTAAAAACTGAAGATGCTGAAGTAAAAATTACGGGCCGCTGGATACTTCCTAAGCAAGGCAAGAAACTTGATTCAGGCAGAACGGAGCTAAATTTTGATTTAGACATTGATAATGCAGGCAAGCTTTTATCTAAGCTAGGCTTTCCAAAGGCCATTGATGACGGCTCCGGCAAATTGGTTGGACAACTTAACTGGGCCGATGCACCTTATAAATATGACCTGCAAACATTACAGGCCGATTTATCACTAGACATCGTCAAGGGCACGATCTTGCAAGTTGACCCAGGCCTTGGAAGACTCTTAGGCGTATTGAGTTTCCAGGGTTTAACCAGAATTGCAACACTAGATATTGGTGGCGTATTAAAACCAATCGTGACGCAAGGCACCCCATTTGACCGAATTACCTCAAGAGGAACAATCGCCAATGGCGTTGCCAATATCAAGGACCTCAACATGAAAGGTCCTCAAGGAAATGTTCGCTTAACTGGCCATGCAAATCTCTTAAATGAAACTCAAGACATGCGTATTACCGTATCGCCGAATTTCAATGCTGGCACTGCATCACTCGGCTACACCTTCATTAATCCAATTATTGGCCTAAGCACCTTAGTTGGTCAGTATTTAATTGCTGATGAGGTTAGCAAGCTCTTCCAATTGGACTACTTGGTTCAAGGAACCTGGGCAACACCTCAAATTATTGCTTTAGATAATAAAGGCAATCCACTTGACGAAAAACAACTCAAAGAAATCAGAGATAAGTCATTACTTCGTCAGCAGCAAAGTCCCAATAAGAAATAAAATTGGCGAATGAATAGCAAAGGCCAACTAAACATCGCCAGCATACAAATGATCTCAACCACTTCAGTTGAGAGAAACCTTGATATGGCAGAGCAACTTATTGCCCAGGCTAAAGCTGCTGGGGCTGACTTAGCAGTACTGCCAGAATACTTTTGTCTTATGGGCCAATCTGACACAGATAAAGTAAAGATTCGGGAACAATTTGGTTCTGGTCCAATACAAAAGAGACTGAAACAAATTGCTAGCACTCATCAAATTTATCTAGTTGCTGGAACTATTCCACTGACTAGCGAGCAACCCGACAAAGTCAGAAACACCAGCTTAGTTTTTGATTGCCAGGGTGAGGTCATTGCCAGATACGACAAAATTCATTTATTTGGCTTCAAACAAGATCAAGAAGAATATCAAGAATCAAATACGATTGAGCCAGGATCAAAACCAACGAGTTTTGAAATTCAACTAAATGGCGAAATATGGAAGTTTGGTATTAGCGTCTGTTATGACTTGAGATTTCCAGAGCTTTACCGCCAAATTGGTGTGGTTGATTGCCATATTCTTTCTGCAGCGTTCACGTACACAACCGGCAAATCTCATTGGGAAATTTTATTAAGAGCTAGGGCGATTGAAAATCAATGTTATGTTCTAGCTAGCGCGCAAGGCGGTCACCATGAAAACGGCAGAACAACTTGGGGGCAAAGCATGTTGATTGATCCATGGGGTAACGTCAAATCTGAGCTAAAAGAAGGGCAAGGATTTGTAATGGGTCAATTAGAAAAAAGCACGATTAATGAAATTCGAGGAAAATTACCCTCACTTCAACACCGCACACTCTAATTAATCAATGAATTCACCTTTGGCACTAGAAAACCCACTTCAACTCAGTAGAACTGATGCGCTGAAGATTGCCAAAGATATTCTTTTGGCGCCAGCAGGAATTACAGAGCAGGATTTACAAAAAACGCTTGCTCACATGCATCACCATCATCTAGATGATGCCGATTTATATTTCCAAAGAACCCACAATGAAGCATGGAGCCTAGAAGAAGGAATCGTTAAATCTGGCAGTTTTAGCATTGATCAAGGGGTGGGAGTTAGAGCGGTTAGCCACGATAAAACTGCTTTTGCTTATTCTGATGAAATTAGCGCTAGCGCATTAAAAAATGCAGCTGAAGCAACGCGAGTGATTGGCCCAAATAACAACCAGACTTATGTCAGCCCAAAGTGGGCAACCCCGACAACTCATGCCTTATATCAATCACTAAACCCCTTAGATAGCCTGGATGCAAAAGCCAAGATTGCGCTGCTAGAAGATATCGAACGAAAAGCCAAAGCCAAAGATCCTCGCATTGTTCAAGTAATGGCGGGGCTTGCCGGAGAATTTGATGTAGTACTAGTAGCTCGTGCCAATGGCGTTTTGGCTGCGGACATAAGGCCACTGGTACGTGTATCAATTACTGTAATAGCCGAACAAAATGGTCGTCGTGAAGTTGGCTCATCAGGCGGTGGCGGTCGATTTGATTATCACTTTTTTGTCACCGAAAAAATTGATCAGTGGATCAATGAAGCCGTTAGGTCTGCTTTAGTCAACCTAGAATCAAGACCTGCTCCAGCTGGCCCAATGACTGTAGTACTTGGTCCAGGTTGGCCGGGAGTTCTTCTTCATGAAGCAATTGGTCATGGCCTTGAAGGTGACTTTAACCGCAAAGGCTCATCTGCTTTTTCAGGAAAAATCGGACAAAGAGTGGCCGCCAAAGGAGTCACTGTTGTTGATGACGGCACAATTGCAGGACGTCGTGGCTCACTATCTATTGATGATGAAGGTAATCCAACTCAATGCACTCCTCTCATCGAAGATGGCATCCTAAAAGGATATATACAAGATAGCCTTAATGCACGCCTCATGAAAATGCCAGTCACAGGCAATGCAAGACGTGAAAGCTATGCATCTTTACCAATGCCACGCATGACAAATACCTACATGCTAGGCGGTAAAGATGATCCCAATGAAATCGTTGCGAGCATCAAAAAAGGTTTGTATGCCGTTAACTTCGGTGGTGGTCAAGTTGATATTACTAGCGGTAAATTTGTATTTTCTGCCTCAGAGGCTTACTGGGTCGAAAACGGAAAAATTCAGTACCCAGTCAAAGGGGCAACAATTATCGGCAATGGCCCTGAATCACTGAAAGATATCAGCATGATAGGTAACGATATGGACCTAGATAGTGGTATTGGGGTTTGTGGCAAAGACGGTCAAAGTGTTCCAGTAGGCGTAGGGCAACCAACCCTAAGAATTGACAATATGACCGTTGGCGGCACAGCCCAATAGCGAAAACCATAAAAACTGTGCTACATTAGTCACATGTCTGCAAATAATTTTTACTTCTTTTACTTTTGGTTCTCAGCCCTAGGCGGTCGAGAGGCAGAAATTCAAGCGTAAATTTCAAGCACTCAAAATAACCGCCGACGCAAACGGCGGTTTTTTTTTACACATAGATGAATTTAGAAATAGCAAAAAGGGGTTAATGAAATGGTTGATAAAGCTCTAAGCAATCGAGATAGTTGGTATGCCAGCGTTGACAAAACATCTGAAACAGATGATGCGCGTATCCAAAATATTACGGTGTTGCCTCCACCAGAGCATTTGATTCGCTTTTTTCCAATTCAGGGTACATCTGTTGAAAAGTTAATCAACAAAACTCGTAAGAAAATTCGTGAAATCATGCACGGTAAAGATGATCGACTATTGGTCATCATTGGCCCTTGCTCAATCCACGACCCAAGCGCAGCAATTGATTACGCCACCAAACTTTTAGAGCAAAGAAAGAAATATGAAGGTGAACTAGAAATCGTTATGCGCGTGTATTTCGAAAAACCACGCACAACAGTTGGCTGGAAAGGTTTAATCAACGATCCATACCTCGATGAGAGCTACAGAATCGACGAGGGACTTCGAATTGCCCGCCACTTATTAATCGAAATCAACCGCATGGGTATGCCAGCAGGTAGCGAGTTCCTTGATGTTATTTCTCCACAATACATTGGTGATTTGATTTCTTGGGGTGCAATTGGTGCAAGAACAACAGAAAGCCAAATCCATCGCGAATTAGCTTCTGGCATTTCTGCTCCAATTGGATTTAAAAATGGTACAGATGGCAATATCAAAATTGCTACGGATGCCATCCAATCCGCAAGCAGGCCTCATCATTTCTTATCAGTTCACAAAAATGGTCAAGTGGCTATTGTTGAGACAAAAGGTAATGAAGATTGTCACGTTATCTTGCGTGGTGGCAAAACCACCAACTACGATGCCGAAAGCGTTGCAAAAGCGTGCACAGAGCTTGAAGCAGCAAAATTGCCAGGCACATTGATGGTGGACTGCTCACACGCTAATTCAAGTAAGCAACATGAGCGTCAAATTGAGGTGTCAAAAGACATCGCAGGTCAATTAGCTAGTGGTTCAAAACAGGTTTTTGGTGTGATGGTGGAAAGTCACTTATGTGCTGGCGCACAAAAGTTCACTCCAGGCAAAGACAATCCAAATGATCTTAAATATGCAACAAGTATTACTGATGCATGCATTGGTTGGGATGATTCTCTTAATGTTCTAGAGATTCTTGCTGAAGGTGTAAGACAACGCAGAAAAAAGAAGTAACCAAATAGGCTGTAACAACTAAGACCCTTCGGGGTCTTTTTTGTGATGCCATAAAACATCAGAGCCACCAGCCTCTTTGTTTAAGACTCGAGCCAAAACAAATAACAGATCAGACAATCTATTAACGTATTGGCGAGGCGTATCATGAATAGGCTCATGACGCCCCAACTTTACAATTGATCTTTCGGCACGGCGACACACCGTTCGACACACATGTGCTTGGGCAGCGGCACGAGTACCCCCAGGCAAAATAAATTCTTCTAATCTTGGAAGAATAGCGTTGTACTTTTTGAGCCAAACATCTAACTGTGCAACCTGATCTTCTTTCAGTAGGGTGTAGTTGGGGATACATAACTCCCCGCCTAAGTCGAATAAATCATGTTGTATGGCTGAAAAAATATCTCTGAACTCAACAGCAATACTCTTAGGGATATCTTCAGTAATTAATACCCCGATTTCAGAGTTCAACTCATCAACATCCCCCATAGCGCAGATGCGCAGGTGGTCTTTGTCAACGCGCTGGCCATCACCCAAACCCGTGGTTCCGGAATCGCCAGTTCTAGTCGCTATTTGCGTTAATCGATTGCCCATAAGACTGATTATAGGGAAATAGCTAGAATAGAGTTAAACCACAAAAAAATAGAGACTCATGAACACACATACCGATAACCCAGCTGCCCAAATAAAAACCCGGCAAGCTCAGCTAGTTAAGGCTTTGAGGCCAGTTTTGCCAGATCACGCGCTACTTTGGGAGCCCGAAGACACGATTCCCTATGAGTGTGATGGTTTGGCTGCCTATCGCCAAATGCCTTTGGCGGTTGCACTGCCAGAAACCGAGGCTCAAGCTGTGGCAGTTCTTAAAGTTTGTCAAAGTTTGGATATTCCCATCGTTCCAAGAGGTGCAGGAACCGGTCTATCAGGTGGCGCAATGCCTATAGCACAAGGCTTAGTTCTGTCTTTAGCTAAATTTAAAAAAATCTTGCAGATAGACCCCATTGCAAGAACTGCCGTTGTACAACCAGGCGTTAGGAATTTGGCAATTTCCGAAGCTGTTGCCAAGCACGGCTTGTACTACGCTCCTGATCCATCATCTCAAATTGCCTGTTCAATTGGCGGCAATGTCAGCGAAAACTCAGGCGGGGTCCACTGTCTTAAATATGGTCTTACGCTTCACAATATTTTAAAAGTGAGGGCTATCTTAATTTCTGGAGAGGTGGTTGAGTTTGGCAGCCTTGCTCCAGATGCCCCTGGATTAGATTTAATGTCAATTCTGGTGGGCAGCGAAGGTATGCTGGCGGTAATTACCGAGGTGGTGGTGAAACTAGTCCCCAAACCTCAACTCGCTCAAGTGATCATGGCCAGTTTTGATGATGTCGAAAAAGGCGGTAATGCAGTTGCAGCAATTATTGCTGCTGGCATTATTCCCGCAGGTCTAGAAATGATGGATAAAGCTGCGACAAGAGCTGTTGAAGAGTTTGTGCATGCGGGATACGACATCAATGCCGAAGCTATTCTTCTTTGCGAATCTGATGGCACCCCTGAGGAGGTTGCTGAAGAAATTGAAAGAATGACAGAGGTTCTAAAGAAAAGTGGCGCCATCAGAATCCAAGTTTCGCAAAGCGAAGCAGAGCGTCTAAAGTTTTGGAGCGGTCGTAAAAATGCCTTCCCGGCTGCAGGGCGAATCTCTGCAGACTACTACTGCATGGATGGCACGATTCCTCGCCAACATATCGCTACCCTACTCAAACGCATTCAGGATATGGAAAAAAAATATCAACTGCGTTGCATGAATGTTTTTCATGCGGGCGATGGCAATATGCACCCACTGATTTTGTTTAATGGCTCAGATGAGGATGAGTGGCATCGTGCCGAAGCATTTGGTAGTGACATTTTGGAAACATGCGTGGAGCTTGGCGGCACAATCACTGGCGAACATGGCGTTGGTATCGAAAAAATTAACTCCATGTGTGTTCAATTTAGTGAATCAGAACGAGAGCTTTTTTGGGGAGTAAAAGCAGCATTTGATCCAAAAAAACTTTTGAATCCAGACAAAGCGATTCCTACCCTTAATCGCTGCGCTGAGTATGGTCGGATGCGCATCACTGGTGGTGCACTACCACATCCAGAATTGGAGCGCTTTTGATGAACCACTCATTTATTCAAGATACACAAGAAATTATTCGCAACACTATCGAATCTAAAGGTTTACTCAGAATCACAGGATCAGGAACCAAAGATTGGTTTGGTGCAGAGCTAAAGGGCAACCCTTTATCAACAAAAAGCTATCAAGGCATTATCAATTACCAACCAGATGAATTAGTCATCACCGTGAAGTCTGGCACCTCTCTCAAGGAGGTTGAGTTAGCCCTTGATGAAAAAAATCAACAGTTTGCATTTGAGCCCCCTTACTTTGGTGAGAGTGCAACGATTGGCGGCATGGTTTGCTCTGGGCTTGCAGGGCCAGGAAGGATCAGTGCAGGAAGCTTAAGAGACTTTGTATTGGGCGCAAAGATCATGGATGGGCAAGGTCAAGTGATGAACTTTGGCGGAACCGTGATGAAGAACGTTGCTGGATATGATGTTTCAAGACTGATGCCTGGATCACTGGGCACCCTGGCATTGCTTCTAGATGTTTCCATTAAAGTTTTACCCAAAGCTGTAGCCACAGCCACGCTTCAATTAGAAATTGAGCAAGAAAAAGCTATACACATGATGAATTTATTGGCTAGCCAACCCTGGCCAATTAATGCCAGCTGCTGGCAGGGTGAACAAAATGGCATTTTGCATATTCGGTTAAGTGGTGCCAAAGCAGCTGTAGAGTCAGCCACCAGTTCTTTCAAGAAAAATCTAGGGATGCAATTACTCGATCCTGAAGAAGCCAAAATATTCTGGGCATCCCTCAGAGAGCAACAATCAGATTGGTTTCAATCAGCCAATACCAATGCCTCACCATTATGGAGATTTGCGGTGGCTCCCACCTCCAAACCTCTCAACCTTGCTGGATCTACTCTGATTGAATGGCATGGTGGTCAACGTTGGTGGCAAGGAAAATTAGATGCAACCACAGCCAAAGCAATAGCAGCAGAGGCAGATGGTCACGCAAGTATATTTAGATCATCTTTAAAAGACATCTCGATGCTTAGCTCACTCAATGACAATCCATTAACAAAAGCACTGGTACCTGTACAAGATCGTCTTCAAAAAGCCTTCGATCCACACGGCATTTTTGCTACAGGAAGGTTGGCTTAATATGCAAACTGAATTAGCTTCTCAATTTATTGGGACTCCAGATGGCTTGATGGCACAAAGCATTCTCAATAAATGTGTGCACTGTGGCTTTTGTACCGCAACATGCCCTACCTATCAATTACTAGGCGACGAATTAGATGGGCCACGCGGCCGCATTTATCTCATTAAACAAATGGCTGAAGGAAGACCAGCAACTGAAAAAACCAGAGGACATCTAGATCGTTGCCTAACTTGCCGAAACTGCGAAAGCACCTGTCCAAGCGGTGTTGATTACGGGCATCTCGTTGATATTGGTCGCAAATGGGCAGAAGAACAAACCAGTCCAAGACCTCTCGTTGAACGTCTTTTACGTAAAGCACTAGCATTCGGCTTAACCAACAAAATTCTTTTTGAAAATGGCATGCGTATTGGCAGAATAGTTAAGCCATTATTACCCAAAGTCATTCAACAAAAAATACCTACGGGCAAGCAACCTGGTCTACGTCCAGCCAATAATCTTCATCACAGCAAGATGTTGATGTTAGAAGGTTGTGTTCAGCCTGGCATGCTACCAAATATCAATAACGCTACTACTCGAGTGATGAGCAAACTAGGTATTGATGTGCTTGTTGCGAGCAAAGCAGGATGTTGTGGCGCGCTCAAGTATCACCTCAATGAGCAAGAAGCTGGCCTTGCTGATATGCGCAGAAATATCGATGCTTGGTGGCCCTATGTAACTGGGAAAGCGCCTGAATGTAATGGGCATAAGGTAGAGGCATTAATCATGAACGCCTCTGGCTGTGGCGTTACTGTTAAAGAATATGGTCACATACTACGGGACGACCCTCTCTATGCAGAAAAAGCACAGGTCATATCGAATTTATGTAAGGACTTGATTGAGATATTGCCAAGTCACACTGAAACCTTAAAAAAACTAGTTGGTCAAAGCTCGAAGAAGGGTGTGGTTTATCACCCTCCCTGCACTTTGCAACATGGTCAAAAGATCAAAGGTCAATTAGAAAGTATGCTCGGACAATTAGGTATCACTACCAATACCTGCCAAGATAGTCATCTATGCTGCGGTTCGGCTGGAACCTATTCAATCTTGCAAGCTGACTTGTCTAAGCAACTTAAAGAGCAGAAATTAAATCATCTTCAAAATGCTGTCTCTGAATATCAGGCGGATAGAATTGTCTCAGCTAACATTGGTTGCATTACACATTTACAAAATGAAAAAACAACTGTTGAACATTGGATTGAACTAATTGATTCGCTAATAGAGCAAAATGAGGGGTATGTCCTTCATAAAAGCTAACTTAGAAAATATTAAAGAGCGCATCACTCAAGCCGCCAAGGCTTGTGATCGCTCGGCCAGTGATATTCAGCTTTTAGCTGTCTCAAAAACATTCCCTGCGGAGGATGTAAGAACGTGCTTTGAAAGCGGTCAACGTGCATTTGGCGAAAACTATGTCCAAGAGGGCGTGGCAAAAATTACATCCCTGCAAGATTTACGCACTCAAATCGAATGGCATTTTATTGGTCCATTACAAAGCAACAAATCTCGTGATGTTGCTGAAAATTTTGACTGGGTTCATAGCATCGATCGCCTAAAAATTGCACAGCGATTAAATGACCAACGACCATCTAACTTGCCGCGGCTAAATGTTTGTATACAGGTGAACATTAGTGGCGAATCAAGTAAAAGTGGCGTGCCAGCTCATGATGTTGTAGAACTTTGTAAAGATATATCTGCTCTACCAAATCTTTTGCTAAGAGGATTAATGAGCATTCCGGAGCCCACTGACGATATAACTCAACAAAAACAAGCTCATCACGAACTATACAAACTTCTTGAGCTTTTAAAGGCTTCAAAAGAGCTTGATCAATCTAAAATGCAACTAGATACTCTCTCCATGGGAATGTCTTCAGATATTGAGGCAGCCATAGCAGAAGGTAGTACGATGGTGCGTGTTGGCACTGCAATTTTTGGCAAAAGAACCTATCTATGATTAATTTATCAACTCTAAAAATTACTTTTATTGGTGGCGGCAATATGGCTAGCGCACTGATAGGCGGGCTAATTAATAAAGGAGTTGCCGCAAAAAACATTTTTGTTGCAGATCCATACGATCAAACTCGTATGCGTCTTGAATCTGAGCTTTTAGTTATTACAGCCCAAAATATTAAAAAACTTGCGGCACATATTGAGTCTTCTGATGTTGTAGTTATGGCAGTCAAACCTCAACAATTTAAAGAAGCATCTAATGAGCTTGCAGAAGTACTAGGCACACTTAAAACAAAACCTCTGTGCTTGAGTGTGGCAGCTGGAATTAGAACCTCTGATATGGCAACATGGCTAGGACATACAAGGTTAGTAAGAGCAATGCCAAATACACCCGCCCTAATTAGCCAAGGTATGACTGGCTTATACACAAACGTGGACACCACTAAGAACGATAAAGAATTGGCTGAAAATATCTGTCAAGCAGTTGGTAAAGTTGTTTGGGTTGATGACGAAAAACAAATGGATGACATCACCGCTGTATCAGGTAGCGGCCCCGCTTATGTTTTTGCCTTTTTAGAAGCCTTAGAAAATGCTGGCATCGCTCAAGGACTACACCCTGATCAAGCACGCTTACTGGCTATACAAACTGTTCAGGGTGCGGCAAGTTTAGCTGCACAATCCTCAGAGCCACCATCAGTATTACGCGAGAAAGTAACCTCTAAAGGTGGAACGACATACGCAGCGTTACAAGTTCTTGAAAAAGAATCTTGGGCAGAAATCATGGCTAAAGCAATTAAGGCTGCTAGCGCCCGTGGCGCCGAAATGGGTGATGAATTCAGCCGTCAGTAATTCAAGAAAAAGCCAAGGCTAAAAATAAAGTAGCCCCCAACCAATTGTTTCTTTTAAATGCCAAAAAGCATTGTTGAGGGGCTCGCTTAGATACCAACTGGTAGTAGTGAAGAATTAATCCTAAGCCCACTAGCCAGAAAACCCAAAATAGATTCGACAAACCATGTCGCAGTGCAATCAAAGCAAAACTACCCATTGTGATTGCATAACAAAACATCATGACCAAAACATCATATTTCCCAAAAGTGATGGCAGATGTTTTTATACCAATGGTTAAATCATCATCCCTATCAACCATCGCATACGCTGTGTCATAGGCTATAGCCCAGGCAATATTTGCAACTACTAATAACCAAGCATCAAGAGGAATACTATTTTGTACAGCTGCATACGACATTGGTATTCCAAAGGAAAATGCGATACCTAATATCGCCTGGGGAATTGAAAAAAATCTTTTTGTAAATGGGTAAATGGCCGCAACTAAAACGGCTGGAATAGATAAGAGCTTGGTAAAAAGATTGAGTGGAAGAATCAGTAAAAATGAAACTAACGCTAAAAATGCGGCGACCAACAAAGCCTCTTTAGGACTTACTCGACCAGCAGTAACGGGCCTATTCTTAGTTCTAGAAACGTATTTATCAAAGTCTCTATCTGCATAATCATTGATGGCGCAACCTGCGCTGCGCATTAAAAAACAACCTAGCGAAAAAATGATTAAGTATGCAAATTGAGGCTGCCCATTAGATGCCATCCACAAACCCCACAAAGTTGGCCATAAGACCAACAGGGTGCCAATTGGCTTATCAAAACGAATGAGCGCTAAATAATCTGAAAACTTTGAACCCATTACAAGAACTCAACCCCTGATAAACCGCAAGATTTAATAGCATCAGCTAATGCATGCATAGCAGCAGTTCTTGCATAGCTTTTACGCCACGCTAAAACAACGCGTCGCTTTGGAATTGGATTAGCAAATGGAATATACCTAATCAAGCTATTGGAGCTGCTCTGATCAACAATTGAGGTAATTGGCAAAATAGTAATCCCAATACCACCCGCAACCATTTGCCTGATTGTCTCGAGCGAGGAGCCCTCAAAACTACTTAACTCACCCTCTTTTTGATTTCTTTGCATATCAGGGCAAATATCTAACACCTGATCTCTAAAACAATGTCCTTGGCCTAACAATAAAGTCGTCTGGGACTGTAGATCAGCATGCTGAATCATCGCGAGACTTTCCCAAGGATGACCCTGAGGAACGGCCACCATAAAACCCTCGTCATACAAAGGTAATACCTCTAGCCCGCCTTGAGGGAAAGGTTCAGCAAGAATAGCTGCATCTATATCACCCTGCTTCAGAAGCTCTAATAATTTGACTGTAAAGTTTTCCTGCAAATACAAAGGCATTTGCGGCAACAAGCCCCTACTCTTCGCAATTAACTTTGGTAGCAAATAGGGCGCTATCGTGTAAATACTGCCCAAACGCACAGGACCTGATAAAGGGTCTTGGCCATGCTGAGCTAAATGCTTAATCACCTGAGCCTCTTCTAGAACCTTTTGAGCCTGATGAATAATGCTTTGACCTAGCGGAGTTATTGCTAACTCAGCACCAGATCTTTCAAAGATTTGTACATTAAGCTCTTCTTCGAGCTTTTTAATGGCAACTGACAAAGTGGGCTGAGAGACAAAGCACGCATCAGCAGCTCTGCCAAAGTGTCGCTCTCTAGCTACAGCAACGATATAACGTAGTTCAGTTAATGTCATAGTGAGAGGATATCAAGCTTTTAAGTATTCAGCTCGACTACCTAACCATCTAGATAAATGCTGCTCGGCAAGCTCTGGATAGTTAGATAGTAGAACCACTGAAAGTTGCTGTGTTTTTTCTATCAGCCATTGCTCTTTTTGCAAATCAATAAATCTCAACATAGCATCACCAGATTGCTTGGATCCCAATAATTCTCCAGGACCTCGCAAAGCGAGATCTCGCTCAGCAATTACAAACCCATCTTGGGTTTCTTTAAGGGTTTGCAACCGCTCTTTGGCAGCAAGGGAAAGTTCTTGACCGTACAACAAGATACAAACAGACTCTGCCGACCCACGTCCAACCCTACCTCGCAACTGATGTAATTGCGCATAACCAAATCTTTCAGCATGCTCAATAACCATTAATGAAGCATTAGGCACATCAACACCAACCTCTATTACTGTTGTAGCCACCAAGATTTGAACATCCCCAGAAACAAAACTTTGCATCACTGAGTTTTTTTCTTGGGATTTCAACCGTCCATGTACCAAGCCAATTTTGACATTTGGCAATGCTTTTACAAGGGCCTCATGTGTTTCAACTGCGGTCTTTAGCTGCAAAGTATCTGATTCTTCAATGAGTGGACATACCCAATACACCTGCCTGCCCTTGGCTAGTTCAGACAATAAGCCATTAACAACCTCTGGTCGCCTCTCATTTTTAACCAACTTTGTTACAACGGGACTTCTTCCTGGCGGTAACTCATCAATAACTGATACTTCTAAATCAGCATAAAAAGTCATGGCTAAAGTTCTTGGTATCGGGGTAGCTGACATCATCAATTGATGACAATGAATCTCAACATCATCAATTTTTTGCTGTAATTGCAAACGTTGCTTAACCCCAAAACGATGTTGCTCATCAATCACTGCAAATCCAAGCTTGGCAAATTCAACACCCTCCTGAATGAGCGCGTGGGTACCAATCACCAAATGTGCACTACCACTAGCAATTTGGTCCTGAGCCTCTCTCTTTTCTTTTGCCTTGAGTGATCCAGTCAACCATGCAATCTTCACACCCAAGGGTTCTAACCAAAGCTTTAACTTACGAAAGTGTTGCTCAGCCAATATCTCTGTGGGAGCCATGATTGCAGCTTGACACCCATGATCGATAGCATGCAGAGCTGCCAAGGCAGCAATAACAGTCTTACCACTGCCCACATCCCCTTGTAATAAACGATTCATAGGATAGGAACGGCTTAAATCTTGAATAATTTCTTGCCAAACTTTTTCTTGGGCTCCCGTTAAATGAAACGGTAGAGATTTGATAAATTGACTCAAAATGCCTTGCTCAAGTGGGACAGGACTCATTGATACAGCCTGCCTCTTTAAACGTTTTTGTTTGGCTTGTTGCAGTGATATTTGTTGCGCCAGCAACTCTTCAAGTTGTACGCGGCGCCATGCCGGATGAGTTCTATTTTGTATAGACTCCAAATCATCAGACTTACTTGGTTGATGTAACGTGTGCAAAGCAGAAATTAGCGTGGGGATGGTTAAACCAGTAAAAGTTTTAGCAATCAGATCATTTGGTAAAAATTCTTTCAAGCTAGTTTGCAAGCCCGGATCTTGAAAGGCTTTTGCAATGGCTTTTCGAATCACCGCTTGACTAACCCCTGCCACAGTTGAATAGACGGGAGTTAATGTGCTTGGTAGCGGAGCATCGGGCGGTACAGCCTTAACTACTGGATGAACCATCTCCGGTCCATAATATCCGTCACGAACCTCTCCCCTGACTCGCAAATGAGTCCCCATGGACATTTGCTTTTGCTGGCTAGGATAAAAGTTCAACCAGCGTAAAAATAACTCCTGGCCATCATCATCTCTGATTTGCACTAATAATTGACGACGTGGACGAAACATCACCTCTTGCCGAATCACATATCCCTGAACTTGATAGCTCAAACCACCAAATGACCCAATAGCCTCAGCAATAGTTGATAATTTGGTTTCATCCTCATAACGAATAGGTATATGGAGCGCACAATCCAGACTGGAGCGCAAGCCTAGCTTATCAAGAGGAGATGTATTGGTTTTGCCGGTCATTAATTAAATTAGTAACGTTCCCATGGGACTGTAATGCGTCTTTCTGACTTTAACTACAACTTGCCGCCTGAGTTAATCGCTCAACATCCCCTGCCAGACAGAAGCTCGAGCAGGTTGCTGGTACTTCATCAAAATATCGATCAAGAAACAATCATAGAAGATAAACAGTTTACCGACCTTCTCGAACTTCTTAAACCCAACGATTTACTCATTTTTAACGATACCAAAGTGATCCCAGCTCGACTTTTTGGCAGAAAAGAAAGTGGTGGAGCTGTTGAGATCCTTTTAGAAAGAATTATCGACACAAATAAAGCCATTGTTCAAATCAGGGCCTCAAAATCGCCAAAACCAGGCAATCAGATATTAATTGGCAATGATGCCAATGGTTTTTCTATCGAAGTTCTCGGTCGACCAGATACCAATAGTCCTTTTTACGAGGTTAAGTTTCCCAAAGCCTGCATCCCTCTTCTAGAGAAATACGGTCAACTACCATTACCTCCCTATATCACTCATCAAGCAGATTCTGATGACCAACAGAGATACCAAACAGTGGTGGCAAAAAATCCAGGCGCAGTCGCGGCACCCACTGCGGGGCTTCATTTTGATGAGTCCTTATTAGAAAAAATCAAAGCTAAAGGAGCTCAATACGCAACAATTACTCTGCATGTGGGCGCAGGTACATTCACGCCCGTTAGAACAGAAGATTTATCTGAACACAAAATGCATAGTGAATGGTTTTCAATCCCCAAAGAAACACAACTAGCTATTGAAGAAAGCAGGCGCTTAGGCGGCAGTATTATTGCTGTAGGAACTACCAGTCTCAGAGCTCTAGAATCGAGCGCGGAACTTGGAATCACAGAAGGCGAGACCAGATTATTCATTACACCAGGTTATAAATTTAAAGTGATTGATAAGCTAATCACCAACTTTCATCTACCCTGCTCTACTTTATTAATGCTTGTGAGCGCTTTTGCTGGAGTTCAACCCATCAGAAAAGCTTATGATCATGCCATTTCACAACAATATCGCTTCTTTAGTTATGGCGATGCTATGTTTTTAACTCGTCAATGAAACCACTTAATTTCAAACTCATCAAAAAAGATAGTCGCACACACGCCCGAAGAGGTGAAGTGAGTTTGCCGCATGGCAAAGTACAGACGCCCATCTTTATGCCAGTAGGGACTTATGGCACTGTCAAAGGCATGACACCAAGAGATTTGGAAGAGGCCCAAGCACAAATCATTCTAGGGAATACATTTCACCTATGGCTTAGACCTGGCCTTGAAGTAATTAACCAACATCATGGTTTACATGACTTTATGGGATGGAAAAAACCAATCCTCACTGACTCAGGTGGATTCCAAGTATTTAGTTTGGGGGCGCTCAGAAAAATTACTGAAGAAGGCGTGGCATTTGCCTCGCCAGTCAATGGCGATAAGTTATTTATGTCCCCTGAAATCTCTATGGAGATTCAGGCAGAGCTTAATAGCGATATTGCAATGCAATTTGATGAGTGCACACCCTACGAGACAAACGGCATTCCTACCGATGAAAAAACCGTTAAAACCTCTCTAGAGTTATCACTTCGCTGGGGGGAGAGATCCATCAAGCGCTTCAGGGATCTTGATACTGGTAATGCATTATTTGGGATTGTTCAGGGCGGAATGTTTGAGCACTTAAGAGATGTATCACTAGATGGCGTGTCACAACAAGACTTTGACGGCATAGCGATTGGCGGTCTATCTGTAGGAGAACCCAAACCAGAATTCGAAAGAATCCTAAGTCATATTGGCCCCAAACTTCCTGAAAACAAACCCCACTATCTGATGGGCGTAGGTACGCCGGAGGATTTAGTGCTAGGTGTTAGCCAAGGAATTGATATGTTTGACTGCGTGATGCCAACACGTAACGCCAGAAACGGTTGGTTATTTACACGTTTTGGCGACCTAAAACTCAGAAATGCGTCATTTAAAACAGATACTCGACCTTTGGACCCGACCTGTACTTGCTATACCTGCCGCAACTTCTCCAGGTCATATTTGCATCATTTACAAAAGGCCAATGAGATTTTGGGATCCCAATTAAATACGATTCATAACATTCACTATTACCTGAATTTAATGTCCGAAATACGTGACGCTTTAGATCAGGATCAATTCCCTGAATTTATTAAGGAATTCCACCAAAATCGTGCCGTAGGCGTGCTGGAAACTACAGGGTAAAATCCCAGTTTCTAATTGGAGGAAATAACATGTTTATTAGCAACGCATACGCGCAAGCCGCTGGAGCAGAAAGTGGCGGCATTATGGGCTTTTTGCCATTAATTTTGATGTTTGCGGTGTTGTACTTTGTCATGATTCGCCCGCAAATGAAGCGTCAAAAAGAACTCAAAAATATGCTTGAAGCATTGGCTGTTGGCGATGAGGTTGTAACTGTAGGCGGCTTGATGGGTAAGGTAACTAACCTTAAAGACCCATACGTAACAGTTGAACTACTGCCAGGCACAGAAGTAAAAATGCAAAAAAGTGCTGTGACGGCTGTTTTGCCTAAAGGCACTATCAAAGCTATCTAAGAAAGATTTGGCATGAATCGCTACCCGCTGTGGAAATACCTAGTAATTGCTGTGGCTCTTTTAATTGGAGCCATCTACACCCTTCCTAATTTCTTTGGGGAGGCGCCAGCTGTACAAGTTTCAGCGGGTAAAGTGACTGTCAAAATTGACTTGGGCACACAAGAACGCATTACTCAAATCTTGAGTAATGCACAAATCCAGCCCAAAGGCATTCAATTTGAAAGAATTGGCGCTAACGGCACTATCAAGATACGTTTAGATAGCACCGACAATCAACTAAAAGTAAAAGATACTTTACAAAAAGCACTCAATCCAGATAGCAATGATCCAAGTTATGTCATTGCATTGAATTTGATTTCCAATACTCCAGCATGGTTGGGTTCTATGGGTGCCATGCCGATGTATCTCGGTCTAGACTTAAGGGGTGGCGTGCACTTCTTGCTCCAAGTCGATATGCGTGGCGCATTACAAAAGAAAATTGAAAGTTTGAGTGCTGACGCAAGATCACAGCTACGCGAAAAATCTATTCGTCACTCTGGTGTAGAACGTCAAAACGATTCAATCATTATTAAGTTTGCCAAAGAAGATGAAACTCTTGCAGCAAGATTGCTGCTGAATAAAAACATCCCTGATCTAGAGTTCAACTCACAAAAATCAGCGGATGGTTTTAAATTAGTTGGCGAATTTAAAGCCTCTGCTATTAAAGAAGTTCAAGAAAACGCCGTTAAGCAAAATATCACTACCTTGCACAATCGCGTTAATGAATTAGGTGTTGCAGAACCAGTCATTCAGCAACAAGGTCAAGATCGTATTATTGTTCAATTGCCTGGCGTTCAAGATACAGCTAGAGCGAAGGACATTATCGGCAGAACAGCCACCCTTGAATCTCGCTTAGCTGATCCTGTTAAGACATATCTTTTATCAGGAGAATTACCACCTCCAGGCTCAGACGTTTTTAAAACTGGGGATGGTCGCCAAGTTGTATTTAAAAAATCAGTGATCTTCAGTGGCGACAGAATTACAAGTGCATCTGCTGGCTTTGATAACAATCAACGCCCATCAGTGAACATCACATTAGATTCTGCTGGTGGTCGCGTGATGCAAGAAGTTACTCGTGAAAACATTGGTAAACCAATGGGCATGATTCTGTTTGAAAAAGGTCGCGGAGAAGTTCTCACAGTAGCGACTATTCAAAGTGAATTTGGATCAAAATTCCAAATCACTGGCCAACCAAGCACCGAAAGCGCGAATGACTTGGCATTACTACTACGCGCAGGCTCATTAGCAGCGCCAATGGAAATCATTGAAGAAAGAACCATTGGCCCAAGTTTGGGCGCAGACAATATTGCCAAAGGTTTTAATTCAGTCATTTACGGATTCTGCGCCATCGCTATCTTCATGATTGCCTACTACTTATTATTTGGTGCATTCTCCGTGGTTGCCTTGGCCGTTAATTTATTCTTACTAGTTGCCATCCTATCGATGTTGCAAGCCACCTTAACTTTGCCAGGTATTGCGGCGATGGCTCTTGCCTTGGGTATGGCGATTGACTCAAACGTTTTGATCAATGAGCGTATACGTGAAGAACTTCGCTCAGGCGCCAGCCCACAAGCAGCGATTGCTACAGGCTTTGAAAAAGCCTGGGGAACCATCCTTGACTCAAACATCACCACATTAATTGCTGGTGTTGCTTTGCTAGCATTTGGCTCTGGCCCAGTCAGAGGTTTTGCTGTTGTGCATAGCTTGGGCATTTTGACATCAATGTTCTCAGCAGTTTTCTTTGCTAGAGGTCTTGCCAATCTTTGGTATGGCCGCAAAAAGAAACTCGAAAAACTATCTATTGGCCAAGTTTGGCGCCCAACTGAATAAAAGGAATATTAGCCATGGAATTTTTCCGCATCCGTCGTGACATTCCCTTTATGCGCCATGCATTGGTGCTTAATGTCATATCAGCATTAACGTTTATTGCAGCCATCTTCTTTTTGATCACCAAAGGTTTACATTTATCAGTCGAATTCACTGGTGGAACTGTGATGGAAGTTAGCTATACGCAAGCTGCCCCATTAAATTCAATCAGAGACGATTTGGCCAAGCTAGGCTACCAAGACATTCAAGTGCAAAACTTTGGTAGCTCTAAAGACGTTTTAATTCGCTTGCCACTTCAAAAAGGTGCTGATGGCCAAGTTATTTCATCAGCACAACAAAGTGATCAAGTATTAACAACCCTAAAAGCATCTCAAGATGACGTTAAATTAAAGCGTGTTGAGTTTGTTGGACCACAAGTAGGTAAAGAACTTGCAACAGACGGCTTACTAGCCCTTTTATTCGTTGTTCTAGGTATCGTTATTTATTTATCCGTTCGATTTGAGTGGAAATTTGCAGTTGCCGGCATCTTGGCTAACTTACATGACGTTGTAATCATTCTGGGATTCTTCGCGCTCTTCCAATGGGAATTCTCACTATCAGTTTTAGCGGCTGTTTTAGCTGTTCTTGGTTATTCAGTGAATGAGTCTGTTGTTATTTTTGACCGCATCAGAGAAAACTTCCGTAAATATAGAAAGATGGAAGTTTCAGCAATTATTGATAACGCCATCACTAGCACCACTAGCCGAACCATCATTACTCACGGTAGCACGCAAATGATGGTTCTTGCCATGCTTCTATTTGGCGGCCCTACTCTTTATTACTTTGCACTCGCCCTAACAATTGGTATTTTGTTTGGCATCTACTCATCTGTTTTCGTGGCTGCCGCTTTAGCAATGTGGTTTGGAATTAAGCGTGAAGACTTGTTAACCCCAGAAACAAAAACAAATCCCAGCGCTAACAACAGTGATGATCCAAACTTTGGCGCCCAAGTTTAAATATTGAATATCTAGGTGTTAATAAAAAAGCGGGCTATGCCCGCTTTTTTGTTGGCTACTCCATTAAGTTATTGAATAGCTGTTGTCATTACCTTATTACTTTTCTTGGATAAATTGAACTGAAGAGCTGTAGCTCCAATTGCAAATACCCAAGGCAATAGCTTCAATACCCAAGCATCTACTGAACTTAAGGTTGATTCAAATAATGGCTCCTTAATGACCATCTGAATAGCCACGGCGAACAAAACAAAGCTACCAACAAATACGGCGTTGGGCCAACGATCGAGTATCTTTGTCACCATACTAGAGCCAAAAATAACCACTGGAATACTGATCAATAAGCCCATGATAATGAACCACCAGTTACCATTAGCTGCAGCTGCAATACCTAATGCATTATCAATACCCATCACTGCATCAGCTATGACAATAGTACTAATTGCAGACCAAAATGTATCTGCAGCCTTGACATCTTCATGACTATCTTGGAACGCTAGCTTCCAACCGATCCAAACCAATGCCACCCCACCAACCAATCTAAGCCCAGGGATCATCATTAAGTAGGTAATGATTGCAACAGAAACAAAACGAATCGCAATGGCGCCGAATGTCCCCCAAAAAATTGCTTTCTTACGCAGATCAGGTGGCAAGCGATTTGCCGCCATGCCAATAACTAGCGCATTATCACCAGCCAAAACAAGATCAATCAAAATAATGGCAAGAACTGCCCAGACTGCATTTAGAGATAAAAAATCCATGGGTACACCCTTTTAAAAGTTGGTCTCGCCAAGAACCTATTTCCCTCATACACCGGACATATTCATGTCGTATTGACGATATATGAGACTCACAAATGCGAGCTGGCTACTCCCCAATGGTTTGAAAAGATTCTATAGGAATATTTTTATGCTTGTACTGCGCTTGATTTAACCCCTTGAACATTAGGGGTACTTTTATCAGTGACCTGATTGGACGATCGCTAAAATTTTCTCTGTGGCACCAGTATGTTGATTAGCAAAGTCTAGAGCATTAGTGCTCATGACTTCTTTCAGTTCATGATTCGTAAAGAGTAATCGCATGGCTTGACTTAAGCCCTCAATATCATCAACTCTTAGCCCAGCCTCCGCATCAATTACATCAAGACTCGCCTGCTGAAAATTAAATGTGTGCTGCCCCAAAATAATTGGCCTACCTAATGCACATGCCTCTATGAAATTCTGACCGCCTAAAGGTTGCAAACTACCACCCATCACCACAAAGTCAGATAAGGCATAGTAAAAACTCATCTCACCCATTGAATCGCCCAGCAATATGCCATGCTGATTAATTGCAGCAGCCAAATCAGCCCTACTAGTCAACGTAGATTTTCGTGGAACGTGTGGGAAAGCTTTATTTAATAAAGCACCCACATCATCAAATCGCTGAGGATGTCTTGGAACAATCAACAAGCAAATATTTTTTAAATCTGCGCAATCTTGTCTGAGTTTTTGCCAAGCAGCGATTATTAACTCTTCTTCCCCCTCACGCGTACTAGCAGCACAAACTATCTGCATTCCAACATTTAACTCTTTCCTTAAGAGCAAAGCTTCATTGACCTGAACAGAGTTTGCCGAAACATCAAACTTTAAGTTACCAGTCACCAAAACATTGTTTAAGCCAAGCGATTGATAACGCTTGGCGTCTAAAGTGGTTTGAGCCAATATCTTCGTAAATGATTGGTAAATATATGTGGCTACGGCGCCAAAGCTTGCTGTTCTCTTAGCGCTTCTATCAGACAACCTGGCGTTCACTAAGATAGTGGGGATCTTTCGACGCTTGGCAGACAGAATAAGCGTTGGCCAAACCTCTGTTTCCATGATCAAGCCAACTTGAGGTGAAAAGTGTCGATAGAACGCATTGACAGCCCATGAGATATCGTAGGGCAAATACACTTGCTGCAGACAACCAGATTTCAAATGTTGCTCAAAGATTTGCTGTCCCGTAGCACGCCCCGTTGGGGTCATGTGAGTCAATAAAATTGATTTACCACTAGCAATCAAAGCTTCAACAAGTGGTGCAGCAGCCCTGGTTTCACCAACAGAAACAGCATGAAGCCAAATTTGATTGGGCTTGGCATGCACACCATAAAACCCAAGTCGCTCAGCAATATTTAAACGATAGCCTGGAAGGCTACGTCCCTTCCAATACAACCTAATTAAAGCAATTGGTAGCAGCAAGTACCAAAGGCATTCATAGAGCCACAATAGCAAACGAATCGAGATGCTCATCGTGACCCTAGACTGATCAATCATTATTTTTTCAAACGCTTAGCAAGCTCAATAGCTTTACCAATATATGAAGCAGGCGTCATTTTCAATAGAGACTGTTTAGCATCATCAGGTATTGCAAGACCTTGAATAAATGTCTTAAGACCTTCAGGTGTAATGCCTTTACCACGAGTCAATTCTTTTAATTGCTCATAAGGGTTAGGCACTCCGTAACGACGCATCACAGTCTGAACTGGCTCCGCCAAAACTTCCCAACAGTTATCCAAATCTTCAGCCAAACGAGTTGGGTTGGTTTCTAACTTACCCAAACCCCTCAAAACACTATCGTAAGCCAATAAGCTATGCCCTAGAGCAGTGCCTAAGTTACGCAGAACTGTTGAGTCAGTTAAGTCACGCTGCCAACGAGACACTGGTAATTTTTCTGACAAATGCTTTAACAAGGCATTTGCAATACCCAGATTACCTTCTGAATTTTCAAAATCAATTGGGTTTACTTTGTGCGGCATAGTAGATGAACCAATTTCACCAGCTTTGGTTTTTTGTTTGAAATAGCCAACAGAAATGTAACCCCAGATATCTCTATTTAAATCAAGCAAGATGGTATTGGCTCTAGCAACAGCATCAAACAATTCAGCCATGTAATCATGCGGTTCAATTTGAATCGTGTAGGGGTTAAATTGAAGTCCCAAACGCTTTTCAACCACTTCTTTAGAAAAGTTTTCCCAATCAACATCTGGGTAAGCTGATAGATGCGCGTTGTAGTTACCCACAGCACCATTCATTTTTCCCAACAAAGGCACATTCTCAATATTGCGTATGGCGCGCTCTAAACGCATCGCCACGTTAGCCATTTCTTTACCCAAAGTAGTTGGTGATGCTGGCTGACCATGCGTTCTGGATAACATTGGAATATCAGCATTAAGAACTGCTAAATTTGTTAATGAAGCTAAAACTTCTTTTAACTTAGGCAAGATAACTTCTTCACGAGCACCTTTGAGCATCAAACCATGTGAAGTGTTATTGATGTCTTCAGATGTACAAGCAAAATGAATGAACTCACTTGCTTTTTCTAACTCAGCATGTCCAGCAACTTTTTCCTTCATCCAATACTCAACTGCTTTAACGTCGTGATTGGTAACGGCTTCAATCGCTTTAATTCTTTGTGCATCAGCATCAGAGAAATCGGCCACCAGCTTCAATAGAACTGCTTCAGCAGTAGCGCTAAAACTTGGAAAATCAGGCAACTTTGCTTGAGATAGGGCAATTAACCAATGAACCTCAACTTGAACACGCTGACGCATAAACGCGGCTTCAGATAACCATGGGCGCAAAGCATCAGTTTTGCCTGCATAACGACCGTCCAATGGGGATAAGGCACTTAATGTTGATAATTGAGTAGTCACAGCTAAATCCTAAAAAAATCGCTTAAAACATGATTTTAGTCGTTCTAGACGAACTTCCCTAAATAGCTATACTAATGACATGAAATTAATCGGATCGCTCACTAGCCCATACGTCAGAAAGACGTTAATTGTCTTTACTGAAAAAAAGATTGAAGTGCCCTTGGTTGTGGAAGATGTTTGGTCAAAAACATCTGAAATTACCTCGTCAAACCCCTTGGGCAAGGTGCCGTGCTTGGTCATGGATGATGGTGGCGCCATGTTTGATTCACGCGTGATTGTTGAATACGCTGACACACTTAGCCCAGTTAACAAACTAATCCCGCCTACAGGCAAAGATCGAGCAGCAGTTAAAACCTGGGAAGCACTTGCCGACGGTATTGTTGATGCAGCTCTTCTTGTACGACT
>JBEEOV010000010.1:0-25870 GCA_041191465.1 Pseudomonadota bacterium
CAAGAATATTTAGAGCTACTGCAACCTTTGACTTCTAAGGCTCTAGACATATAAACGCATCTCTACGTGAGGAATACCCGCTTCATCAAAGATGGGGCCGTAAGGTTCGAATCCTTCTTTGGCGTAGAAAGCAATGGCATGAGTTTGGGCGTGCAAGATAAATTCTTGTGCGCCCTTTTCTTTTCCTTTGTTAATGAGTGCCCTAAGTATGTCGATACCAATACCCTTGCCCCTAAATGCTTTATCAACAGCCATGCGCCCGATTTTGGCAATGGTTTGATTGAGTATTAATCTACCAGTACCAATAACTTGGTCTTGTGATTTAGCTACTGCATGAAAAGCATCTTGATCATATTCATCCCACTCTAGGTCTTCTGGGACATCTTGCTCAACCACAAATACCTGATAACGAATTGGCTTCACCAATTCCATTGCTTCATGCCAGTTAGTAATTGTGATGATTGTCATGTGTAGATGAAATATACATTGCCTTTAGCTCTCAGCCTCAATTCGAGCCTGATATTACGGCAAAGTCATAGGAAATTTGGCATCTGAAGAAAATCAGGCTATAATCTTGGTCTATTCCTCGATAGCTCAGTCGGTAGAGCGCCGGACTGTTAATCCGTAGGTCCCTGGTTCGAGCCCAGGTCGAGGAGCCAAATAATAAAAAGCTTCTAAGGTACAATTTAGAAGCTTTTTTGTTAGCCCTGGTGGTGGAATGGTAGACACGCCGGTCTTAGAAGCCGGTGCCGAGAGGCGTGAGAGTTCGAGTCTCTCCTGGGGCACCAAAATTCAGCAGTAAATTAAAGGCACTTCGGTGCCTTTTTTATTTCCTCATGAAAATCACTAAAGTAGCTTCAATGCCTTTAGTTTTTATGATTCGCCTGCTACATTGGTTTTTTACTAAACTAATTTAGCAACTTCAATGAATATCAAAAAATTAAGAATTTCATTATTTGTAATTTGCGCATTCAATATCAGTATTGCCCAAGCCAATAATGATTGGTCAAGCTACGGCAGAGATCTAAGCAACCAAAGATACTCTCCAATTAAGCAAATTAACAAAAGTAATGTGGCTGATTTAGCCCCAGCATGGACTTATAACAGCGGCGTAAAAGCAACATTTCAATCAACACCCATCATTGTTGGTGAAGTGATGTACTTATCACTACCATTCAATCATGTCGTTGCGTTAAATGCCAAAACTGGTCAACAGTTATGGCGCTACAACCATCAACGTAAAAAAGACTACCCAATGTGTTGCGGTCCAGCCAACCGTGGCGTTGCTGTGAGTGATGGCAAAGTATTTATCGGCACAGTTGATGCAAGGTTAATTGCACTGGACGCAAAAACTGGCAAGGTTACTTGGGATATTGAAGTGGCTGATAGTAATAGCTCAACTGCTGAGAATGTTGCATCTTTAAAAGATGGGGATCCCCTTAAAAAAGGCAGCATCGCTGGTCAATCAGGTGTGGGTATTGCCATGGCACCAGTTGTTTATCAAGGTAAAGTCTTAATAGGTATTACCGGCGTTGGTTATGGCCTTCATTTAGATTCTGATCGCGAAGGTGCGCCATTAGGTGCGGTTGTCGGTATTGCAGGAAATTATGGTCGTAATGGCTTTTTAGCGGCATTCGACGCCAAGACTGGGCAACGCATTTGGCAATTCGACACAATTGCCCCACAAAACTGGGAAGGACAGTTTAGAGAGACCACACCAGATGGAGTTCCTCTTAATCGTGATATTGCTAAAGAAAAAGCCACATTAAATAAATACCCAGACGCTTCAAAATTTGGCGGTGGCTCAGCCTGGAGCACACCTGCTATTGATAAAGAGAGAGGCCTCCTCTACTTTGGTACGGGCAACCCATCGCCACAGATGGATGACGTTTCTCGTCCAGGAGATAATCTTTATACCGTGTCATTAGTTTGCCTTGATGTTAATACCGGAAAAATCCGCTGGCATTACCAACAAGTGCCTCATGATCAATGGGGCTACGACGTAGCTAGTCCACCTGTTTTATTTAATTACAAACATCAAGGTAAAACCATCCCTGCTGTTGGACACCCTAGCAAGATTGGCTGGTATTACATACATGATCGAGTCACGGGTCAATTACTAAAAAGATCGGATAACTTTGTTGAGCAAAAAAACCTATTTGCTAGAGCAACACCTGAGGGCGTCACCATACTTCCAGGTGTACTAGGTGGCGTCAATTGGTCACCAAGTTCAGTCAACGAGAAAAAGCAAACCGCCTATGTTGCTGCCATCCACTGGCCAGTTAAATATTCGACTCAAGACATACCTGCAACTAAAGATAAACCAGCTATTCATTACACCACTCTAGAGCCGCTCATGGATGCTCCTCGCTGGGGTTTGCTGTCTGCCATTAACCTACAAACCGGAAAAATGAGATGGCAGCATAAGACATCTGCCCCACTGGTTGGCGGCGTCTTGGCGACTGACGGAGGCTTAATATTTATGGGCGAAGGTATTGGCACAGACTCTGGTCAACTCAATGCCTTTGATGCTGATACTGGAAAAGTTTTATGGCAACATAAAACAGAAGCTGGCGTGAATGCTCCACCAGTTACTTATGAAATTGATGGTGTTCAGTACATCGCTGTTGCTGTGGGTGGCAATCAAATCTTTGGCTTTAAACAAGGTGATGCCTTAAGAGTATTTGCTTTGCCTAAGAAATAAAAAAGGCGCTTAATGCGCCCTTTTTATTAATACTGCAATACCACCGTGTGATTTAAGCCTCAAAGGGGTGTTGCAATAGGATAGTTTCATTACGATCTGGACCAGTTGAAACCATGGCAATAGGTACACATGCCACCTCTTCAACGCGTCTCAAATATGTTTGTGCAGCTTTAGGCAATTTATCCCACTGTTGAATACCTAGGGTGCTTTCATCCCAACCAGGGAAAGTCTCATAAATCGGTTCACAACGAGCAACCGCATCAGAACCTCGTGGCAATACATCAAGCTTCTTACCATCTAAGTTGTAACCTACGCACAAACGAATCTCTTTTAGACCGTCAAGAACATCCAACTTAGTCATGCAAAGGCCTGTTACACCACTGATTTGGATAGAGCGCTTCAATGCAGCAGCATCTAACCAGCCAGTGCGACGCGGACGACCTGTGACAGAACCAAACTCTTTACCAACCTCAGCCAAACGCAAACCAATTGGATCTTGCGCTTTAGGGTTAGCATGATCATATAGCTCACTTGGGAACGGACCTGAGCCAACACGCGTGCAATAAGCTTTAGTAATACCCAATACAAAATGTAGACTACCTGGGCCTACACCAGATCCAGCTGCTGCATTACCAGCCACACAGTTTGATGATGTAACAAACGGATATGTGCCGTGATCGATATCTAACAATGCGCCTTGGGCACCTTCAAATAACAAGTTTTTACCTGCTTTTTGAACAGCATCTAAATCACTAGAAACATCAGCCACCAATGGGCGTAACTGCTCTGCGTAGCCCAACATACTGTCTCTAACCTCTTCGAAGTTCAGAGCTGGTGCTTTGAAGTATTGAGTCAACACAAAGTTGTGATATTCCAAATTCTCTTTAAGTTTTTGCGCAAAAGACTCTGGGAAGAACAAATCTTGAACACGCAATGCACGACGTGTAACTTTATCTTCGTACGCTGGGCCAATACCACGCCCTGTTGTACCGATCTTGTCATTACCTCGTGCAGCCTCACGAGCATGGTCGATGGCTACGTGATATGGAAGAATCAAAGTAGTTGCTTCAGAGATCTTCAAACGTGAACGAACATCCACGCCTGCAGCCTCAAGCTCGCCAATTTCTTTAAATAAAGCTTCAGGAGACAACACCACACCATTACCAATGTAGCAAGTCACACCTGGGCGCATGATGCCCGATGGAATCAAGCGCAAAATTGTTTTTTGGCCATTGATGATAAGTGTGTGACCGGCATTGTGACCACCTTGGAAACGCACAACTCCCTCAGCATGATCGGTTAACCAATCAACGATCTTGCCTTTACCTTCATCACCCCATTGGGTACCAATTACAACAACATTGCGACCAGCCTTGCTGGCAGATTTCTGTACGGACATATAAACCAGGAAAAAAGATAATTAATTAGTAAAAAGCGCAAACGAGCATTTTACGCTCTTGTGACAACCACCCAAGCACCTTTTTGATCAACCAACTCACGATCGCAGTGGAATTCTTCTCCATCTTGCTCGTGACCAGGTAAAAGTTGAATCACAACCTCACCACTGGAGCGTAGTTTTGCGATAGCTTGAGTTAATTTTTGATCATTTGACCATGGAGCTAAGATAGCAGCCCTTCTAGAATCAATCTTAGATAATCTTGCTAAAGTCATGATATCTAAAGAAAAACCCGTTGCTGGGCGAGATCTACCAAAGGCCTCACCAACCATATCGTATCGACCACCCCTGGCGATCGCTGCAGGCAAACCCTCTACATAGGCAGCGAACATTACCCCGCTGTGATACTGATAACCACGCAGGTCAGATAAATCTAAATTCAATTTAGGGGCATTAGGTAAGCCGGAAATAGCCTGGCACAGACGCTCCAAATCATCCAAAGCAGTTGTTACCTGCTTTGATTGAGGCAAAGCCTTGCGAGCTGCCGGCAAAACATCCTTGGGTGAGCCACTCAAGGAAGCCAAGCTAATAATTGCAGACTTGATTGGCGCAGGCCAATCAACTAAAAGTTGAGTCAAACCAGGTAAATCTTTGGCTTGAAGTGAGGCATAAAGAGCCTCCAAAGCATCAGATTTGGGCTGAAACTCACCTAAAATACCCGTCAAAATGCCCGCATGAGCCATATCAAGGGTGATCTCACCCAAATTACTCTGCGTTAAAACCTCATTTAATAGGGTTTGGACTTCTAAATCAGCTTCCCAACCAGCATGCCCATAGATTTCAGCCCCAAGTTGTAACTGCTCTCTTGAACTTGTTCCTGGCGCTGCAAGTGTGTGCAAAACTGATCCAGCATAACAAAGTCTTGTAACACCCTGACGATTTAACAGGTGCGCATCAATACGGGCCACCTGAGGTGTGATATCTGCACGTAAACCCAAAGTTCGACCAGATAACTGATCGACTAATTTAAAAGTTTTCAAATTCAGATCTTGACCTGATCCAGTCAACAATGAGTCCAGATACTCCAACATAGGAGGCATGACAAGCTCATACCCATAAGACTGAAAGCGATCCAAGAGAATACGACGTAACTCTTCAATCTTTCTTGCCTCTGAAGGCAAAACATCTGCGATATTCTCAGGTAGTAACCAACGATTCATTATTTAGCTGCCGGTATTGAAGGCGCACCTTGTGGGCGACTACTCTTCATAAATTTTAAAAATTCCGAATTAGGATCCATCACCATCAAGTCCTGCTTAGTTTTAAAGCTATTACGATAAGCTTCCAAACTACGATAGAACTGAGCAAATTGTGGATCACGGTTAAAGGCCTCACCATACAAAGCAGTTGCTTTAGCATCGCCCTGACCTTTGATCTTTTGTGCATCACGATATGCTCTAGATAGAATGATATCGCGTTGGCGCTCTGCATCCGCACGTATTTTTTCAGACTCAGCAGCACCCGTAGAGCGAAGCTCATTAGCTACCCTCTTACGCTCCGCTTCCATACGTCGGAATACTGACTCACTGATCTCTGCCAATAAATCAATGCGCTTCAAACGCACATCCACAATCTCAATACCAATATCAGCAGCTTCCTCAGCAACCTTCTTGCGGATGTTTTGCATCACTTGTTCGCGTTGCTCAGAAATTAGTTCACGAACAGTACGCTTTGTAAATTCTTCATTAAGGGCAGACTTAACCAATTGATTCAGACGATCCTGAGCCAAGCGCTCATCACCTCTAAAGCTAATAAAGAAACGACGCGGCTCAACAATGCGCCATTTCACATAAGAATCAACTAATAGGTTTTTCTTTTCCGCTGTAATAAAACGCTCTGCATCCGGTGTATCAATTGTCAAAATGCGGCGCTCGAAAAACTGTACGCTCTGAAATGGTGGCGGCAATTTAAATTGCAAACCTGGCTCTTCAATCACGCGCACCAATTCACCAAAAGCAAAGACAGCTGCATATTTACGCTGATCAACAATAAATACCGTTGAAGACAATAAACCAATCACCACAAAGAACGCAGCGATCATAGGAAAAATACGATTATTCATTTATAAGTCTCCTATCGCTCACGACTGCGCAAACTATCTCTTCTATCACTTGGGGTGGCAGGAGGATTTGCATTAGTTGTACTTGATGCTGGCGCAGGTGTAGTTGTTACTGCAGGTGTATTTGCCACAGTATTTGATGCTGGCACTAAAGCAGATGGACTACCTGGCGTAACCTGCTGAATCAACTTATCTAATGGCAAATACAACAAACTACCTGCATTACTACGTTGATCAACCATCACCTTCGTTACATTGGTATAGATTTCTTGCATTACATCGATATACATGCGCTCACGAGTAACCTGCGGTGCTTTTGCATATTCCGGTTGAATCAACTTAAACCTTGTTGCATCACCTTCAGCCACAGCAATCACCTTGGCTTTATAACCCTCAGCTTCTTGCATCAAACGATCTGCAGCACCTTTGGCCTTAGGAATAATGTCATTAGCATATGCCTGGCCTTCATTTTTCAAGCGCTCACGGTCTTGTCCTGCTTTAACTGCATCATCAAAAGCTGCTTGAACTTGCTCAGGTGGTTGAACGTTCTGAACCGTCACACTCGTTACAAAAATACCTGCCTTGTAACCATCCAAGATCTTCTGAATAGACGCATTTAGATCGATAGCAAGTTTTTCGCGATTCTCATATAGAACGTTATCCATCTTGCTCTTACCAACAATTTCTCTCACTGCAGTTTCAGCAGCTTGTACAACTGAGGCATCTGGGTCTTTGTTGTTAAATAGGTACTCAGAGGCATCTTTCAAACGATACTGAACTGCAAACTTCACATCAATGATGTTTTCATCTTCAGTCAACATAGAAGAATCTTTGAGGTTAGATGCCTTAATCAAATTAGCACGACCCACTTCTACTGAGCGAATTGAGGAAAGATTGACCACTTCATGAGTTTGAATAGGCCAAGGCATGCGCCAATTAATACCAGGACGAGTTGTATAGCTGTATTTACCAAATTGAAGAACAACACCAGTTTGGCCTTCTTGAATCATGAAAAAGCCACTAAAAATCCAGACGGCAACTGCAATTGCTGCAACGATACCAACCCCGAAGCCAGGTTTCATTCCTTCACCGGATGGTCCTTTTGTACTTGGCGGCTGATTATTGCCACCACCCTGGCGTTTACCGGTAAACAATCCATTTAGGCGGTTATTAAAGTCCCGCCATAACTGATCTAAGTCAGGTGGACCATCCTGCTTTTGCGGTTGACGTGGCTTGTCTTCCTGCTTCGGTGGAGTGGCATCCTTCTCATCACGCCCACGATTAGGATCAGCTTGGTGGTTGTTGCCCCAACCGGGATCATTAACCGAAAATATTTGTAGTAATTTACGCATCGTTGGGAGAATAAAGTCCTGTACGAGTATGAAAAACATCTAATGATTCCCAGCGCTTAGCTGGGGCCTGTGGATCCATTTCTGCCACTGATGGAACTTCCTCTACAGGAGCCTTCATTCTATCAGTGTTCTTAGCCAATTCTGCCAATGTTTCTCGCAGCAAATCGAGGCCAATACCCTCTTTAGCCGAGATGTAGATGGCTGCTACTTTGCCATTTCGGTCATAACGCAGAACAGGTCCACGCTCCATTAAAGCAGGTACTTGATCTATCTTATTAACCACAACCAATTGAGGGCTTTGATCTGCGCCAATTTCAGCTAAAACCTTATCAACCTCAATCATTTGCTGCTCACGATCAAAGCTAGAAGCATCAACCACGTGAAGCAATAAATCAGCCCTGACGGTTTCATCTAATGTTGCTCTAAATGCCTCAACCAATTGATGAGGCAAGTCACGAATAAATCCCACAGTATCAGAGACCACTGCATTACCAATCTCAGGCAAATAAACTCGCCTTGAAGTGGTGTCTAAAGTTGCGAATAGCTGATCAGCTGCATATGTGCCAGCCTTAGTTAAAGCATTAAATAAAGTTGATTTACCAGCATTGGTATAGCCGACCAAAGATACCGAGAAAACACCACCTTTTTCTCTGGATCTTCTTTGAGTTGCTTGTTGTTTTTGTAGCTTTTCAAGTTCGAGTTGCAAACGCTTAGCCTTACTCTCGAGCATACGGCGGTCCAACTCCATCTGCGTCTCACCAGGGCCGCCTCGCATACCAATACCACCCTTTTGACGCTCCAAATGACTCCAAGCCTTAACTAAACGAGAAACTTGATATCGAACATTAGCTAGTTGCACTTGCGTTTTACCGACATGACTTTTAGCTCTTTGAGCAAAGATATCTAGGATCAAGCCCGTACGATCAATCACATGACACTTCAAGTGACGTTCAAGATTTCTTTGCTGAACTGGCGATAAAGCATGATTGAAAATAGCTAGCTCAACCTCATTAGCTTCCATTTGCTCACGAAGTTCTGTAGCCTTACCTGAGCCCATGTAAAGAGCTGGATCAGGTTTAGCTCGCTTAGCAATCATCGTCATCACAGGCTTTGAGCCTGCACTAGACGCAAGCAAACTCAACTCAGCCATACTATCGGCGAAGTCAGGTTTACCTCCGGGATCAATACCTATGAGAGCGGCTTTAACTGCTTGCATAGAAAGTTAAGCGCTTGGTGTTCCCTCATCAGCACGGAACTCAACAGCTCTAGCAGGAACCACAGTAGAAATGGCATGCTTGTATACCATCTGAGTCACGGTATTACGTAACAAAATAACGTACTGGTCAAAAGACTCCACATTACCTTGTAACTTAATACCGTTAACTAGGTATATAGAAACTGGAATGTGCTCTTTACGCAATGCGTTTAAAAATGGATCTTGCAAAAGTTGGCCTTTATTAGTGTTCATGCCTGCTCCTTCTTTCTTTTTGTTAATTAGGGAGTCTTACTCTGGTTAAAAAAATAGTCTCAATACTTGTGAGTGTAACTAAGCTACAAAAAATTGCTATCTGCCCTTTTTTTTCTTACTTTTATCCTGGTCAACAAAAGGGTTTTGACCTGTCTTAAATTCCAATCGCAACGGGGTACCACGCAATTTGAAAGCCTCTCTAAAGCGACCCTCTAAATAACGACGATAGCTATCTGTTACACCGCTAAGAGCATTGCCGTGTATCACCACAATCGGTGGATTTGAACCACCTTGGTGCGCATAACGCATCTTAGGACGAGACATACCGACACGTTTAGGTTGTTGGAACTCAACCGCTTCTTCCAAAATACGTGTCAATTTAGGAGTTGGTAGCTTAGACATCGCTGCAGCATAGGCAGCATCAACATCCTTAAACAACTCTTTGATACCAAAGCCCTTGATCGCTGAAATTGGATGCACATTGGCAAAATCCAAGAAACGTAGCTTTCTTGCTATGTCTGTTCTAGCCCGCTCCTTATCGTAATCATCCATGCCATCCCACTTATTAACCGCCAAAACTAAGGCGCGGCCAGCATCAACGATAAAACCAGCAATATGAGCATCTTGCTCAGAAATATCTTGTTGAGCATCCAACATCAAAATAACAACATTGGCATCAGCAATCGCTTGGAGGGTTTTGACAACTGAGAATTTTTCAATAGCCTCAAATACTTTGCCACGCTTACGTAAACCCGCCGTATCAATCATCACATATGGCTTGCCATTACGCGTAAAAGGCACATCAATCGCATCACGGGTGGTGCCTGGCATATCAAAGGCAATGACACGCTCTTCACCAATTAAAGTATTAATGAACGTTGACTTACCCACATTAGGTCTGCCAACTACAGCAATACGCATTGGCCTGTCAGTTTTATCATCCTCTTCGGGCTCATCTGGAATACCTAAGGCATCCAATGCCTCATCAATCATGGCGCGAACACCATCTCCATGTGCGGAGGATATGGCAATCGGCTCACCCAAACCTAACTCATAGAAATCAGCGGTGACTGTTGTGTAGGCCATGCCTTCAGCTTTATTAACAGCCAAGATCACAGGTCTGCCAGTCTTGCGTAAAAAATCAGCAATCACTCGATCTTGTGGCGCCATACCTAAACGTGCATCCACCAAGAAAATAACAACGTCTGCCTCAACTACAGCTTGCTTGGTTTGCTTAGCCATCTCAGCCAAAATACCTGTCTTGGCTACTGGCTCAAAACCACCAGTATCAATACAAATAAATTCGCGCTCACCCATGCGACCGTTACCGTAATGACGGTCACGAGTTAGACCGGCAAAGTCAGCCACCAACGCATCGCGTGACCTAGTCAAACGATTAAATAGCGTTGATTTACCAACGTTTGGTCGACCAACAATGGCAATAACGGGTTTCATAAATAATTAACTGCTTTCTAAGTGCAAGAATGATTACCATTAATCATTCTTGCCATATGTTTTTATTCTTATTGCAATTTCTTAGTTGGGTCTATATGCAGATAAAGATCCGCCACGCGTTTGCACAATCAACAAGCCACTTGCAACAATCGGTGCAGCATCAAGCGCACTACTATCTACACGAACTCTAGCTAGAGCTGTTCCAGTAGTCTGCTCTAGAAAATGCAAATAACCTTGCTTATCCCCCATCACCACTACTTTACCAACAGCTAGGGGTTCACCAACATCACGCCAAGTCATGGTCTCATTACGCCAGACCTCAATACCATCAGCTGCCTTGTAGGCAACTACGTGAGATTTTTCGTCAGCCGCAAATACTAAGTCCTGTGATTGAGCAGTGCCTGTATGACTAGAAAAATCCTTAGACCATGTGAATGTGCCACTGTTAATGTCACCGCAAGCTATGCGCCCCTGGAAAGCAACTGCACATAAACGACGACCTAACAAAGTGGGTCTTGCTGACACGTCTGTCATGCGCTCAATTTCAGAGAAACCTTTTGGGTATGCCAACGAAGCTTCCCAAAGTACACCACCCGAAGCCAAACCCATCACACCAATCTTGCCGCCAGAGAATCCTGTAATAAATGCGTCCGATGCAATCGGCACCATTGCAAAGCTTGTTCTCAATGCCAATGCAGTTTGTGGGCGAACATAAGACCAACGGCGTTTACCTGTTTTTGCATCTAAGGCAACAAAACGATTATCGATTGTTCTGATAACAGCGACTCCACCCAAAACCAAAGGCTCAGTTAGAACTTCACTACCCACCTTTTCTTCCCAAATCTTTTGACCATCGGAGTCAAAGGCATATACCACGCCCTTAGTTGATCCAACCACCACAACATTACCGTCACTACCTGGGCCAGAAGAAATATCTGTTGGTGCCTTAACTTCCCATACTTTTTTGCCAGTTAGCACCTCAACCTTAGTCACAGTACCATTGCCAGCAGATGTATATAAATAGTCGCCCGCCAATATTGGACGCATCACAAAAGTCTCTGATTTACCAACACTCGTAGACCACACAGATTCAACACGAATCTTGTCCTCAACCTTCACTAATGAAGCAGGTTCACGTTTTTTGGTGCTAGAGCATGCTACTAAGGTAATGGCAGACAGCAAAACTGCTGCAGTGCGAATCATTGGATAGCGCATTAAAGACCTCCTACAGCATCTAATTTAACTTTTAATAAACGTTTAGCCTCATCAGAAGCCTCCGGATTTTTCATTAATTTAGCCCAAGCTTCTTGGTAATACTTACGAGCTTCAGCATTCTTATCTTGAGCTAGTTGCACATCACCACGTCTTTCCAACATAAGAGGTTCAAATGATGTTGACACAGATGCACCAGCCAATTTATCGGCATCCACAAAATCACCTTTATCAATTAAAAGCGAAATCAAACGCGCTCTAGCTAAATCTCTGTGAGCAACAGCCTTAGCATCATTCATGGTCCATCGTAATTGCTTCTCGGTGGCAGCCATATCTCCAGAAGCATTCGCAATTTGAGCAGCCACCAAACCACCCATGCCAGCATAGCTAGTTGATGAAAACTGCTGCTGCAAATCATCTGCGGCACGCAAAACTGCTGGCACATCCTGCTTTTGCGCTGCCACTAATAACGTGTCATATAGCTTGCTTGCGCCCTGAGATTGACGGTTCTGCCACCAACCCCAACCTGTATAAACAGAATAAGACAACAAAATAACAATCAAGCCACCGATTAACCAGTTGCCGTATTGCTTCCACCAAGCTTTAAATTCCGCTAATTGTTCTTGTTCTTCTAAATTAAAGTGCATGTCTTATTCGCTTATTCTGAAATACTAACCAACTGATTGATAACAGCATCAACCAAACCATCCAACGCCACAGTCATTTGCTGACCGTCGCGACGTAAATCTTTTAACTGCGCCTGTCCGGCTGCTAACTCATCAGGTCCGATAATAATGGCATATGCTGCGCCACTGCCATCAGCTTTTTTCATTTGAGACTTAAAGCTAGCAGCGCCACCATCTGGAGAACAATGTAAAACCACCTCAATACCAGCAGATCTTAAGCGCTCAGCAGCCACCATGGCAGGTTCCAACGTATCACCAGCTTGGTGCAACACATAGACATCACAACCCGCTTCTAAATCCGCAGTTAAATTCTGCTCCTTCATGAGCTCAATTACGCGCTCCATGCCCATAGCCCAACCACATGCAGGAGCAGGCTTACCTCCCATTTGAGCTATTAGTGGATCATAACGACCTCCACCGGCAACCGTACCTTGAGACCCTAATTGATCAGTCACCCATTCAAATACAGTTAGATTGTAATAATCTAAGCCCCTCACAAGTCGAGGGTTGATGGTGAATGGCAAATTGTTTGCTTTAAGTAACTTTTGCACACCTTCAAAATGCTTCAATGATTCTTCGCCCAAATAGCTAAGCAATTGTGGTGCAGACTCAACAATTGGCTTCATAGCAGGATTTTTACTATCCAAAATTCTTAATGGATTAGTGTGAAGACGGCGCTTAGCATCCTCATCTAATTCAGCTTCGTGTTTCTTGAAATGCTCAATTAATGCTTCACGGTGAGCAGCACGCTCATGAGCTTGCCCTAATGAATTTAGTTCCAACTTAATACCAAACAAACCCAGGTCATCCCAGAGTCTTTGGCACATCAAAATTATTTCTGCATCAATATCAGGACCAGCAAACCCCAATGCCTCGATACCTAATTGATGGAACTGGCGATAGCGTCCTCGTTGTGGACGCTCATGCCTAAACATTGGACCGGTATACCAAAGACGCTTAGGTCCTTCGTATAAAAGATTGTGTTCAATGACAGCTCTCACTGCGGCAGCTGTGCCTTCTGGTCTCAATGTGAGTTGCTCACCATTCAAACTGTCTTCAAAGGAGTACATTTCCTTTTCAACAATATCAGTCACTTCACCGATACCACGCTTAAATAAAGCTGTTTGTTCTACTATCGGAGTACGTATTTGCTGATAACCGTAAGCGCGCACCAAACCTTGTATTGACTGCTCCAAGTGAGCCCACAAAGGCGCCTCCGTTGGAAGCATGTCGTTCATACCTCTAACGCCAGTTATTTTTGTTTGTTTTTCTTGGCTCATTTCTTGACTCGTCATCTACTCTTATAGTTTTATTAATATGAATTACTAGGCGCGGTAAGTGTTTTTGACATATTCATCAACAATTACTTGAAACTCTTCAGCAATCTTGTCACCTCGCAAAGTTTTCACTTTGACACCATCAACAAATACTGGGGCCGCTGGTGATTCACCGGTGCCAGGCAATGAAATGCCGATATTTGCATGCTTACTCTCGCCAGGACCATTAACAATACAACCCATCACAGCCACATTCATTGCCTCAACACCTGGATGATCTTTTTTCCAGATAGGCATTTGATGTCGCAAATAAGTCTGAATGCGGGACGCTAATTCTTGGAAATAAGTACTTGTAGTGCGACCACAACCTGGGCAAGCAATTACCATTGGGGTGAAATTACGTAAGCCCATAGTTTGCAAAATTTCTTGCGCAACAATCACTTCATTCTCACGCGGCGCACCAGGCTCAGGCGTTAATGAAACGCGAATGGTGTCACCAATACCCTCTTGCAACAAAACAGATAGAGCAGCTGTAGACGCCACAATACCTTTACTCCCCATACCAGCCTCTGTTAAACCAAGATGCAATGAGTAGTCGCAACGCGTTGCCAAATCTCTATAAACAGCAATCAAATCCTGAACTGCACTTACTTTGCAAGACAAAGTAATTTGATTTCCATCTAAACCTAACTCCTCAGCTCTAGCAGCAGATTGCAACGCAGACTGAATTAATGCCTCAGCCATCACCTCACGAAGTTCTTTGGGCTGAGATAAAGCTGCGTTTTCATCTAACAATTTAGCCAGCAAATCTTGATCAAGGCTTCCCCAGTTAACTCCAATACGAATAGGTTTTTGATATTGGCAAGCCATCTCAATCATTTGAGAAAACTGAATATCTCTTTTTGCGCCCTGACCAACGTTGCCCGGATTAATTCGATACTTTGATAAGGCTTTTGCACAATCAGGATATTCTTTTAGCAAGGTATGGCCGTTGTAATGAAAATCACCCACCAACGGAACATAAACACCCATCTTGTCTAACTGCTCACGTATAGCTGGCACTGCAGCCGCTGCCGCTGGAGTATCTACAGTAATGCGAACAATTTCAGAACCAGCTCTTGCTAACTCTTTTACCTGAATGGCAGTTCCAATCGCATCCGCAGTATCCGTGTTAGTCATAGACTGAACGCGCACAGGTGCATCACCACCAACTGTCACAACATTGCCAGCCCACTGAATAGTCGACTGACGACTAACGCGGCGCTTTAAGAATGAGTTAGCACTCGAACTCATGAACGAGCCACTCCTTTATTAATCTTGACCACTTGCATTCTTTGCTTCACATTGGTTCTGTCTTTCACATCACCTGCTAACTGACCACATGCAGCAGCAATATCATCACCACGAGTCTTACGTACAGTTGTAATAATTCCTGCATCCATCAAACGTTTAGCAAAATCCTGAACTCTACTTGGGCTAGATTTATGTAACCCAGATCCTGGAAAGGGATTAAATGGAATTAAATTTAACTTGCATGGAATTTTCTTTAGCAAATCAACCAACTCTTTGGCGTGCTGATCAGAATCATTCACACCATCCAACATGCAGTATTCAAATGTCAAAAAATCTCGGGGCGCGAATGGTAAATAACGCATGCATGCAGCCATTAATTCTTTTAATGGATACTTTTTATTGATGGGCACCAACTCGTCGCGCAAAGCATCATTTGGTGCATGCAATGAAACTGCTAAGGCAACCGGCAAATCATTAGCCAAGCGATCCATCATTGGCACCACACCTGAAGTAGATAAAGTGACACGACGTCGTGACAAGCCGTAGGCGTTATCACTCAACATTAGGCGCATTGCTCCAACGACTGGCTCATAGTTAAGTAGTGGCTCAACCATGCCCATCATCACCACATTTGAAATCACACGACCTTCATGCTCATCAATGACGCTACCATCGTAACCATCGATGCGCTTCACGGCACCAGGCTCTTTGCGTAACGTGTGCTCAGCCAACCATAATTGGCCAATGATTTCACCTAACGTAAGATTTCTAGAAAAGCCTTGTTTACCTGTAGAGCAGAAACTGCAGTTAACAGCACATCCTGCTTGAGAAGAGATGCACAAAGTGCCTCGATCATCCTCAGGGATATAAACCATCTCTACGGCATTGCCATCAGCAACATCTAACAACCACTTGCGAGTGCCATCGGAAGCTTGCTGATCACTGATAACTGGTAGAGCAGAAACGCAAGCTTTTTCAGCCAACGTTGCTCTGAATGTTTTGGCCAAGTCGCTCATTTGAGCGATATCAGCCTCACCTCTTTGATGCACCCAACGCATCAACTGTTTTGCACGAAAAGGCTTCTCCTGGAGGGATGCGATGTAATCGCACAATCCCTCAGGATCAAAATTCAACAGGTTGATGCGTGAGTCAATCAATGTGAAGTATTAGCGTGAAAAGATTTCCATGCCTGGGAAGAAGAAAGCAACTTCCACAGCAGCAGTTTCAGGAGCATCCGAACCATGTACGGCATTAGCATCAATGCTGTCAGCGAAATCAGCACGAATTGTGCCTTTATCTGCTTTCTTAGGGTCAGTAGCACCCATTAATTCACGATTCTTAGCAATTGCGTTTTCGCCTTGCAAAGCTTGAATCATTACTGGGCCTGAAATCATGAAATCAACCAAATCTTTGAAGAAAGGACGCTCTTTGTGAACAGCATAGAACTGCTCAGCTTCTTGACGTGAAAGGTGAGCCATTTTTGAAGCTACCACTTTCAAGCCAGCTGCTTCGAAACGTGCGTAAATTTGACCAATAACGTTCTTAGCTACTGCGTCTGGTTTGATGATAGAAAGGGTGCGCTCAATTGCCATTACTAAACTCCATTGATAGATAGATTAAAAACCCCAAATTATACAGTATTCAAGGTCATTTTCTTAGACTTGAGACAGGTAAAAGCATTGATTTTTAAGGAAAATTCTCCAGAAATACTTCATAAAAATCAGGGGTTAAGCTAAAAAGCACTCTGAAAACACCCCTATTTACCTATCAACAATCAAATTTGCCCTTGAAATTCATATGAAATGTCTATACTTGATGCTACGAGCCCAGTGGTGGGCAAGTTATGTTCAACACATGAAGGAGTTCTAATGAGCGATTTAAACACTTATGGTTTTGGGCACGGTAGCGCGACAGCGAGCGTTCAAGTCCGCAACCGGGTGTTACGTAACACCTATGCCCTATTAGCGTTGTCTATGGTGCCTACAATTTTGGGCGCATGGATTGGTGTTGCAACAGGTTTTTCACTTTTTGCAGGCAGTCCATTCATTGGTCTGATTGCATTCATGGCGATTGCATTCGGATTCTTCTGGGCAATTGAAAAGAATAAAGACACAGGTTTAGGCGTTGCCCTACTACTTGGTTTCACATTCTTTATGGGTTTGATGCTCTCACGCTTAATTGGCTCGATTCTTGGCTTTAGCAATGGTGCTAGCTTGATCATGACAGCCTTTGGTGGTACTGCCGTGATATTTGCAGGCATGGCTACTCTAGCTGGAAGCGTTAAAAAGGATCTTTCAGTAGGCTTGGGTAAATGGTTATTTGCTGGTGTGATTCTTTTGTTACTTGCATCAGTAGCTAACATTTGGCTTCAAATGCCAGCCTTGATGCTCACAATCAGTGTTGTGGCGATTGCCATCTTCTCAGCTTTCATTTTGGTTGATGTTCAACGCGTGATTAATGGCGGTGAAACAAACTACGTGATTGCCACCTTGAGCATTTACCTCAATGTATATAACGTGTTCAGCAATTTGCTAGCATTGTTAGGCATCTTTGGTGGAGATAGAGACTAAGTCATCAATGACTAAAACCAAGGCCTGCTGATGCAGGCCTTTTTTATCGCTCAAATACCGCAATAGATTCAATGTGTGAGGTATGCGGAAACATGTTAACAACGCCAGCGGCCTTTAATCGATAGCCCGCCTGTGCAGTCAAGATGCCCACATCGCGCGCCAAGGTAGCTGGGTTGCAAGACACATAAACAATTCTTTGGGGCAAATAAGTCATCTGATCCTCATTGCCAGACTTGGCAATTTCAGCGATTGCTGTGGCTAGCGCCATAGCTCCATCACGAGGTGGGTCAATCAACCATTTATCTGCACGACCCCATGATTGAATAGTTTGTGGAGTGACTTCAAATAAGTTGGTACAAGCAAAATCAACCCGATCACCCAGACAGTTATGAATCGCATTATCTTTAGCTCTGGTGGTCAAACTATCACTGCCTTCAATACCAAAAACCTTGGCACAGCGACGCGCCAAAGGTAAAGTGAAATTACCGATTCCACAGAATAGGTCTAGCACCCTATCTTCTGGTTTCGGATCTAATAAACGAATCGCTTTGCTGACTAAAACACGATTCACCTGATGATTGACTTGCGTGAAATCAGTAGGCTTAAATGGCATTTCAATATCAAACTCAGGCAAGCGATAACAAAGCTGGCTGTTAGGTGGCGCAAATGGATAAGCACTGTCTAGACCCTCAGGCTGCAACCAAATATCCACCCCGTGTATCTCTGAAAAATTCTTAATTAACTGCTGATCGTTTTTATTCAATGGCTCAAGATGCCTCAAAACAAACACGGTTCTCAGCGAACCAGGCTCAGCACCCTCTCCAATAGCAAATTCAAGTTGCGCCAACTTTCCAGATATAGATATTTGAGCGATTAAATCGCGCCATCGAGGTAAAAGATCAGAAACATGCTTCGGCAAAATATCGCAAGACAACATATCGGTAATCCGACTGCCCTTCTTTTGATGAAACCCCACCAACACCCTACCCTTGGGTATCTTGAAGATAGATAAACGACCCCGATAGCGATACTCCCACGCAGGCCCAGAAATGGGTCTTAACAAAACATCAGGCTTAACTCGACCTAGATATCTCAAGTTGTCTTCCAACACCCTTTGCTTCATCGCTAACTGCGCCCTGGGATCCAAATGTTGCATGGAGCAACCGCCACACTCTTTGAATGATGGACACAATGGGGTAATGCGAGAGGGTGATGTTTTATAAATGTGAGTTAGTTTTGCCAGCTCAAATTTACTTTTAATTTTGTATGACTGAAACTCAACATCCTCACCTGGTAACGCATCATCAATAAAAACCACTTTGCCAGGAACGCCAGACTCATCCAAAGGGCGAGCAACACCTTGCGCCTCTAAATTTAGGGATTCAACAACTACTCTAGTCACAATATATCTTGAGAGAAATTATCTAAGTAGCCTTGCCAAAAAGCCCCTTGAGGAGTTTTGGATTCTTTTAAAAGCTCATTTTTAACAAACTGAACTTCCTCTTGGTATTCCTCTGGAGATACTCCGCCACGCATTCTTTGAAATCGACAGTAAACCAAATAGGTATTCACAACGTCAGTCTCGCAGTAGTCGCGGATTTCTTTAATTTTTCCATCAAGAAAACCTTGCCACACTTGACCGCCATCCATGCCCATTTTCCCTGGAAAGCCACATAATTTAGCCAAAGCATCCAATGGGGCATTCGCTCTTCCTGAGAATTTTGCCAAGAGATCCATTAAGTCAATATGTCTCATGTGATAGCGACTGATGTAGTTATTCCACTTAAAGTCACGACTATCACTATCACCACTCTCGCCCATTTCCCAGTAGCGAGAACAAACAACACCATTGAGTAATGCTCGATAGTGCAATACAGGCAAATCAAAACCACTGCCATTCCAAGAAACTAACTGGGGGGTATATTTTTCGATCAAATCAAAGAACGCTTGAATAATTTCTTTTTCAGAACTATTTGCATCTCCCAAGCTTCCAACTTTGAATTGCGGAGCACCATCTCTAGTCGTGCGGCGAATCACACATGAAATCGCTACCACTTTTTGCAGATGCAAAGGCATAAACTCTGTGCCAGTTTTTTCCTTGCGCTCAGCCAATGCCTGAGTCACAACATCTATGTCACTCACGCTATCAGGAATTCCCTCTAAACGACGTATTCCTGCAGCATCTGGAATTGTTTCAATATCAAAAACTAAAACGCCGGCCATGAATTATCTTTCTGTCTCAGTTTAATCATCTAACACCGTGTCTTTATCAAGACCGTGACTCTGTAAATATTTTTTAAGTTTAACCAAAGCTTCTTGCTGAATCTGCCGAATACGCTCTTTGGACAAACCCACCTCTTTAGATAACTCCTCTAACGTGGCAGGCTCCTGATTATCCAGACCATATCGCCTAGTAATCACTCGACGCTGATCATCTTTTAAGCCTTTTAACCAACTTCTTAATTTTTCTTCAAATTGGTATTTCTCCACTTCCTGGTCTGGTCCGGCACTGCGCTTGTCTGAAATCAAATCCAATAAACTAGAACCAGGATCCAAATCACGTGGCGCATCCAATGAAGTCGTATGTTCAGCCATAGCCAAAGCATCTGCGACATCCTCAATTGTTTTACCAGTCAAGCTAGCTATGTCATCAATATCCGGACTACGGCCCTCTGAAGCTAAAGCTTGCTCTAGATAGCGCCTAGCTCTTAACACCTGATTAATTTCTCTGATGACATGAACAGGTAATCTAACCGTGCGAACCTGGCTCATGAGGGCTTTCTCAATGCTTTGCCTAATCCACCAAGTTGCATAAGTAGAAAACCTGAAACCTCTTTGCGGTTCGAACTTGTCCAAAGCATGCATCAAACCAAGATTCCCCTCCTCGATCAAATCTGGAAAAGGTAAACCTCGGTTCATGTATGTTTTTGCAATACTCACAACTAAGCGAAGATTATGTTCAATCATCGCCTGACGAGCAGCAAAATCACCATCTTTTGCCTGATTGGCAACGATCAATTCCTGCTCTGGAGTAAATAAAGGCTTGCTAGATATTTGCTGCAAATAACGCTGCACTAAATCAGCAGACAACTCAGCAGCTAAAACTTGCTTAAGCTCATCAGCATCAATTTCTTGATTTACTAGATCATCCAGATCAGAAAATTCATTAGATGAACTGTTATCTGAGTCTGCTGGCAATGACATCTTTAAGGTAAGTAAGAGATAGGGTCAACGGGTTTACCATTCTTGCGAAGTTCAAAATGCAACTTCACACGATCAGCATCAGTATTTCCCATCTCGGCAATTTTTTGCGACTTCTTCACCATATCCCCCTCTTTCACCAAGAGAGTTTTATTGTGAGCATAGGCTGTGAGATAGGTATTGTCATGTTTAACAATCACTAAATTACCATAACCTCTTAAGCTGTTGCCAGCATAAACAACCTTACCATCAGCGGCAGATTGAACTGCATCACCAGATTTACCTGCAATGCCAATACCTTTTGATTTACCTTCATCAAAACGTTCAATTACTTCACCCTTGGAAGGCCAAGACAAGCGAATGCCTAAATCTGCTGGCGCATCAGATTTGGCTTTTTCAGGAACCACTTCTTGCTTAGCTAACTTCTCTTCTTTGTTAGGCTGCTTATCAACCGGCTTTGGTGCTTCTTTAACAATTGCCGGCTTTTCCTGCTTCACTTCAATTTTGGTGCTAGCAGTTTTGGCAGATTTTGGTGGTGTGATACGAATTACTTGATCAACCTCAATAAGGTTAGGGTCAGCAATATTGTTCCATTCAGCAATGTCTCGATGTGATTGCCCATGATCAAGAGCGATTCTTAACAATGTGTCGCCACGCTTGATTCGATAATATCCAGGCTCTACCGGTTCAGCACTACGACCGCTTGAGCGATCAACGACTGGTGCAGGCGATAAGCGTGTTGCGCACCCTGACTGCAATAAAACAGCCAAAACAGGTAAAACAATCATCAAAAAACGAGTCAGGATCATAAATTTATTGCAATATTAATTAGACAGTACCTGATTGTAAGGGCACAAAAAATACTTCTTCAAGAACAGTTCTTTGATAACGTTGCGAGCTCACCCTCTCGACCACCACCAACTGCTGCTCCTCTTCACTTTTAGCTACCGGAGCAACTAATCTACCACCAATAGCTAATTGATCTAATAAAGGGTCAGGAATGCCTAAACCTGCTGCTGCCAAAATAATTCCATCAAAAGGAGCGGCTTGAGGTAGGCCACGAATACCATCTCCATAGACCAATCGAAGGTTCGGAATACGAAATGGTCTTAATTTGGCTCTAGCCTGATCATGCAAAGGACGGATTCTTTCAATTGAGTACACCTCACTTGCCACCAAACTCAAGATGGCAGCTTGATAGCCACAACCTGTGCCAATTTCAAGAACCTTGCCCAACTCTTTCTTAGGCTTAAACAACAACTCGACCATCCGAGCAACGACAGAAGGCTTAGAAATAGTCTGCTGATGACCAATTGGCAAAGCAGAATCTTCATAAGCTCTGGTATCCAATGCCTCATCAACAAAAGCATGCCTTGGCACAGTTGCGATAGCCTCTAGCACCTGACGATGACGCACACCACCAGCAGCCACCTTCTCAGCTAACTGAATACGCGCTTTATCATGAATCGGATCTTTTTTAACCACTAGTAACCTATGATTTACTTATCTGTATTAATTTTTATTCCAGTTAGCATCAATCATGTGCGCGCGCATGCGTGTATGCGATAGATCTAACTGTAGAGGTGTAATTGAAACCTGACCATGCTCAATTGCATGGAAATCTGTGCCCTCTGTTGCATCTCTGGCAACCCCTGGAGGACCAATCCAATATATAGGCTCACCACGAGGATTATTTTGCATGATGACATTTTGAGAGTGATGACGATTACCTAATCTAGTTACTCTCCAAGATTTCAATTGATCATATGAACGATTAGGAATGTTGACGTTCAATAAAGTAGGCTTTGGTAAATTAATACCATCACTCATCAAATGACCATCCACAGGCTGTTCAATTTGTTGCACAACAATATCTCTAGCAACTTTAGCTGCATCATCAATACCAGACCAACCCTTATCTACCTGAGAAAAAGCGATTGCTGGAATACCAAACATAACTCCCTCAATAGCTGCGGCAACCGTACCTGAGTAGAGAACATCTTCCCCCATATTCTCACCCTGATTAATACCTGAAACCACGATATCTGGTTTTGAATCTAATAACCCAGTCAATGCAACGTGCACACAATCCGTCGGTGTACCGTTCACATATAAAAAATTATCTCTTTCGCCACCAACTACACGATTAACCGTTAAGGGACGAGATAAAGTGAGAGAGTTAGACGCACCACTATGATTTTGCTCAGGCGCAATCACCGTGACCTTCCCCAAAGGGCGCAAGGCATTGACGAGGGCTAACAACCCAGGGGCTAAATAACCATCATCATTGGCAATTAATATATGCATAAGGTCTCAGTAGAAAGGATGCCAAACATACTGCTTGGATACTTGGAAGCCTCTATCTTAATCTTTTTATCAACTAACCGAGCGTCGATCCATCATGGCTCTGGCCAAGGTACTTGCATCCACATACTCTAGCTCCCCGCCGACGGGCACACCTCTTGCGATTCTGGAAACCTTAATGCCTCGGGCCTTCATAATTTCACCAATGTAATGGGCAGTGGCTTCACCTTCACTGGTGAAGTTAGTAGCTAAAACAACTTCTTTCACTGGATCCTTACTCTTCTCCACTCGCTCAATCAATCGATCTAGATGTATTTCATTGGGACCCAAACCATCCAAGGGAGATAAACGTCCCATTAATACAAAATACAAACCCCGATAAGTCAAAGTTTGCTCGACCATTAATTGATCTGCAGGCGTTTCAACCACGCACAAGATACCGGGGTCACGACGCTCATCAGCACAAGTTGTACAAATATCTAACTCTGAAAAGGTATTACATAAAGAGCAGTGATGGATATTATTCACTGCATCCAATAGACTTTGCCCCAGTACAGCTGCCCCATTGCGATCATGCTGCAGTAAATGAAACGCCATACGTTGAGCAGACTTAGGACCAACACCTGGTAAAGCTCTTAAAGCCTGCACCATGCGTGATAAAGCATCCTGCGCTTGATCCGGTGACCGGTTATCAGACATGCTAATTAGAATGGCAATTTAAATCCTGGTGGCATTGGCATACCTGCCGTAGCACCAGACATTTTTTTATTCGAAACCTCTTCAGCCTGACGATAGGCATCTGCATAAGCAGTAACTAGCAAGTCTTCCAACATCTCACGATCATCCATCGCTGCTTCAGAAATTTCAACACGCTTCACAACATGCTTACCAGTCATAGTTACTTTGATAGAACCCGAAGCTGCTTGACCCACCACCTCTAAAGCTTCCAACTCAGCTTGGGCGCGCTTCATGTTTTCTTGCATCTGCTGGGCTTGCTTCATCAAGCCAGCAATATTGCCTTTCATCATCTTCTTAATCCCCTAACAAAAACTACTGATACTTATTGAATTGGTCGAATACTGCCTGGCACAACCGTTGCACCAAACTCAGCCTGAATACTCTTAACAAAATCATCGTTTGCAACAGACTCTTCAGCACCCTCTTGCTTCTCTTGCTTGATCTTTGCTTCAACAGCAGCAATGGATTGGGTTGCCTTACCTGTCTCAATCAAGATCTTGACTTGCTTACCTAAATACGTAGATAGAGCATCTTGAAGTCGATTGACGCTTTCTGAACTGGCTAACTGTGGCATACCAACAATCACAGTTGCTTTAACGCTACCGCCTTGCTCATCCCACTTCTGCAACTCTGTTTGAAATGCTAATTGCTGCACCAAACCTCGAACGGGCAAAGCCTTCATCCATGTCTGCCAATCAGGATCATCTTGGTCGTAACTAACGGATGATGGTGATACTGTTGGCGTTGCACTTGCTACTTTTGTTGGACCAGGTGCAGACCTGACAGGACTAGGTGCTGGCGCTACTTGAGCGGAAGATAATCCTGCCGCAGCTTTTGCAGTTGCAGGACCACTCATTACTTTTGTTGACCCTGCCGACTTAGGAGAACCAGAACCATCACCAGGTTTAAATGCAAGCATTCTGAGAAGTGCCATGGTGAATCCGGCTTGCTCATCAGGAGCCAAAGACAAATCTGGTCGACTTGTAATAGCAATTTGGTAATACAACTGAACTTCTTCTTTGCCAAATAACGCTGCCAAACGACGCACTTCGTTTGCCTCGGGCCAGTCATCCAACACAGCGGATGGCACAGTTTGCGCTAGCGCAATTTTTTGTAATAACGATGCCAAATCTTGCAACGCTAATGAGAATGAAAGGCTTCTTTCAGCCATTTCATCTGAAATCTTTACTAGGGTCTCACCATCCCTTGACTGCAAAGCATCCAAGACTCTAATTAAATATGTTTCATCCAATGTGCCCAACATTGCTCTGATAGCTGACTCACTCACTGGGCCTGCTGCATAGGCAATTGCTTGATCAGTCAAAGATAAAGCGTCACGCATAGAACCTTGCGCAGCTTTAGCCAAAATACGTAATGCCCCAATTTCAAATGGAACCGACTCCGCCTCAAGAACTTTTTGCAAGTGTTCAACAATTGATGGAACCGGCATTTGTTTCAGATTGAATTGCAAACAACGAGATAAAACTGTTACTGGAATCTTTTGTGGATCAGTTGTTGCAAGAATGAATTTAACGTGAGGTGGTGGTTCTTCTAGCGTTTTGAGCATCGCATTAAATGCATGCCCAGTCAGCATGTGCACCTCGTCAATCATATAAACCTTAAAGCGCGCACTACTTGGCGCATACATAGCTTTCTCCAACAACTGAGCCATGTCATCAACACCACGATTACTTGCCGCATCCATCTCAATGTAATCAACATATCTGCCGGCATCAATTTCAGTGCAAGCTGGACATTTGCCACATGGTTGAGAAGTCATCTGTCCCTGGCCATCTACTCCAGTGCAATTGAGCGCTTTAGCCAAAATACGTGAAATGGTTGTCTTACCAACACCTCTAGTGCCAGTGAACAACCAAGCATGGTGCAAACGCTGCTGATCTAAGGCATGAGTCAATGCTTTGACCACATGCTCCTGGCCAACTAGGGTTGAAAAATCTCTCGGGCGCCACTTTCGGGCTAATGCTAATGCAGTCATATTGTCATTCTACAAGTAGAAGGCAGTAGAATGTCAGAGGACGGGCCTCCTCGCATGGTGGCTTGGTAACCTGGTCAGGTCGGGAACGAAGCAGCCAAA
>JBEEOV010000011.1:0-25779 GCA_041191465.1 Pseudomonadota bacterium
TCATATCACGCATATTGAATTGTAAAAAGGAAACATCATGGCATTTGTAAAAAAAGGTGATGACCGCAAGAACAAGCGTCCAGCACAAAACCCATTATTCAAACGTAAACGTTTTTGCCGTTTTACAGCAGCAAACGTTGAACAAATCGATTACAAAGATGTAGACACACTACGTGACTTCATCGGTGAAAACGGCAAGATCACTCCTGCTCGTTTGACTGGTACTAAAGCTTTGTATCAGCGCCAATTGGAAACAGCTATCAAACGCGCGCGCTTCTTAGCTTTGATGCCTTTCACTGACCAACATAAGAAATAATCAGGAGTCACTATGCAAATTATTCTCCTAGAAAAAGTAGCAAACCTTGGTAACTTAGGCGACGTAGTTCGCGTTAAAGATGGTTTCGCACGTAACTTTTTGATTCCACAACGCATGGCTCGTCGTGCTACTGCTACAGCGATTGCTGAGTTTGAAGCTAAACGTGCTGAGCTAGAAAAATTAGCAGCTGAGAAATTGGCTGCTGCACAAGCAGTTGGTGCAAAACTAGCTGGTTTGACAGTTGAAATTAAACAAAAGGCTGGTGTTGATGGTCGTTTGTTTGGTTCTGTAACTAACCACGATGTTGCTGAAGCATTGAAGGGTAAAGGTTTCTCAATTGAGAAAGCTTCTATCCGTATGCCAACTGGCCCATTAAAGATTGTTGGTGACCATCCGTTATCAGTTGCTGTTCACACAGACGTAGTTGTTGAAATTACTGTCCAAGTGATTGGCGAGCAAGCGTAATTAATCATTTAATTGAACGATATCTCCTGATATCATCAGTTCATGGTTGATTCAGCGCTACAAGCTTTAAAAGTACCCCCGCATTCCGTCGAGGCCGAGCAATCGGTGCTCGGCGGTTTGCTTTTGGATAACTCTGCATGGGATAGAGTGGGGGACTTACTGACCGAAAAAGATTTTTATCGTCCTGATCATGGTTTGATTTATCGAGTGATTGGTAAGTTGGTGGGTGAGGCAATGCCTGCTGACGTCATCACTGTTGCAGAAGCCATGAAAACGCAAGGTGGTGGTGAATCGATTGGTATCGATTATCTGAATGCCTTAGCTCAATCTACCCCTAGTGCATCTAATATTCGCGGCTACGCTGAGATTGTGCGTGACCGAAGTGTTTTACGTCGCCTGATTCAAACTTCAGACATGATTGCTGGTAGTGCCTTCACACCAGAAGGTCGCTCTGTGCAAACCTTGCTAGATGAGGCTGAATCTAGAATCTTGGCGATTGGTGAAGATAGTAACCGCGGTAAAACAGATTATTTTGAAATTGCCCCATTGTTAACCGATGTGGTCAACCGTATCGATGAGTTGTATCACCGTCAGGGCTCTACTGATGTAACTGGCGTAGCAACTAGCTTTATTGATCTAGACCGTCAGACCAGTGGTTTACAAAAAGGCGATTTAATTATTGTGGCTGGTCGTCCTTCTATGGGTAAGACCAGCTTTGCTGTGAATATTGCAGAAAACGTCGCCCTGAAAGAGGGTTTGCCTGTTTTGATTTTCTCGATGGAGATGGGCGCCTCCCAGTTAGCTTCACGTATCTTAGGTTCGGTTGGACGTATTGACCAATCTCGTATGAGAACTGGCAAGTTAACAGATGACGAGTGGCCAAAGATCACTGAGGCGATTTCACGTTTAAATGACACCAACATCATGATTGATGAGACTGGCGCACTCAGTAGTTTGGAGTTGCGTGCCAGGGCGCGAAGAATTGCACGTAAGTGCGGTACTTTGGGTCTGATTGTGATTGACTACATTCAGTTGATGAGTGGCAATAGTGGCGGTGGTAGCGAGAACCGTGCCACAGAAATTTCAGAGATTTCTAGATCTTTAAAGTCTTTGGCTAAAGAACTCCAATGCCCAGTAATTGCATTGTCACAGTTGAATCGCGGTTTGGAACAACGCCCTAACAAGCGTCCTGTGATGTCAGATCTTCGTGAATCTGGTGCTATTGAGCAAGATGCCGATGTGATTTTGTTTATCTATCGTGATGAGGTATATCACCCAGATACAACCCCAGAGAAGGGTGTGGCCGAAATTATCGTTGCCAAGCAACGTAATGGCCCAATTGGCACAATCAAGATGAGTTGGCAGGGACAATTCACTAAATTTGACAACTTAGCATTAGCTCCAGGCCAGTCTTCTGGCGGTTACGAGCCGTTTTAATTAATTTAGGTAAAACCCCTAGGTAATAGACTAAAATGATGACACTTTTGTGTCGTGTCATATAAGGATACTTATGCTTGGTCGTTTCATGCCTAAAGAAGAAAATTTCTTCGAATTATTCAATCAACACGTTTCACTATGTGTTCAGGGGTCTAAGGATCTTTTTCAGTTGATCAATGATTTGCCTAATGCCGCAGAGCATGCTCGTGCAATTCAGTCCTCTGAGAAAAAAGCTGACAAAATCACCCACGAGACAATCGATTTACTTCATAAGACATTTATTACTCCATTAGATCGTGATGAGATTCATAAGCTCATTACGACCATGGATGACATCCTTGACTTGATGGAAGACGTTGCTGAAGTGATTCAGTTATACGATGTATCTCAAGTTACTCCAGAGGCTGTTGAATTGGCGCGTATTTGTGAAGCATGCTGCGAGCGCGTGAGTGCAGCAGTGATGAAATTACACGATATGAAGAACGCCAAAGATATTTTGCGCATTTCTACAGAAATTGACATGCTTGAATCAGATGCAGACCGTGTTATGCGTTCGGCTATTTCCCAGTTATTCCGTAATGAAAGCGACTTCAAACGCCTGATGAAACTCAAGGCAGTTTATGAGTTGTTAGAAACAATCACGGATAAGTGTGAGGATGTGGCTAACATCCTTGAAGGCATTGTTCTGGAAAACGCGTAATGACTCCGGTAGAGATGAGTATTTGGGTGGTGGCCCTGTTGGTGGGGCTAGCCTTGCTATTCGACTTTATGAATGGCTTTCATGATGCTGCAAACTCAATTGCTACAGTTGTATCAACGGGAGTTTTAAAGCCGCAGCATGCGGTGGCGATGGCAGCATTTTTCAACTTCATTGCCATCATGATCTTCCAGCTTAAGGTAGCTGCCACAGTGGGTAAGGGAACTATTGATCCAGCCATTGTTGATCACTATGTAATTTTTGGCGCTTTAGTTGGTGCCATTGTGTGGAACGTGATCACTTGGTGGGGTGGTATTCCTTCAAGCTCTTCTCATGCTTTGATCGGTGGTTTGGTTGGAGCAGCCTTAGCTAAGGTTGGACCATCTGCATTGATTACTGCAGGTGTGGTGAAGACAGTTGCATTCATTTTGATTTCACCATTACTAGGATTTCTATTTGGCGCACTCTTAATGCTGTTGTTCTCATGGTTGTGCTTCAGAATGTCGCCAGCTCATGTGGATAGATGGTTCCGTCGCTTCCAATTATTATCGGCTTCGATGTACAGCTTAGGTCACGGTGGTAACGATGCTCAAAAGACCATCGGTATTATTTGGTTGTTGTTGCTCACTGGTGGTTATATGACTACTGCTGATACCTCACCACCAACATGGGTCATTGTTTCTTGCTACGTAGCCATTGGTCTTGGAACTTTATTTGGTGGCTGGCGTATTGTGAAGACAATGGGTCAAAAAATTACCAAGCTCAAGCCATTTGGTGGTTTCTGTGCTGAAACGGGTGGCGCTATGACTTTGTTCTTGGCGGGTGCTTTGGGTATTCCAGTATCAACAACTCATACCATCACTGGTGCGATTGTCGGAGTGGGTTCAGCTCGTCGCATGTCCTCTGTACGTTGGGGTTTGGCTGGTAGCATTGTGTGGGCATGGATTCTAACGATTCCAGCTTCTGGTTTGATGGCTGCAGCAGCTTGGTGGATTGGTAAGCAAGTGCTTTAAAACACCAGAAATCTTGTAAAGTAAAAAGCCTGATTGAAAATCAGGCTTTTTTATTAACTTCAGTAAAGAGTAGCAAGGTTATTTTTGAATAATGCGTCTGGCCTCGGTGTACCGTTGTGACCAGTATGAGGATGTGATTTTTTCTAGACGCACGGTACCTCCTTTAGATGGGGCATGAACAAAGCGTCCTTTTCCAACGTAAATACCTACATGAGAGTGACGGCCACCTTGTGTATTGAAAAATACGAGATCACCCGGTGCGGGGGTATTGTTCCCAATAGATATACCTATTTGACCCATTTCTTCCGTTGTTCTAGGTAGTTTTTTATTGGCAGTATTTTGATAAACATACCCAATTAATCCGCTGCAATCAAAACCCCCTTTGGGCGTGTTTCCGCCGTAACGATAAGGCACTCCGACCAAGCCTATCGCAGCAATCGAAATATCCTCTGTTCCTGCGCTGACCTCTTTATCAAAGTCAGGCAGTGAGGAAAACCTAGGAAGAATGGCGCATGCAGACAAGACGCTGCAAGTGCCAAAAACAAGTAATGTTTTCTTGATGCTCTTAAACGCCAATGAAAAAGAAGGCGAGAACTTCCTCGCCTTCTGAGTCTTGGGTTGATTAAAGAGCGTCTGCTGCATGGTCTGCTAGACGAGAGCGTTCACCGCGAGCCAATGTCACGTGACCGCTATGACGCCAGCCTTTAAAGCGATCAACAACATAGGTAAGACCTGATGAACCCTCAGTGAGGTAAGGTGTGTCAATCTGAGCGATATTACCTAGACACACAATTTTTGTACCAGGACCGGCTCTGGTTACCAAAGTTTTCATTTGTTTAGGTGTTAAGTTTTGTGCTTCGTCGATGATCACAAATTTGCTCACGAATGTGCGACCACGCATAAAGTTCATACTTTTCACTTTGATGCGTGAACGAATTAATTCTTGAGTGGCTGCGCGACCCCATTCGCCAGCGCCATCTTCGCTTCGATGAAGAACTTCTAAGTTGTCATCAAATGCACCCATCCATGGTTGCATCTTTTCTTCTTCAGTACCTGGTAAGAAGCCAATGTCTTCGCCAACCGGTACAGTTGCACGAGTAATAATGATTTCGTTATATCGTTTGCTATCTAGCACTTGTTCTAGGGCTGCGGCGAGGGCTAGTAATGTTTTACCAGTACCAGCCTGACCTAATAAGGTGACAAAATCAATATCAGGATTCATGAGCAAGTTCATCGCGAAGTTTTGTTCACGATTGCGTGCTGTAATGCTCCAAACATTATTCTTTTGGTGTGAGAAATCACGCAATGTTTGGAGTAGGGCTGTGCGACCTTGTACTTCTCTAACTTGGGCATAAAAAGGTGTGCCGCCGTCAGAGTTTTCTTGATACACAAATTGATTCACCATCATTTGTGCCACTGTGGGGCCCGTGACGCGATAGAACATCGTGCCTGATTTGGTGTCACTCCAACTCTCCATGTCTTTGCCATGTTTTGGCCAGAAATCAATTGGTAGTTGTAAAACACCGGAATACATCAAATCACGGTCTTCAAGAACCTGATCGTTGAAGTAATCTTCTGCTGGCAAACCAAGAGCGCGTGCCTTAATACGCATATTGATATCTTTCGATACCAATACAACCTGACGGTCTTTCCGGCTTTGTTGTAATTCTCTGACAACACCTAAAATCATGTTGTCTGCTTTACCAGTAGGTAAACCATCGGGCAAAGTAATGCTGCTTAATTGCACTTGGAAGTAAAGATTGCCAGTTGCATCTTTGTTACCCAATTTATTGAGTGGTATGCCATCTTCTAGAACGCCACTTGTGTTGGCCACTAACTGGTCCAAAGAGCGACTGACTGTACGTGCATTGCGAGCGACCTCGCTCATCCCTTTTTTGTGATTGTCTAGTTCTTCTAGGGTCATCATGGGTAAATACACATCATGCTCTTCGAAGCGGAAGAGGGCGGATGGGTCGTGCATTAATACGTTTGTATCTAGCACAAACATGCGAATGATGCCGTCGTCTGGAATCTTGCGTACACGAGGAGATGACTTCACCACGTTGGCTGAAGACTTCTTACTAGACTTGCTTGGCGCTCTCATCTTTTCAATAGCAATATCTGCTAGTGATTGTGAGTTGTCGGTTTCGACATCAAAACTTGCTGAACCTTCTGCTAATTCTGTAACTTCTTCTACTTCCTCAACTTCAATTCTTTTTGGTCGTTTCTTTAAGTCTGCTTTTGGTTGACGACTGATGTTCACTTTATCTGCTGCTTGAGTTGGGATAGGTGGCAGAGGCATTCCGAAGGTCTCCTAATAAAGAAAAAGCCGCCTACCTGGTGGGGTGGCGGCTTGTGAGGTAAAGGTATTTTTCAACATCTAGGTGATAAGTTATCCTAATTTTTATGACAATGCAATCATAAAGCGATGGCAGCCTTCAAAACATCCTGAACGTGGCCTGGAATCTTGAGTCCACGCCATTCGTGCCTTAAGATACCTTGCTCATCAATCAAGAAAGTGCTGCGTTCTATACCCCTAACTTGCTTGCCGTACATGTTTTTCATTTTCATGACGCCAAACATTTGGCATAGGGTTTCTTCTGTGTCGGCTAGAAGTTCGAATGGAAGTTCAATTTTTCTTTTAAAGTTTTCATGAGACTTAAGGTTGTCCCTAGAAATGCCTACAACCAAGGTATTGGCTTTGGTGAACTCATCAATGGTGTCTCTAAACTCCATTGATTCAACGGTACATCCTGGTGTTGAGTCTTTGGGGTAGAAATACATCACAACTTTGCGACCCTGGCAGGCGGCTGGGGTGAAAACCAAGCCACTCGTGGCTGGTATCTCAAAATAGGGAATAGGTTTGCCAAGTGCTACGGTCATACAGTCTCCATCATTTAATTTTTTGTTGGTATAACTGTATTTATATCAGACTTATTCTACAAATCTATTGTTTTTCTTATTTTTCAATGAGTAGTGCTGCAATCACATTGCGACCCTCAGCCATCAGAATATTGTAGGTGCGGCAAGCAGCCTGTAAATCCATCGTTTCAATGCCAATTCTGGCTTGTATGAGTGGTTTTAAGAGTTCGGCCTGGGGGAAACGTATCTTTTGACCGCTACCAAAGATCACAACAGCAGGTTTTTGGCTTGCAATCAGTGCAAAATCCTCGGTCTTTAGGTCTTCAAAGCGGCTGCAAGACCATTCTAGGACTGGGCCTTCAGGCCCCAAAATGATTGAATGGTCGTAACGTTGAGCGTTGATTTCTATGTAATTAGGCCCATAAGCTGAAACCGTATTTAAGCTGGGTTGTCGATCCGGTTGTAGTTTCACTTGGGTATGCCCTCAGGCTCTGTCATAATTACAAAATTATAAATAAATTAAGACTTTATAGTGTTTCTATAAGACTTTAAGTGACTATTGTGAAAGAAATAAAAAAATCCTCCAAATTAAATAACGTTTGTTACGACATACGTGGACCTGTGCTCGAACTTGCTCAGCAAATGGAGGAAGAGGGTCAAAAAATTATCAAGCTTAATATTGGTAATGTGGGGGTATTTGGTTTTGATCCACCTGAAGAAATTCAGTTGGACATGATCCGTAATCTGCCAAATTCAGCTGCATATTCAGATTCCAAAGGTATTTTCTCGGCTCGTAAAGCGATCATGCATTACTGCCAAGAGAAGGGCATTCAAGGTGTGACTTTGGATGACATCTACACGGGTAATGGTGTTTCTGAATTAATCGTATTGGCAATGAACGCATTACTCAATGCTGGTGATGAGGTGCTCGTGCCTGCACCTGATTACCCGCTATGGACAGCTGCTGTGAGTTTGTCAGGTGGCACGCCTAAGCATTACTTGTGTGATGAGTCCTTGGAGTGGGCTCCCAATATTGCTGATATCAAATCAAAAATTACGCCTAAGACCAAAGCGATTGTGGTGATCAACCCGAACAATCCAACGGGTGCTTTGTATGGTGATGAAGTTCTTAAAGAAATCATTGCCATAGCCCGTGAACATGGCTTAATCATTTTTGCCGATGAGATTTACGATAAAACTTTGTTTGATGGCGTTCAGCATACGTCGATTGGTGCTTTATCCACTGATGTTGTGACTGTGACGTTCAATGGTTTATCTAAGAACTATCGCTCGTGTGGATATCGTTCTGGCTGGATGGTGGTGTCTGGCGATAAGAGTGGCGCCAAGGACTACATTGAAGGTTTAAATATGTTGTCGTCCATGCGCCTATGCGCCAATGTGCCAGGTCAAAATGCCATTCAGACAGCTTTGGGTGGATACCAGAGCATCAATGATTTGGTGGCAGAGGGTGGACGTTTGCGTCGTCAAAGAGACCTTGCTTGGGAGTTGGTGACTCAGATTCCAGGGGTTACTTGTGTCAAGCCTAAAGCGGCCTTGTACTTATTCCCTAAGTTAGATCCAGAAATGTATCCAATTGAGAATGACCAAGAATTCATCGCAACTTTATTGCGTGAGGAGAAGGTTTTATTGGTCCAAGGTAGTGGCTTCAATTGGCCTCACCCAGATCACTTCAGAATTGTGTTTTTACCTCATGAAGATGTGTTGCGTGAAGCCATCGGAAGACTGGCTAAATTCTTAGAGCGTTATCGTCAGAAGTACGGCAAAAAATAATTAAAGTTATAAAAATTAATCAATTTCATTTTTCACATTTACTACGTAAGAGCTTTTATTCATGAAACCTATTCAAGTTGGCCTTTTGGGCATCGGTACTGTTGGTGGTGGTGTATTTACTGTCCTAGATCGTAATCAGGAAGAAATTACGCGCCGTGCAGGTCGTGGCATTCAGATTCGCACTGTGGCTGACTTAGATACAAAGCGTGCCGAAGAGTTGGTAAAAGGTCGTGCTAAGGTGGTTAATGATGCCAAGTTGGTGGTTAATGATCCTGAGATTGATGTCGTGGTGGAGTTAATCGGTGGTTATGGCATCGCTAAGGAATTGGTCTTGGCAGCTATCAATAATGGCAAGCATGTGGTGACAGCCAATAAAGCTCTTTTGGCTGTTCACGGTAATGAGATTTTTGCGGCAGCTCAAGCCAAAGGCGTAACAGTCAACTTTGAGGCTGCTGTGGCGGGCGGTATTCCAATCATCAAGGCATTACGTGAAGGTTTGACTGCTAACCGTATTGAATGGATTGCCGGCATCATCAACGGTACAACCAACTTTATTTTGTCTGAGATGCGTGACAAAGGTTTGGACTTTGATGTGGTTCTAAAGGAAGCCCAGCGTCTAGGTTACGCAGAAGCTGATCCAACCTTTGACATTGAAGGTGTTGATGCTGCCCACAAGGCAACTATCATGAGCGCGATTGCTTTTGGTATTCCGATGCAATTTGATAAAGCTCACGTAGAAGGCATTACTAAATTATCAGCTGTGGACATTAAGTACGCAGAACAATTGGGGTATCGCATCAAGCTTTTGGGTATTACCAAAAAAACCAAGGACGGTATTGAGTTACGTGTTCACCCAACATTAATTCCAGCGAAGCGTTTGATTGCTAACGTTGAAGGTGCAATGAATGCCGTGCAAGTAATGGGTGATGCGGTTGGTACAACTCTTTACTACGGTAAAGGTGCTGGTTCAGAGCCGACAGCCTCAGCGGTGATTGCTGATTTGGTTGATGTGGCACGTTTGCAAACTGCTGATCCTGAGCATCGTGTGCCACATTTGGCATTCCAGCCTGGATCAATGGTGAACACAAGCATCATGCCAATGGGTGAAGTAACAACTAGTTATTATTTGCGACTACGTGTTGCTGACGTCGCTGGGGTATTGGCAGACATTACCCGCATCTTGGCTGATAACGGTATTTCGATTGATGCCATGTTGCAACGTGAAGCAGGTGATGGTGAGAAGCAAACCGATTTAATCATGTTGACTCATGAGACCAAAGAGAAAAACATTTTGGCAGCGATTGCCAAGGTAGAGGCTTTGAAGACTGTAGAAGGTTCGGTAACAAAGATTCGTTTGGAAAATTTAAGTTAATTATTCATCAATGCATTACATATCAACACGCGGTCATAACGCGCATCAAACTTTTTCTCAGATTCTTTTGGGTGGCTTGGCTGCAGACGGTGGTTTGTACTTGCCATCTAAGTATCCAACCATCACGCCAGCGCAGTTAGATGCTTGGCGTGGCCTATCTTATGCTGATTTGGCATTTGAGGTTTTGAGTCTTTATTGTGATGACATACCTAGTGAAGACTTGAAAGCGCTGGTTAAAAAAACTTATACAGCCCAGGTTTATTGCAACGGTCGCGCTGATGATCGTGCGGAAGATATTACGCCGATTCATTGGCTGGGAGATGAGCAGGGAACACGTCTTGGTTTGTTGAGTCTTTCTAATGGTCCAACATTGGCCTTTAAAGATATGGCCATGCAGCTTTTGGGTAACTTATTCGAGTACACCTTGAATAAACAGGGCCAAGAGTTAAATATTTTGGGTGCTACATCTGGTGATACAGGAAGTGCTGCTGAATATGCGATGCGTGGCAAAAAAGGCGTACGTGTGTTTATGTTGTCACCGAATGGCAAGATGAGTCCATTCCAGGTAGCGCAAATGTACTCATTACAAGATGAGAATATTTACAACATTGCTATTGATGGCGTTTTTGATGATGCCCAGGACATTGTTAAGGGCGTGAGTAATGATCATGCCTATAAGGCAAAGCACAAGATTGGCACTGTTAATTCGATTAACTGGGCTCGCGTCGTGGCTCAGGTGGTGTACTACTTCCAAGGCTATCTACTAGCCACTAAGACTAGTAGCGAGAAAGTTTCTTTCTGCGTGCCATCTGGTAATTTTGGTAATGTGTGTGCAGGTCATATTGCTCGCATGATGGGCTTGCCGATTGAAAAATTGGTAGTGGCTACCAATGAAAATGATGTTTTAGATGAGTTTTTCAAAACGGGCATTTACAGAGCTCGCAAATCTGCTGAAACATTCCACACAACAAGTCCATCAATGGACATTTCAAAGGCGAGTAACTTTGAGCGTTTTGTTTACGATCTAGTTGGTCAAGACGCAGCCAGAACGGCGCAAATGTTTAAAGATGTAGAAACAAAGGGTGGTTTTGATTTATCAAGTGACCCCGCATACAAAGACATTTCTAGATATGGATTTGTTTCAGGTAAGAGTACTCACGCTAACCGTTTAGAAACGATTCGCGATATTCATGCTAAGTACAGTGTATTAATTGATACGCACACAGCCGATGGTGTGAAGGTGGCCCGTGAGAACCTGCAGGAAAATATTCCTATGTTGGTGTTAGAGACAGCATTGCCAATCAAGTTTGCTGAAACTATTGAAGAGGCTATTGGTCGCGCACCGGACCGTCCTGCATCATTCGTTGGTATTGAAGATAAGCCGCAACGAGTGACTGTGATGCCTGCGGATTTGAATGCAGTTAAAGATTTCGTGGCTAAACACACTGGTCTGTAATTAATGGCAAATCACTCCCAGTCTCAAGGCAAAACACCTGTTATAGGTTTTGTTGCATATTCTGGGACTGGCAAAACAACTCTCATAGAGCAGTTGATTACTTGTTTTACAGAGCAAGGTATCAACATTGCTGTTATTAAACATACCCACCACCATTTTGATATTGATCAACCGGGCAAAGATTCATATAGGCATCGGAAGGCGGGGGCTAATGAGGTCTTGCTTGTGTCAGACCAGCGTTGGGTATTAATGCATGAATTAAAGCAGTCTTCTGAACCGACTATTGAAGAGCAGTTGAGCAAGTTGTCACCTTGTGACTTGGTGATAGTCGAGGGATTTAAAAATGCCAATATTCCCAAAATTGAACTTTGGCGTGCAGAGCATGAAGAATGTGTCGTGCGTGGTTGCAAGGCTAACGAAGATTTGAACATTTTGGCGATTGCTTATCCAGGCGGCAAGGATGCTATCAAGAAACCTGAGTTAAATAGAGATATTCCAGTGCTTAATTTGGATGATGTTGAGCAAATTGCTCAGCATGTCATTGCAGTTGCTGGTGTTTTGGCAAAATAAATTTAATACCATTAGACTTACTTCATGTCACAGTCAAATGTAAAACCCCCTATGAAGACTGCAGCTGAAGCGCTGCAGCATCTTTTAGCGCAAGCCACATCAGTGGAAAAGATTGAATGGGTGAGTACTCAAGAGGCGTTAGGTAGAGTCTTGGCTCAAGATGTACTCAGCTTAGTAGATGTGCCGCCTATGAACAATACACAGATGGATGGTTACGCTGTTAGATGTGCAGATATTGAAGAGGTAGGCCAATCCTTTGAGGTGTCTCAACGTATTCCAGCCGGTCATGTGGGTGTTGAGTTAAAGCCTGGAACAATTGCGCGCATATTTACTGGTGCCACCATTCCTTCCGGGGCGGATGCTGTTGTGATGCAGGAGGCATGTACCTCAAACGGCGATCACGTAGTTATCCAAGAGATTCCGCAAGTTGGTCAATGGATTCGTTTACAGGGTGAAGACCTTAAAGCTAATCAAGTGGCTTTAAGCAAAGGTACTTATTTGAGAGCCCAAGAGTTGGGTGTTGCTGCCGCTGCAGGTCACGCTAAGTTACCTGTTTTTAGAAAAATCAAAGTAGCAGCTTTTTTTACAGGTGATGAATTAACACTACCAGGCGAGCCATTAAAGCCGGGTGCTATTTATAACTCTAATCGCGATACTTTATTGGCTTGTATCAAAGCCTTAGGTTGTGAAGCAACTGATTTGGGCATTGTTCCAGATACGTTGGATGCCACAAAAGCTGCTTTACGCAAAGCCAGCCAAGATCATGACTTGATCATTACATCTGGTGGGGTTTCTGTGGGTGAGGAAGACCATATCAAGCCTGCGGTAACTGCCGAAGGTCGCTTGGATATGTGGCAAATCGCGATTAAACCAGGTAAGCCGCTGGCCTTTGGAGCTGTGACAAAACAAGGAAAACCTAATGCTGAAGCATGGTTTATGGGATTGCCAGGTAATCCTGTTTCAAGTTTTGTGACGTTCTTGTTGTTTGTTAGACCCTTTATCGCCAAGCTTCAAGGCCGTACCGCGATCTCAACGCCATCCATGATGATGCGCTCAGACTTTGATTGGCCTCGGGCTGATCGTCGCAATGAGTTTCTCAGAGTGCGTATTAATGCTGAGGGTGGTTTAGATTTATTCCCTAATCAAAGCTCAGGTGTTCTTACTAGTGCTGCTTGGGCGGATGGTTTGGTAGATAACCCGCCTAATCAAACAATTAAAAAGGGTGATTTAGTTAAATACATGCCTTTCTCTGGAATGATTTAATCTATTGTTATGAAAGTAAACATTAAATTCTTTGCATCTCTGCGTGAAACCTTGAGGATTTCTCAGGAATCCGTCGATGTGCCAGTTGGCGTTGTAACGGTAGCAGATTTGCGCCATCACTTAAGAGCTAGAGGTGATCTTTGGGCTGAAGCACTCGCGGAGAATAAGGCGATTCGTATGGCTTTAAATCATGAGATGGTTCAGGGCGAAGTGGCTCTTGTTGATCAAGCAGAAGTAGCTTTTTTCCCACCAGTCACGGGCGGTTAAATCATGCCAGTTCGGATTCAAACAGAAGATTTTGATTTATCTTTAGAGTTAAAGAAACTCAGGGCAGGTGATGCCCGTGTCGGTGCTGTGACTGCATTTGTTGGAACAGTGCGCGACCGTAATGATGGCTCAGATGTTGCAGCGATGACATTGGAGCACTATCCAGGAATGACGGAAAAGTCTCTTGAAGAGATTATTGAAAAAGCCAAAGCGCGTTGGGATATTTATGATGTTTTAATCATTCATCGCGTCGGCCCACTTCAAATAGAAGATCAAATTGTTTTGACAGCTGTCACCAGTGCCCATCGTGGTGAAGCTTTTGCTGCTTGCGAATACGTGATGGACTACTTGAAGACGTTAGCGCCATTTTGGAAAAAAGAGGAAACCCCAGAGGGAGCGCGTTGGGTTGATGCCCGCTTGAGTGATGATGAAGCACTCAAGAAGTGGCAGTAAGTATTGGATAACTAAATTACATCAAGCGTTTAAATGGCGGTAAACCTGCCAGTAATTTTTTGCCATAGGGTTTGGTTTTCAAGCGTTTATCTAAAACAACGATTTTTGCGTGATCAGTTTCTGTTCGAATTCCGCGTCCAACCCATTGTTGTAACTTCAAAGCCACGGCTGGCACACTGATTTCATAAAAAGGATTGCCTTGATTCTTCTCTAGCCATTCTGCTTTTGCTTCCTCAATGGGGGAGTCCGGTGGTGCAAATGGTAGCTTGGTGATCACCACTACCTCACACAGATTTCCTGGAAGGTCCAATCCTTCACCAAAGCTTTGCATCCCAAACAAAATACTGCGTTGACCTTGATTGATTCGGGATTCATGACTCTTAATTAATTGATTGCGTGGCATGTCACCTTGCATCAAAACATCTTGTAAGAACTCATTGGGTAACTCCTCATAAACTTGTTTCATCTGTTTTTTGGATGTAAACAAAACTAAAGCGCCATTTCGGAGATCTTTAAGTTGTTTGGGGATTTCTGTTGAGAGTTCTTGCGTATGTCCCTCAGCATTAGCGCTTGGGCATTGAACCATTTCAGGAACAACAAATGTACCTTGATCTTCATAATTAAATGGAGATTCTGCCTCAAAGGTGTTGGTCTTGGGAAACCAATTCAAACCAGTTTGACTAAGAAAAAATTGAAAATCGCCGAGTGTTCTTAGCGTTGCAGAAGTTAAAACCGCTGCCGAACTAGTGGACCAAAGCGTTTGGGCTAAATTTTGAGCAGCGCTAATGGGTGATGCGTGTAACTTAAAGTCAAAAGTTGATCCTAAATCCTGCCACTCAACCCATTTGGCGATTGGGGGATTTGTATCTGCCTGCATTAAGTGCCAGGTATTCGATAGATTTTCGGTTTTCGATTGATAGCTACCGATTTCTAAAATGGCAGGACTAAAAGAGTCTTTATCAATACTGTTATTTCTGTGGTCGTTGAGTTGCTGAAGAATTTTGCTGATACGGTTATTTAAGCCAATAGCTAGCGGCCCAATTGTTTCTGCGTAACTTGAGAATTCATCGCTAAGAATGCCATTTTTAAAGCGATGAATTGGTTGGTCATGAGTCACAAAATTGGCTAGTCGTAATGAGTTAATCATTTGGCGTGTATGCATGATTAAATCTTCTACATAACCATGTATCTCCTCGACAATTTTGCCGCTTGATTCTGGAAGCAGGGCATCTGCTCGCAAAACTGCCGCCATGATTTTTTCAAGCCACCGAGTGCTAGCTATCAAGCCTACCGATGACGCAAAGTGTTTGATGCCAACTTGGGGTAGGTTATGGGCTTCATCAAACACATACAGTGTCTCTGATGGATCTGGCAATATTTTTGAGCCTGAGGCAATCGTTGAAATGACTAGATCGTGATTGGCAATAATTAAATCAGCTTTAACCAACTCTCTGCGGGCATTGAAATAAGGGCACACACTAAAGCGTTGGCAGTGTCTGCCAAGGCATGAGCTACGTTCTGCAGCAATTTTTGACCACATGCCATCTGTGATTTCTGGTGGTGCAGTATCTTTTTCACCGTTCCATTCACCTTCGTTCAATGCCATCAAGGCATCTGCGTAGTTATCTTTATCTTGCTCTTTAGGCGGGCCATCCCAGTTGGCATCTTCAAATAATGCTGCTTGTTTAGTTTTGCCGCTGATTTGTTCAAGCCGAATGTTGCAGACATATCTGCCACGACCTTTTGCCAGGGCATATTCAAAAGTAATGGGAGATAGCTTGACTAAGGCAGGTAAATCTTTCTGGAGTAATTGTTCTTGTAAGGCAACAGTGCCTGTGCTGATAATGACTCTTTTGCCCAGAAGCTTGCTAAAGACGATGGCTGGTATCAGGTAGCCTAAGGTCTTACCAACGCCTGTTTTACCTTCGACAACCAGAATATTGTCTCCGGTTCTTTCTTCTTTGTTGCTCTTTGCATGGCTTAGGGTATTGGCGATTTGAGCAAACATTTGCTCTTGTCCAGTCCTCACCTTAAAACCTGGCCAATTGGCTTGGACAGATTCATAAAAGGTTTGGATTCTCTCCTGAATCTCTTCTAATTGCTCAGTGCTCACGCAAAAAATCCTAATTTAAGATTTTTGGGTAATTTTTTGATGGCATTTTCTGCTTTTGAAGCTTCAGAGCGGTTATCAAAGGATTGTTGGGCAAGCAGTTTGACTGGACCTCTGCCACGGGTATATTTGGCACCAGTGCCGTTGTTATGAGCTTTTATGCGGTTCTCCAAGTCATTGGTGATGCCAGCGTAGTAGCTTCCATCAGAACATTCTAAGAGATATAAACACCATGACATACCTCTATGATAAAGCTAGCAATTTATTTGATCTAAATCACTTGAAATCTGAACTTTAATGCCCACATACTGGATACTGAATATGGGAGATATCCATGCGATTAGATAAGTTGACAAGTAAATTTCAAGAAGCCTTGGGCGAAGCCCAAAGCTTGGCATTGAACGCTGACAATCAATATATTGAGTCTGAACATGTCCTTTTAGCGATGTTGCAACAGGCCGATAGTTCCGCCAAATCTTTGATCAATCGCGCGGGTGGCAATGTGGCATCTTTGGAAAAGGCCGTGCAAGGCTTGGTGGCAAAGATTCCTCAAGTCCAAGGTACTGGCGGTGATGTCCAGATTGGTAGGTCCTTGTCAGCTCATCTGAATTTAACTGAAAAAGAAGCCACTAAGCGTGGAGATGACTTTATAGCTGGTGAACTATTTTTATTGGTATTAACTGATGACAAAGGTGAGCTTGGTAAGTCATTTAAGCTTGCTGGTATTACTCGTAAAACATTAGAGGCTGCTATTGAGGCAGTGCGTGGAGGGCAGTCTGTGAATAGTGCTGATGCTGAAAATCAACGTGAAGCGTTGAAAAAATATACTCTTGATTTAACGGAGCGTGCCCGTCAAGGTAAGTTAGATCCTGTGATTGGTCGTGATGATGAGATTCGTCGCGCGATTCAGATTTTGCAACGCCGCACTAAAAATAATCCTGTCTTAATTGGTGAGCCAGGTGTTGGTAAGACAGCTATTGTTGAGGGTTTGGCGCAACGCATTATTGATGGTGAAGTACCAGAAACTCTAAAAAATAAGCGTGTTCTAGTTTTGGACATGGCTTTATTGTTGGCTGGCGCTAAATATCGTGGTGAATTTGAGGAACGATTAAAAGCTGTTCTTAATGATGTTGCTAAAGATGAGGGACAAACAATTGTCTTCATCGATGAGATTCATACCATGGTGGGTGCAGGTAAGGCTGATGGTGCTATGGATGCAGGCAATATGCTAAAGCCCGCATTGGCTCGTGGGGAGTTGCATTGTATTGGCGCAACCACCCTAGATGAATATCGCAAATACATAGAAAAGGACGCAGCCTTGGAGCGTCGCTTCCAAAAGGTCATGGTCGGTGAGCCCAGTGTTGAAGACACCATTGCTATTTTGCGTGGCTTACAGGAAAAATATGAAGTGCATCATGGTGTAGAGATCACTGATCCAGCTATTGTTGCTGCCGCTGAGTTGTCGCATCGTTACATCACTGATCGATTCTTGCCAGATAAGGCAATTGATTTAATTGATGAGGCTGCTTCTCGCATCAGAATGGAAATTGATTCCAAGCCAGAAGTGATGGATAAATTAGACCGTCGTTTGATTCAATTGAAAATTGAACGTGAAGCCGTTAAGAAAGAAAAAGATGAAGCTTCTCAAAAACGCCTTGGTTTGATTGAAGAAGAAATTAAACGTTTAGGTAAAGAGTACGCTGACCTCGAAGAAGTATGGAAGTCGGAGAAGGGGGCTGCTCAAGGCACCGCTTCAATTAAAGAAGAGATTGACAAGGTTAAGTCTGAGATTGCTAAGTTGCAGCGTGAAGGTAAATTAGAAAAGGTTGCAGAATTGCAATACGGCAAATTGCCTGAGTTGGAAGGTAAATTGAAGTCTGCGGCTGTTGCAGAGGAAAAAGCTAGTACTAGTAAAAATAAATTATTGCGTACGCAAGTAGGCGCAGAAGAAATTGCCGAGGTAGTTTCTCGTGCTACGGGTATTCCTGTTTCAAAAATGATGCAAGGTGAGCGCGATAAGTTATTGCAAATGGAAACCTACTTACATAATCGTGTAGTTGGCCAAGAGGAAGCAATATCTGCTGTATCTGATGCTATTCGTCGTTCACGTGCGGGGCTATCTGACGAGGGTAAACCTTATGGATCTTTCTTATTCTTAGGTCCTACTGGTGTTGGTAAGACTGAGTTGTGCAAAGCGTTGGCTGAATTCTTATTCGATAGCGATGAACACCTGATTCGTGTTGATATGAGTGAGTTCATGGAGAAACACAGTGTGGCACGTTTGATTGGAGCTCCTCCAGGATATGTTGGCTACGAAGAAGGTGGTTATCTCACTGAGTTGGTGCGCCGCAAGCCTTACAGTGTGATTCTTTTAGATGAGGTTGAAAAAGCTCATCCAGATGTATTTAATGTCTTGTTGCAGGTCTTAGATGATGGTCGTATGACGGATGGTCAGGGTCGTACAGTAGATTTTAAGAACACTGTGATTGTGATGACCAGTAATTTAGGATCTCAGATGATTCAGTCTATGAGTGGTAAGCCTCAAGACAAAATCAAAGAAGCAGTGATGGGGGATGTTAAGGAGCATTTCCGTCCAGAATTCTTAAATCGTATTGATGAAGTGGTTGTATTCCACGGTCTTGACCAGAAGAACATTGCGTCAATTGCTAAGATTCAATTGAGACGTCTCAGTGAGCGCTTAGCCAAAATGGATATGGTTCTAGAGGTCAGCGATGCTGCTTTGGCGAGGGTGTCTGAAGCTGGCTATGATCCAGTGTTTGGTGCGCGACCTCTCAAGAGAGCAATTCAGCAATACATTGAGAATCCAGTTGCCAAGTTGATTTTGGAAGGTAAATTTGGTCCTAAAGATATTGTGCCTGTTGATGTAGATAAAAAAGGTGCTTTCATGTTTGACCGAGTGGTTCACTAAAGCTAACTAAAAGCGGTTTGACGTAAGTCGTAGTAACATCAGCCAATGACTATTCGCAAAGACGCGGAGGTTATTGGCTTAGTTAGCTTAGCCCATGGCACCTCTCATTTTTATCATTTAATACTGGCACCACTTTTTCCTTGGTTAAAGGTTGAGTTTGGATTGAGCTATGCTGAACTTGGTTTTTTGATGACCATGTTCTTCGTGATATCTACCATCATTCAGGCTGCTGCTGGTTTTTGGGTTGATCACTCGGGACCTCTTAAAGTACTATTTTTTGGTGTTGGCTCTTTAGCAGTTTCTGCTTTATTGCTTGCCACAGCTGATGGTTACACTGGTTTGTTGATTGGGGCTGCTATTGCGGGTATGGGCAATGGCGTATTCCATCCCGCTGACTACACACTATTAAATAGAAGGGTCTCACCAGAACGAGTTGCTCACGCCTATTCGATGCATGGGGTATCAGGTGCTTTGGGTTGGGCTGTATCTCCTGCTGTGTTGGTCAGTGTTACAACGCTAGCTGGATGGAGACAGGCTCTATTGGTAGCGGCTTTGATTGCTGGTGCAATTTTGATTCTGCTATTTGTAAGGCGCCATGTTTTGTTGGGCACAGATGAGCAAAGAGCTCATGAGGCGCATATCAAAAAGAACGGCTCACCATTCTCTTTGAGTTTCTTAAAGTTGAGAACGGTATGGCTTTGTTGGGGATTCTTTTTTTTAAGTGCCCTCGCATTGAGTGGGGTACAAAGTTTTGCACCCACAGCCATGCAAATACTTTATGACCTTCCTGTTGCATTAACAACCACGGCGTATTCTTCGTATATGTTGGCTAGTGCAGGTGGCATGTTCTTGGGTGGTTTTATAGCTGCTCGTGCAAAGGCACCTGATCGCATTATTGCGATTGGATTTGTAACAGCCAGTGCAATTTCTGTATTGATTTCCTTAACCTGGGTATCGGGTTCATCCATGATGAGTTTATTCACATTAATGGGATTCTGTGTCGGTATCTCAGGACCATCTAGAGATTTAATGATTCGAACAGCAACACCTAAGGAAGCGTCTGGTAGGGTATTTGGTGTTGTGTACTCGGGCCTTGATTCTGGTTTAGCGTTAGGCCCATTGTTGTTTGGTCTTTTGATGGACTGGAGTTTGGTGCCAGGGGTCTTTGTATTAATAGCAGGCTTTTTGCTGTCAGCCTTGCTCACGGCATATCGAGTAGGCGAAAATAATCGTACACAGCAATTAAAAAATACATCAATTTAAGTTTGGGAGAGTTTGAATGAGTTTTGCGACCACAGATATTTGTGATGCCAATGAAGATTTAATTACAAAAGGTGAGTTACGTGTTTGCACACCAGTTTTTAAGGCGTATGGTGGCTTGAGTCAGTTCAAGGGTGCGGCGGTTACGTTAAAAGTATTTGAAGACAATACATGGGTTAGAACTCTTTTGGATGAGCCAGGTCAAGGTCGAGTATTGGTGATTGACGGTGGTGGTTCGATGCGCTGTGCTTTAGTTGGCGGCAATTTAGGTGTTTTGGCTGAGAAGAATGGTTGGGCAGGTATTTTGGTGAATGGCTGTGTGCGAGATACCCTTGAGCTAGCTGAATCTAAAGTGGGCATTCGTGCTCTCGCAGCTCATCCTCAAAAGAGTGTTAAGCGAAATGTGGGTGAAAGAGACCTAGTAGTTGATATTGCGGGTACAACTGTAAAACCTGGGGATATGATTTACGCTGATGAGGACGGCATTCTGGTTGCTGATCGTCCGCTGATTTAAGTAAATTCCTTGTAGGGTAATTGCATTGCAAGCTATGAACTAGCATTCCATAATATGGAATATTTAAAATAAGCCATTGTTTTTAATGGCTTATTTTATTTGTGTGGTAACTAATAAAGACTTGCAATCTTTCAAACAAATACATAAACTCTTATATAAGACATAAGACAGGCAAATTGCTTTAGTACATGTCTTATGAACACATTTTTTGTTATTTACAGGGAGAGAAACATGTCAACACGTCAACAAGAAATCGATGCATTGCAAAAGGATTGGGACACAAACCCACGTTGGAAAGGTATTAAGCGTGGTTACACAGCAGCTGACGTAGTTCGTCTACGTGGTTCTTTCCAGATCGAGCACACATTGGCTCGTCGTGGTGCAGAAAAGCTATGGAACTTGGTTAATAACGAGCCATACGTTAACTGTTTAGGTGCTTTGACTGGTGGTCAAGCAATGCAACAAGTTAAAGCTGGTGTTAAGGCTATTTATTTGTCAGGTTGGCAAGTTGCTGCTGATAACAATACATATGCTTCTATGTATCCTGACCAATCATTGTATCCAGTTGATTCAGTACCTAAAGTGGTTGAGCGTATCAATAACACATTCCGTCGTGCTGACGAAATTCAACACTCTAAAGGTATCGAAAAGGGTGACAAAGGTTATATCGATTGTTTCGCTCCTATCGTTGCTGACGCTGAAGCAGGTTTCGGTGGTGTATTGAACGCATTCGAATTGATGAAGTCTATGATCAAAGCTGGCGCTGCTGGCGTTCACTGGGAAGACCAATTGGCTTCTGTTAAGAAATGTGGTCACATGGGCGGTAAAGTGTTGGTTCCAACACAAGAAGCTTGCCAAAAATTGATCGCTGCACGTATGGCTGCTGACGTTTGTGGCGTTCCTACATTAGTGATTGCCCGTACAGACGCTGAAGCTGCTGACTTGTTGACATCAGACTACGATGAAAACGACAAGCCATTCTTGACAGGTGAGCGTACTGCAGAAGGTTTCTACAAGACTAAGAAAGGTCTTGATCAAGCTATTTCACGTGCTATTGCTTATGCTGAGTACGCTGACTTGGTATGGTGTGAGACTGGTACACCTGACCTTGAATTTGCTCGCAAGTTTGCTGAAGCTGTTCACGCTAAGCACCCAGGCAAGATGTTGGCATACAACTGCTCACCATCATTTAACTGGAAGAAGAACTTGGATGATGCAACTATTGCTAAGTTCCAACGTGAACTTGGTGCAATGGGTTACAAATACCAATTCATCACATTGGCTGGTATCCACTCTATGTGGTACAACATGTTCGACTTGGCTCAAGACTACGTTGCACGCGGTATGTCTGCATACGTTGAAAAAGTTCAAGAGCCTGAGTTCGCAGCTCGTGACCGTGGTTACACTTTCGTTTCACACCAACAAGAAGTTGGTACTGGTTACTTCGACGAAGTAACAACAGTGATCCAAGGTGGCGCTTCATCTGTAACAGCTTTGACTGGTTCAACAGAAGAAGAGCAGTTCCACTAAGAAGTCGTTAACTTTGGCGTATCACGCCTTAGTTGATTAGCCCGGCCACAAGCCGGGCTTTTTTATTGCGCAAAAATTAAAGTGAGCGAAAATAACACCATGAATGCAAATTGCCCCTTATGTACAGCTGATGGTGGAGAGCTCATTTGGAAAAATGATGAGCTTCGTGTGATATTGGCAAACGAACCAGAGTACCCAGGCTTTTGTCGCGTGATTTGGAACGCTCATGTTTCAGAAATGACAGATCTTGCTATTGCTGATCGTTCCAAGTTGATGCAAACAGTCATGAAGGTAGAGCAGGCCATTATTGAAGTGATGCAGCCCAGTAAAGTCAATTTAGCTGCTTTAGGTAATATGGTGCCCCATTTACATTGGCATGTGATTCCAAGGTATCAGAACGATAAAACATTCCCCGGTTCTGTTTGGTCGGTGCCTGTGAGAGATTCTGATCCGACACATTTGGCAACACAGTTTGCGAAAGTGCCAGCTCTGAAACAAAAATTAATTCATGTTTTAGGCGCGCATTAAATTGGCGATGAACCCAGAAAAACGCCGAGCTTTTTTTGAGGCGCTAAAGAGCAATAATCCCAAGCCAACTACTGAGCTTGAGTACAGCACACCGTTTGAGTTGTTGGCAGCGGTTTTGCTATCTGCGCAAGCAACTGATGTTTCTGTGAATAAGGGAACACGCGTTTTATTCCCGATTGCCAATACGCCAAAAGCTATTTATGACATGGGTGAAAAAGGCTTGATCCCTTACATACAACATATTGGTCTATATAAAACGAAAGCAAAGCATCTGATTGAAACTTGCCGGTTATTGATGGAGCGCCATCATGGTGAGGTGCCTGAAGACCGCGAAGCTTTAGAGGCATTGCCTGGGGTTGGTAGAAAAACAGCGAATGTGATTTTGAATACAGCATTTGGTCATCCAACCATGGCTGTTGATACTCATATATTTAGAGTTTCTAATAGAACAGGGTTGGCGCCTGGTAAAGATGTTCTTGCTGTAGAAATGGCTTTGCTAAAGCGTGTGCCTAAAGAGTTTTTAATAGATGCTCATCATTGGCTGATTTTGCATGGCAGATATACATGCAAGGCTAGAAAACCGGAATGTGGTCAATGTATTGTTGAGCCTTTATGTTCATTTAAAGAAAAGAATTTTTCAAAATGAGTTTATTTAATCCAAGTCGTGAAGAGGTGAGGCAGTTTTTTTGTGATGCTTGGCGTAAGCATCAAGCCTCTGGTATCTTGACGCCAATGGAGTCAATTGCTGCACGATGGATGGTTGAGCATCCTGAATATCACGCGCTTTTAAATGATCTGCAGCAAGCGCAGCAAGCGGAATACACCCCTGAAAAAGGACAAACTAATCCTTTTTTGCATTTATCGATGCATATGTCGATCACAGAGCAAGTTCAGATTGATCAGCCACCTGGAATTCGTGAAGCTAGCAGGCAGCTCACTATTAAGCTGGATTCAGAGCATGAGGCTCAGCACAAAATCATGGAATGTTTGGGGCAAGTTCTTTGGAGTGCTCAGCGCGATGGGACGCCACCTGATATGGCTACTTACGTTGAATTAATTAAGCGTTTGATCTAATTACTTCAGTTTTTCTTTGGCTCTAGCCATGGCGGCTGCAATGATTGCCCGCTTGCGTTCGATTTCGTTTTTTTCTGCATCTGTGCTGGCGCTTTCTAAATCAAGAGCCTTTGCCTTGTTTTGTGCCTTAACTGCAAGACGTTTTGTGTTATCAAGCTCTTCGCGATCCAAACGTTTTTGGCGTGTTTCGTAACGATCTTTGGCAAGATTAGCTTGATCTTTGGTCCAAGCATCCCAACCAGTTTTGTCGCCAGTCACTGAAATCATGGTGATGCAGTCAACTGGGCAGGGGGGGATACATAAATCACAACCGGTGCACCAATCCTTTAGCACCACATGCATTTGTTTTGAGGCGCCAACGATCGCATCTACTGGGCAAGCTTGGATGCACAATGTGCAGCCAATACATGCTTTAGATTCAATCACCGCTACAGGTCTGGGGCGTTCATCACCATTCGCAGGATTGAGAGTCAAGGACTCTTTGCTCAATATCTTAGCTAGACGTAGAACGCCTTCCCGACCGCCTGGGGGGCATTGATTGTGAAGTGCCTCACCATTAGCCATTGCTGTGGCATAGGCTTTGCAATCTGGATAACCGCACTTAGTGCATTGAGTTTGAGGTAGTGCAGCGAATAGACGGTCAAACAGGTCGTTGCGACCGTCTATTGTTTTATGCATTCTTTGCAGCAGATTTTTTAGCAGCTACTTTCTTAACCGCTACTTTTTTCACAGCAATTTTTTTTGCAGTCACTTTTTTTGCTACCTTAGGTGCGGCTTTAGGAGTTGCAGTCTTGCTACCTTTGATGGCATGTTTGCGAATAAAGGCACCAATTTCTGGGTAAACAATTTCACGCCAACGACGACCTGAGAAAATGCCATAGTGACCGGCACCTTTAACTTCAAAGTGTTGTTTCTTGTTTTCAGCAATGTTTTTACATAAACCATGAGCTGCTTTTGTTTGGCCGCTGCCAGAAATATCATCTAATTCACCTTCAACAGTCAGAAGGGCTGTGCCCTTGATGTCTTGAGGTTTCACTAGTTTGCCACCTACAACCCATTTGCCTGTTGGCAATGAGAAGTCTTGGAAAACAGTTTTAATAGTTTGCAAATAGTACTCTGCATCCATATCAAGTACGGCGTTGTATTCATCGTAGAACTCGATGTGCGCTTGCGCATCATCTTTGTCGCCTTTAACCAAGTCTTGGAAGTAATCCCAGTGTGACTGAAGGTGGCGATCAGGGTTCATAGCTACGAAACCTGTGTGTTGCAAGAATCCTGGGTATACACGACGACCTGCACCTGGGTGCGGAGGAGGTACTGTGTACACAACATTGTTCTCGAACCATTCGAATGATTTATTGGTTGCAGTAGAGTTAACTAATGTAGGGCTCTTGCGTGCGTCAATTGGACCGCCCATCATGGTCATGGTTCTTGGTGTTACTTCACCATTTGAAGCCATTAAAGAAATGGCACCCAACACAGGAACTGTTGGTTGGCAAACTGATAGAACGTTTAAGTCCTTAGCGCCAATTTCACGAATAAAGTCTTGTACATAGTGCACGTAGTCATCAAGACCAAATTCACCGTCTTCAACAGGCACTAAGCGTGCATCAATCCAATCGGTAATGTAGACCTTATGATCTTGCAGGAGTGTACGCACGGTGTCACGTAACAACGTGGAGTGATGTCCGGATAACGGGGCAACAATTAATACAACCGGATCTTCTTTAAGTTTCTTAATGACTTCGACATCATCGGAGAAGCGCTTGAAGCGGACTAAGTTGCAAAATGGTTTTGCAAGCGCAGTTCTTTCATGGATGGCAACTTCTTTGCCATGCGCCATTACTGAACGAATACCAAATTCTGGCTTTT
>JBEEOV010000012.1:0-27542 GCA_041191465.1 Pseudomonadota bacterium
TGGTTCGATATCTGCCAGTTCGACACGCTCATTGATTTTATGAATCGTTGCATTGCGTGGACCGAATTCAACAACTTGCGGACAAATCTTGGCGATAAAGCGACCATCACTGGTGCCGCCTGTTGTTGAAAGTTCTGCATCAACACCAGTAGCTTCTTTGATGGCAGATTGAACAGCGATAGACAGATTACCTGGCTCTGTTAAGAAAGGCTCGCCACCTAGAGTCCAATCAATTGAATATTGCAGTTGATGTTTTTTAAGAATTGCTTCTAATGTCGATTTGAGACCTTCTGCAGTGCTGGCGGTTGAGAATCTGAAATTAAAATCAATCACCACTTCACCAGGAATCACATTCGTGGCGCCAGTGCCTGCATGGATATTGGAGACTTGCCACGTTGTTGGTGGGAAGTGAGCATTGCCTTGATCCCAAACCACATTGGAAATTTCAGCTAAGGCGGGAGCCATCAGGTGAATAGGATTCTTTGCTAGGTGACTTATCAACTGAGGTCGGTTCACCAACCACGCAATAATCAAGACGCTCACCACGTTTTTTTAATTCGTTACAAACAATGACTGTGCCATCGTGCGCGGGACCTTCTTCATCGCTTGTTAATAAAAAAGCGATTGAGCCTTGATGATTAGGATTTTGCGCAATGAACTCTTCGCTAGCTACTACAAAAGCAGCTAGTGAAGTTTTCATGTCGGCAGCACCTCGACCATACAGATATCCATCTTGATGTGTCGGGACAAATGGATTGGACGTCCATTGATCAAGTGGACCTGTTGGCACCACATCAGTATGACCAGCAAAGCTGAGTAGAGGACCTTCCTTACCTAAGCTACCTCGTTTAACGGCCCAAAGATTCGTTACTCTGAAATGGTCTGGACCGCTGATGATTGTTTCGCATTCAAAACCAAGTGGTTTTAAACGTGAAGCAATTAAATCCTGACAGCCGCCATCAGCAGGTGTCACAGAGTTTTGAGCAATTAACGATTCTGTTAAAGCTAGGGTTGGGTGGGTAGTCACAAATAGGTCTTTAAATTGAGGTCGTAATTAGTCGCGCAACAAGTCATTAATGGCAGTTTTTGCTCTAGTTTGAGCGTCTACTTTCTTAACGATGATGGCAGCGTACAAGCTGTATTTGCCACAAGCTGATGGTAGTGAGCCTGGCACCACTACTGAACCTGCTGGTACACGGCCATAGTGCACTTCACCTGTTTCGCGGTCATAAATCTTTGTGCTTTGGCCAATATATACACCCATGGACAGAACAGCGTTTTCTTCGATTACAACACCTTCAACCACCTCAGAGCGAGCGCCAATGAAGCAGTTGTCTTCAATGATCACAGGACCTGCTTGAACTGGTTCTAGGACGCCGCCGATACCAACGCCACCAGATAAGTGAACATTTTTACCAATTTGAGCGCAAGAACCGACTGTTGCCCATGTATCAACCATAGAGCCTTCATCCACATAAGCGCCAATATTGACGTAAGAAGGCATTAAAACCACATTTTTGCCGATAAATGAACCACGGCGAGCTGTAGCGGGTGGAACTACACGGAAACCGCCTTTAGCAAAGTCTTCAGCCGTGTAATTAGCGAACTTTGTAGGAACTTTGTCATAGAACTGTGGAAAGCCACCAGTGCCATTAGCAGACATTACTTGGTTATCTTCTAGACGGAAAGAGATTAAAACAGCCTTTTTAACCCATTGATTCACATTCCATTTGCCAACAGATTGGCGTTCGGCAACTCGAATAGAGCCATCGTTTAGACCAGCTAAAACACTCGCAACGGCCTCGCGAACCTCGGCTGGTGCTGATGATGGGGATAAATTGGCGCGATCTTCCCAAGCTTGGTCAATAATGTTCTGTAGTGTTGCCATAAATCATTTTTCCTTTAAAAATAACAACTATTAAGCTTAGATTATATCGGTGAGGTCAAGGAAGTGCTCCTATTAGCTCTGCCCTTGGTATCATCACTAGATTCCATTAAAAGAAGTTAGCCGTGCGACTCAAATCTATCAAACTTTCAGGGTTCAAATCCTTCGTAGACCCCACTCATTTCGAGCTTCCTGGCCAGTTAATTGGCGTTGTGGGCCCTAATGGCTGCGGTAAATCTAACATTATTGACGCTGTTCGCTGGGTTTTAGGTGAATCTAGGGCCAGTGAGTTACGTGGCGAATCGATGCAGGACGTGATTTTTAATGGTTCTGGTCAACGAAAACCTGCTGGTAGATCCAGTGTTGAACTGATTTTTGACAATACAGATGGTCGTGCAGCTGGTCAGTGGAGTACTTTTGCTGAGTTATCAGTTAAGCGCGTGTTAACCAGAGATGGCGCTTCAAGCTATTACATCAACAATCAATCAGTCAGACGTAAAGATATTCATGACATGTTCATGGGTACTGGTTTAGGACCACGTGCGTACGCGATTATTGGTCAGGGTATGATTTCTAGAATCATTGAGGCAAAACCTGAAGAGTTACGTATTTTCTTGGAAGAAGCGGCTGGCGTATCAAAGTACAAAGAGCGTCGCAAAGAAACTGAATCTCGTTTAGAAGATACGCGTGAGAATTTAACGCGTGTTGAAGATATCTTGCGTGAGTTGACGCAAAACCTCACGAAGTTAGAGGGGCAAGCTCAGGTTGCTGAGAAATATAAAGAGCTCAATGCTCAAATGACTCAACAGCAGCAGTTGCTATGGTTAGTACGCCAAACAGAAGCTGGTAAAGAGCAAGAGCGTCATGCCAATGCTATCCGTGATGCACAAGTACAACTAGAAGAGCAAACAGCGAAGTTAAGACATGCTGAAGCTGAGCTAGAAGAATTGCGCACGGCTCATTACGCCTCTCAAGACACCGTCTCAACCGCTCAGGGCGAGTTGTATGAAGTGAATGCAGAGGTGGGTAAGTTAGAGAATGAGATTCGTTATGTGCAGGAATCTCGTGCCCGTTTACAGCAGCAGATTTCAGATCTGCAGGCGCAGTTGTCGCGTTGGTCATCTCAAGAAGTCGCGGCAGCTGATGCTTTGCGCCAAACTAATATCGATTTAGAAACTGCTCGCGAAAATGAAGAGGCTTATTTAGAAGCATTACATGCTGTTCAAGAAAAGTTACCAGCTCATGAAGTAGCTTATCTAGAAGCTCAAAAAGCACTAGATGAAGCAAGGCAAGCGGTGTCATCTACTGATCAGCGTTTAGCTAGCTTGGCTGAGCGTGTTTTAGCAGCAGGGCGTCAGTTAGATCAATTACATCAAAGACAAGAGCGTCTTAAAGCTGATTTTGGAACTTTGGTAAAGCCAGATGCTGAAGCGCTTAGTTTGGCAACTGATCGTCAAACAATGGCACAACGTAAAGCTGATGAAGCGCAAGAGATTTCAGAGTCAGCGCAAGCTAGTGTTCCTGAGACTGATGCGGCTAGACATCAAGCACAGCAAACTCTACAAGAGTCATCTGCTGCATTGAGTCAAACCCAGGCTCGCTTAAGTGCTTTACAAGCGCTTCAAGAAAAAGTTCAAGCACAGGCAAAAGTGGTTCCTTGGTTAGAACAAAAGGGCTTAAATAAGAAGCAGCGTTTATGGCAAGACTTGCAAGTTGAGAAGGGCTGGGAAACTGCTCTAGAAGCTGTCTTGCGTGAGCGTGTAACAGCTTTACAAGCCAGTGATTTAAATGAAGCTGTGCGTTTGGCTCAAGATGCGCCACCATCCCGTTTGGCTTTCTATTCTGGTCAAGGTGTCACAACTGCAGAAGCGAATGCGGCTGGTTTAACTAGCTTGATGAGCCGTGTGCAAGTCAAAGACTCTGCTATTAAGGCAGTGGTTCAAGAATGGTTGGGAAATGTTTACATTGCAGATAGCTTGGATGATGCGATGCGCCGCAGAGAACAATTGCCACAAGGCGGTGTTCTATTAGTTAAAGAAGGCCATATCGTTAGTCGCGTTAGCTTGCAGTTGTATGCGGAAGATTCTGAGCAGGCTGGTTTACTGGCTCGTGGTCAAGAAATCGAAAACTTAGACCTTCAATTAAAAGCGCAGCAATTGATTCTTGATGAGGCGCAGAGTGAGGCAAGTAGAACTCAAGCAGCTTATCAACAAGCGCAACAATTAGCCCAACAGGCTCGTCAAACTGCTGAGCAAGCAGTTCGTGAAGCTCATAACTTGGAAGTGGAGCGTTTGCAGTTAGCGCAAGCTGATGAGAAATATCGCACTAGAGCTGAGCAAATTAATCACGAATTAGAAGAACTTTCTCATCAAGCAGCTGAGCTGCAAGGTGTGAGAGATGAAGGACAAGCTGAGCTTGATAAAGCGCAAGAAGAAAAAGGTGTTCATGGTGACAGCTTAGCGAATGCTCAAGACACCTATCAGGCTGCTCAGCATGCTCTAGAGCAAGCTCGTGAGGCGCTACGATTGGCTGAACGTGAGGCTAGTGAAGCGTCATTTAATACTAGAACCTTGGTGCAACGTATTAGCGATCTAACTCGTGATCAACAGTCTGCTCAACAGCAGGTTGGTGATATTCAAGTTAGTTTGGGTAATTCTCAAGAAGAGTTGCATACATTATCAGATGAGGCTGCTCAAGAATCTTTGCAAAATCTATTGATTCAGAGAAGTGCACGTGAAGCTGCTTTGGCAAATGCCAGAACTGAAATGGATGCTATCTCACATCGCTTGCGTGAAGGTGATGAAGCGCGCTTAACTATTGAGCGTAGTTTGCAACCATTGCGCGATAAAGCAATGGAATTGCAATTAAAAGAGCAGGCAGCTAGATTGAACGTTGAGCAATTTGCAACCATGTTGATGGATGCAGAAGCGAATGTTGATGAACTTAAAGCTCGTTTAACTCCAGACATGAAGGTAAGTACTTTGCAGTCTGAGGTGAATAAGCTCAATCAAGAAATTCAAGGTTTGGGCCCAGTTAATATGGCAGCCTTAGAAGAATTAGCAAGTGCTCAAGAGCGTAAGACGTTCTTGGATGCTCAATCTGCTGACTTGAATGAGGCAATTAACACATTGACTGATGCGATTGCGAAGATTGACTCGGAAACTCGTGAGTTATTGCAAGGCACATTCGATCAAGTGAATGAACATTTTGCGAAACTATTCCCGGACTTATTTGGTGGTGGTAATGCTAAATTGGTAATGACTGGCGAAGAGATTCTTGATTCTGGTGTTCAAGTGATGGCGCAACCTCCAGGCAAAAAGAACTCAACTATTCATCTCTTATCTGGTGGTGAAAAAGCATTGACTGCGATTGCATTGGTATTCTCGTTATTCCAATTAAATCCAGCACCGTTCTGCTTACTTGACGAGGTGGACGCGCCGTTAGATGATGCTAATACTGGTCGCTATGCAGATATGGTTGCTCGTATGTCAGCTAATACACAATTCGTCTTTATTTCACACAACAAGATCACCATGGAAATTGCTAACCAATTAATTGGTGTCACGATGCAAGAACAGGGTGTTTCTAGAATTGTTGCCGTTGACTTAGAGGCTGCCGCAACCATGGTGGAGGCTGCTTAATGATCGGATTTGCTGAATTTGCCGCGTCCTTAGGGTTAACGGAACTTCAGTTATCCCTTGGTTTAATCGGCTTCAGCTTATTGGTATTGGTGATGATTTACAACGCCATGCGTATTCGCAAGGTGGAGGTAGAGGATGCATCCAATCATGTGGATGAGGCGGCGACAACTCAACCTGGTTTCTCATCAATAGATGGGGTTGTTGGTAGATCTGAGCCGACACTTGGAGCATCTGACGCAGCGATTCCAGTTCCAGTTGTATCTGTAGCAAAAATTGACCCATTGATAGATTGCGTGGTGGCTTTACGTTTGCCAGAGTCAATTAGTGGCGAAGAAATTTTGGGTTATTTGACTGATTGGCCAAAAAATAGTCTCTTTACATGGATGTGCGAAGGTCTTAATGCTACGTCTGATTGGGAATCAGTGGTCATGACTGGTGCTTACACGGAGTTGCAAGTAGCCATTCAGTTAGCAAACCGTACTGGCCCTATTGGGATTGTTGATTTATCTGATTTTGTTTCTAAAGCGCAGGCATTGGCTAATGCTTTAGATGCGGAAATTGATTTACCGCCAGTGAATGAAGTGATTGAAGAGGCTAAGAATTTAGACCAATTTGCTGCTCAAAGTGATATTCAACTGGGCATCACGGTTATTCCGAAAGAGGGCATGTGGAACCTGTCGACCATTCAATCAGTTGCTACTAAGGCTGGTTTCTTGCTATCTAGAGATGGTCGTGATTATCAGCGCATCATTTCCAATGTGGTCGTTTACAAGTTAGTTGCTGACCAAGCTAATTTTTTGCGTGATGATTTGAGTAAGGCAAATATTCAATATGTCACTTTATTGTTAGATTTGCCACGTGTACCTTATGCCATGACACCATTCAAAATCATGTTAGATGACGCTAAGTTGTTGGCAGAATCTTTGAATGGTAACTTGGTTGATGATGCCGGTAGACCATTGGTCGATGAAGCAGTTTCTGCAATCACGGCGCAGTTAGGTGAGATCTATCAAGCGATGGATCAACAGGGTATTCCTGCCGGATCAACCACAGCAAGCAGGCTCTTTTCTTAGGGGTCATGAATGTCTGATTCGGCCCGTTATGCTTGGCTGAAAGAAGAGTTGGCAAGTTTGGATCATGCCTACTACGTTCTTGATGACCCCATTCTTCCAGATGCTGAATACGATAAGTTATATCGTGAGCTATTAGCTATTGAAAAGGATCATCCTGACTGGGTGACGCCAGATTCGCCATCGCAGCGAGTGAGTGGACAGGCGAGTAGTTTGTTTTCTGAGGTAAAGCATGTGGTTCCGATGCTGTCCCTTAATAACGCTCTAGAGGATAAAGAGGCGGAAGCGTTTGATAAGCGTTGTCGCGAAGGACTTGATTTGTCTGAAGTGGAATATGCTGCAGAACTTAAGTTTGATGGTTTGGCTATTACTCTCAGATATGAAAAGGGTGTTTTAGTTCAAGCGGCTACTCGTGGCGATGGCTATAGCGGAGAAGATGTAACAGCCAACATTAGAACGATTAAAGCGATTCCTCTTAAATTAAAAGGCCATGATCATCCCGATGTGTTGGATGTCCGGGGTGAGGTTTTTATGAGCCATAAAGATTTCGATGCATTAAATCGTGCAGCAATAGAGAGGTCAGAAAAAACTTTCGCCAATCCTAGAAATGCTGCTGCAGGCAGTTTGCGCCAATTGGATCCCAGAATTACTGCACAAAGAACTCTGTCATTTTTCTCATATGGAATAGGGCAATGTGAGCCATCTAGCTACTTACCCAATACACACTCAGATTTATTAAATTTATACGCTAGCTGGGGTCTGCCAGTTTGTGAACATCGTGCAGTTCTTAAGTCAATTGATGGCTTGATGGGTTTCTATCGACAAATTGGGCAGCTAAGAGATCAATTGCCATACGACATAGATGGTGTGGTTTACAAGGTTAATTCCAGAGAATTACAAGAAGACCTGGGGTTTGTATCCAGAGCACCACGCTTTGCTGTGGCACATAAATTTCCAGCTCAAGAAGCACTAACAACCGTTTTGGGGATTGATGTGCAAGTGGGTAGAACAGGAGCTATTACTCCTGTTGCTAGGTTGTCCCCTGTGGTGGTAGGTGGTGTTACTGTCACTAATGCCACTTTGCATAATGAAGATGAAGTTCGTCGTAAAGATATTCACATTGGTGATACTGTGGTGGTGCGGCGAGCCGGTGATGTGATTCCTGAGGTGGTCTCGGCTATCAAAGAAAAAAGGCCGGCAGATGCAACATCATTTGTGATGCCTACAGCATGCCCTATATGTGGTTCACATATTGTGAAACCAGAAGATGAGGCGGTAGCTCGGTGCAGTGGCGGACTATTTTGCCCAGCTCAGCGCAAGCAAGCTTTACTGCACTTTGCGCAACGACGTGCCATGGATATCGAGGGTTTGGGTGAAAAGATTGTTGATCAGCTAGTAGATCTTCAAATAGTCAGAACTCCTGCTGATTTATATAAGTTGGGTTTGATGGCTCTTGCTAATTTGGAACGCATGGGTGAGAAATCAGCCGAAAATCTTTTGGCTGCTATTAATCAATCCAGAAAAAACTCTTTAGCCAGATTTATTTTTGCTCTAGGTATTCGCCATGTGGGCGAGAGTACAGCCAAAGATTTGGCCAAGCATTTTGGGGGTATTCATCAAGTGATGGGTGCCACAGAAGAAGAGTTATTGCAGGTGAATGATGTTGGTCCAGTTGTTGCTCAGTCATTGGTCAGCTTTTTTAGCGAAGCTCACAATCGTGAGGTGATAGAGCAATTATTAGCTGCTGATATTGAGCTAGAAGTCGAGCAATCTACCTTACATCCAGAGTTGGTTGGTAAGACGTTTGTTTTGACTGGAACTTTGCCAACCATGTCTAGAGATCAAGCAAAAGCTTTGTTAGAAAAAGCTGGTGCTAAGGTGGCTGGATCTGTTTCTGCCAAGACCAGCTATGTTGTTGCAGGTGCAGATGCTGGCAGTAAGCTTGAAAAAGCCCAAGAACTAGGTGTGACCGTGATAGATGAAGCCCAGCTAATTGCCATGTTGCAAAGCTAATTAAGGTTTAAACAGCCAAAGCTTCTAATATTTCAGTTTCTAATTGAATTTGTATTTTTGAATCTTTAGATAAATTTTCTCCTGCAAGCAAAAACACGTCCTCAATACGCTCGCCTAGGGTATTAATTCTGGCGGTGTGTAAGGAGATTCCGTGTTCAGCCAATATTTTTGCAATGGCATAGAGAATGCCGCTTCTGTCATTAGCGGATACGGATAGCACAAAGTACTGACCTCGATCATCAGCGCGCAAACTAACGCGTGGTTGTATAGGGAAGCTTCTTGATTGTCGAGATAAGCGACCTTGATTGGCAGTTGGTAATGGTGCCACTTTCTTTAAAACCGCAGCCAGGTCATGTTCAACCAATTGGATGATGTCGCGATAGTGACCACCTTCACGCAATAGGTTGGTGCCAGAAATCTGGAATGTGTCTAGCGCATAGCCATGCTGGGTTGTATGAATGCGAGCATCCAAAATTGAGAAGCCCTGTTGGTCAAAGTATGAGCAAATTCTGGCAAACAAATCGGGTTGGTCTTTGATGTAAACCGCAACCTGTAGACCTTCTCCAACGGGAGATAGTCTGGCTCGCACAATCGGTTCTTGATGATTGACTCGTCCATACAAATGTTTAGTTAGCCATGCAATGTCGCTGGGTTCGTGACGCAAAAAGAATGGGATGTCTAATTGCTTCCAAAGCTCTTCATGAGCATCTGCTTGAAGACCAAATAGACGCAACATCTTTTTGGCTTCAGATTGGTTTTGTTCAAGCTCTGAGCTCACATCATGCTGACCGCCACCAATAACTCGTAGAGTCAGTTTGTAGAGATCCTCAAGTAGTTTGCCTTTCCATGCGTTCCAGACCTTGGGGCTAGTGCCTCGGACATCGGCCACGGTTAATAAGTACAAAGCTGTGAGACGTCGCTCTGTTTTAACGCGCTTGGCAAATGCTTTGACAACATCTGGGTCGCCGATGTCTTGTTTTTGTGCCACCTGACTCATGGTGAGGTGTTCTGCTACCAACCAAACTAAGATATCAGTGTCTTCTTTTGATAATCCATGCTGCTTGCCAAATTGACGAGCATCTTTTTTACCTAACTCTGAGTGATCACCACCGCGACCTTTGGCAATATCATGGAATAGAGCGGCCAAAATTAATAGCCATGGTTTGTCATAGTTAGCTGCTAGTTGGCTACAGAATGGAAACTCATGCGTGTGCTCAACTACCCAAAATCTTCTGACATTGCGCAGCACCATGAGAATGTGTTGATCCACTGTATAGACGTGGAATAAATCATGCTGCATTTGACCAACAATACGTCTAAACGCAGGCAGGTATCTGCCTAGCACGCTGGTTTGATTCATTAATCTGAACGCATGAGTGATGCCATCATGTTGTTTCACGATATCCATAAAGCATGCACGGTTCTCAGGGTTGTTGCGCCACTGAGCATTCATCAGACCTCTGGCGTTATAGAGGCCTCTTAATATTTGAGCTGAGAACCCTTTGACCCCAGGTGTTTTTGTATAGAGCAAAAAGGCTCTCAAAATCTGTTCTGGGTGCTTTTCAAAAAGTAGTGGATCAGCAATATCGAGCAAACCTTGTTTTTCAACAAAATGTTCTGAAACTGGTCTAGTGATTCTTGATTCTTTGGGGAAAAGAATAGCTTCAATATTTTGCAGAAGAATCTCATTTAGCTGGGTCACTGCCTTGGCTGCCCAGTAATACCTCTTCATGATTTTTTCGCTGGCACGTGTGCCATTTTCTGAATCTAAGCCAAAGGCTTCTGCAAGTTGTGTTTGTAAATCAAACACCAACACATCTTGACGACGTTTGGCCACCAAATGTAATTGGGTTCTCAGTGTTTGTAAAAACTTTAGATTGCGATTAATTTCCAGGGATTCTCTCTTGGTGAGTAAGCCCTTTTTATGTAAGTCAGAGAAGCTATTGCCTAACTTTGCTGCTTTAGTCATCCACAAAATCACCTGCAAATCTCTTAAGCCGCCAGGACTCTCTTTGCAGTTTGGTTCTAAAGAGTAGGGTGTGTCATTATGTTTGTGATGTCTTTGGCGTAGCTCTAGCAACTTGGCTTGATAGAAAGCTTTAGCATCCATGGCAGCGTCGAATTGCACCAAGAAGCGGCGGTATAACTTCTTATCCCCACCAATCCAGCGCGACTCTAATAGGGATGTTCTAACGGTGATGTCTGCTGCCGCTTCTTGCAGGCACTCATCGATGTTTCTAACTGATGAGCCGATTTCAATTCCTAAGTCCCAGCAGCGAGTAATAAAAGCCTCTACCTTCGGGTTAACAATTGATAAATCCTCAGCGCTTAACTTTTCAGATAGAAGAACCAGAATATCAACATCTGAATATGGAAATAGTTCGCCGCGACCAAAGCCACCGACCGCAACCAAGGCGGCATATTGTTCAAGACCACTTTCTTGCCAAGCGAGCAATAACTGTTGATCAGTTAATTGACAGACATCCTTGGTGAGTCTGCTAACGTTCAGATCCTTCTTAAATTCCTCAAAACGAGCTTGTCGACGAGTTTTAAGAGTGGCGAGGGTATCCATGACTCAGGGTCTAAATTTAAGATTACCAACGCATTCTGGCGGAGGTGGGCTGCCTGCTGAGTAAGTTAGAACTTCAACGCCAGTAGCAGTTACTAAGCAAGTGTGCTCCCATTGGGCTGATAGGCTTCTATCTTTAGTTTTAACTGTCCATTGGTCGGGCATCGTGCGGATGTCTCGTTTACCTGCATTGATCATTGGTTCAATCGTGAAGGTCATGCCCTCGTAGAGCTTTTCTCCAAGACCGGGTTTGCCATAGTGAACAATCTGAGGTTCATCATGGAAAACTTGGCCAATGCCATGGCCGCAGTATTCGCGCACCACTGAATAGCCAGCACCTTCTGCGTGGCTTTGAATCGCATGACCAATATCACCGAGTGTGCAGCCAGGTTTAACTTGAGCAATGCCTAGCCACATACATTCATATGTCACTTGGGAGAGGCGTTTGGCCAAAATAGAGGGCTCACCAATGGCAAACATTCGGCTGGTATCTCCGTAATAGCCAGTGGGCGTAATCACAGTGATATCAAGATTCACGACATCGCCATCTTTAAGGATTCTGTCGCCAGGTATACCGTGGCAGATCACGTCGTTGACTGAGGTACAGATAGACTTAGGGAACGGTGGATAACCAGGTGGCTGGTAATTGAGCGGGGCAGGTACCGTTTTTTGAACATTAACCATGTATTCATGGCAAATACGGTCTAATTCGCCCGTTGTCACCCCAGCTTTAACAAAGGGGGTCACATGGTCCAATACTTCACTAGCCAAGCGCCCAGCTTCACGCATGCCAGCTATAAATTCTAGGGAAGAGGGTTTTTTAGTTTCAGTCAACATACCTCGATTATCCAGCATAAATTCATTGTTTTCATGGCTTTAATACTATTTTTAGGGTAGAATACGGGCACTGTTTCAGATGGTCTGGAGCAGAATCACGAACCAAGCCGTCCAGGGTGGCACTTTTTAGTGCAGTCAGGACTTGGTTCTAGACTTAACCCTTAGGAGATTTACATGTCTGTGACTATGCGTCAAATGCTAGAAGCCGGTTGCCATTTTGGTCACCAAACTCGCTTCTGGTCACCAAAGATGGCCCCTTATATTTTCGGTCATCGCAACAAAATTCATATTATCAACCTCGAGAAAACTCTTCCAATGTTCTTGGAAGCGCAAAAGTTTGTGCGTCAAGTAGCGTCTAACCGCGGCACAATTTTGTTCGTAGGTACAAAGCGTCAATCAAAAGAGATCATTGCTGAAGAAGCAACTCGTGCTGGTATGCCATATGTGGATGCACGTTGGTTGGGCGGTACATTGACTAACTTTAAAACTGTTAAAGGTTCTATCAAGCGTCTAAAAGACATGACTGCTGCTCGCGAAAACGGCGACTGGGAGCGTTTGTCTAAGAAAGAAGCTTTGACTACTAGCCGTGACATCGAAAAACTAGAGAAGTCATTGGGCGGTATTCAAGATATGACTGGTACTCCTGATGCGATTTTCGTGGTTGACGTTGGCTACCATAAGATTGCTATTACAGAAGCTAAGAAATTAGGTATTCCAGTGATTGCTGTGGTTGATACGAACCACTCACCTGAAGGTGTTGATTACATCATCCCAGGTAACGATGACTCAAGCAAAGCAGTTGCTCTATACGTTCGTGCGATGGCTGATGCTATCTTGGAAGGTAAAGCTAATGCTGTTCAGCAAGTTCTAGAAGCTGTTAAGGGCGATGCTGATGAGTTCGTTGAAGAAGGAAAGGGTGAGTAATGGCTGCAATTACTGCTGCAATGGTTGGCGAACTACGCGCCAAAACCGATGCTCCAATGATGGAGTGCAAAAAAGCTCTAACTGAAGCTGATGGCGATATGGCTAAAGCGGAAGAGATTCTGCGTGTAAAACTTGGTAGCAAAGCTGGTAAAGCTGCTTCACGTGTTACTGCAGAAGGCGTTATCACTGCTTTCATCAATGGCACAACAGGCGCCTTGGTTGAGGTTAACTGTGAGACAGACTTCGTTTCTAAGAACGATGATTTCCTGGCTTTGAGCAATGCATGTGCTCAATTAGTTGCTGAGAAAAACCCAGCTGATGTAGCTGCTTTGTCTGCATTGCCATATGCTGGTAAGACAGTTGAAGAAGTTCGTGCTGAGTTGATCGGTCGTATCGGTGAAAACATGTCTTTGCGTCGTTTCACACGTTTTTCTGGCGACAGCAAATTGGTTTCATATCTACACGGTACACGTATTGGCGTGATGGTTGAATACACTGGTGATGACACAGCTGCTAAAGACGTGGCTATGCACATCGCTGCGATGAAGCCAATCGCTTTGTCAGCTGCAGACGTTCCTGCTGACAAAATTGCTACAGAGAAAAGTGTTGCTGAATTGAAGGCTGCTGAATCAGGTAAACCTGCTGACATCGTTGCTAAGATGGTTGAAGGTTCTGTTCAGAAGTACTTGAAAGAAGTTTCTTTGTTGAATCAAACTTTCGTTAAAAACGACAAGCAAACAGTAGAGCAAATGTTGAAAGCTGCAAACACAACAATTAAGAGCTTTACGATGTATGTTGTTGGTGAAGGTATTGAGAAGCGTCAAGATGACTTCGCTGCTGAAGTAGCTGCTCAAGTAGCTGCTGCAAAAGCCACGGCCTAAGTAGTACTAGTAGTTCGAAAGGGCACGGGGTTAATACCTTCGTGCCCTTTATACTTTCGGAACTTGATAATTGCCCACTATAGAGAGACTAACCATGCCAGCGTACAAAAGAGTGTTGTTAAAACTATCAGGTGAAGCCTTAATGGGCGACGATTCTTACGGAATCAACCCATCCACCATTGATGCCATGGTGACGGATATTGCTGAAGTGGTTCAAAGTGGCGTGCAGTTAGCCATCGTGATCGGTGGCGGCAACATATTTAGAGGGGTAGCTGGCGGTGCGGCAGGTATGGACCGTGCGACAGCTGACTACATGGGTATGTTGGCAACAATGATGAATTCTTTAGCCTTGCAAGATGCACTGCGCCAAAAAGGCGTGGAGGCACGCGTTCAATCTGCATTGAGGATGGATCAAGTGGTTGAGCCGTATATCCGCCCTAGAGCGATTCGTCATATGGAAGAAGGTAAGGTGGTGGTGTTTGCTGCTGGTACGGGCAACCCGTTCTTTACGACAGATACAGCTGCAGCACTTCGTGGTGCAGAGATGGGCGTAGAAGTGGTATTAAAAGCTACTAAAGTAGATGGTATCTATACCAGCGATCCAAAGAAAGACCCAACAGCTACTAGATATGACACTATTAGCTTTGATGAAGCAATTATTAAAAACTTACAAGTGATGGATGCGACTGCATTTGCGTTATGTCGCGACAGAAAACTACCTATTAAAGTATTTTCAATCCTAAAACCAGGTGCGCTAAAGCGTGTGGTGATGGGTGAAAACGAAGGCACATTGGTACACGTATAAAAGGAAGCATTATGTCTGCTGCAGATATTAAAAAAACCACAGAACAAAAAATGACTAAGTCGATTGAGTCATTGAAGTCTAATTTGCAAAAAATTAGAACGGGTCGTGCTCACCCTGGTATTTTGGAGCAAATCAACGTTGACTATTACGGCAACCCAACTCCTTTGGCACAAGTGGCTAACTTAGGTTTGGCTGATGCTAGAACTTTGACAGTTCAGCCATGGGAAAAGAACATGATGGGTGCTGTTGAAAAGGCCATTCGTGAATCTGATTTAGGTTTGAATCCTGCGACACAAGGCAACATCATTCGTGTGCCAATGCCTGCGTTGACTGAAGAGCGTCGTAAAGAATTGACAAAAGTTGTTAAAGGCGAGGGTGAAGATTCAAAGATTGCTGTGCGTAATTTAAGACGTGATGCGAATGAGTCTTTGAAGAAATTAGCCAAAGATAAAGAAATTTCTGAGGATGACGAGCGTCGCTCTCAGGATGAAGTTCAAAAGATGACTGATCGTTTTGTTGCTGAAATTGACAAAATTATTTCTGAAAAAGAAAAAGAAATCATGACTGTTTAAGCCAAGGCTTTAACAGTTCAGTTATGACCACTCAATCAACTCAAGTACACACCAGTTCGACTCAGGATGTCCCTGAGGTAACTGGTGTGCCTAAGCACGTAGCCATCATCATGGATGGCAATGGTCGTTGGGCTACTAAACGTTTTTTGCCCAGAGTCGCAGGACATAAGCAAGGCTTAGAGACAGTTCGTAAAATTGTTAAAGATTGTGGTGATGCAGGCGTTCAATATTTAACGTTATTTGCCTTTAGCTCTGAAAATTGGCGCAGACCCGCAGAAGAAGTTGGTTTTCTAATGAAGTTATTTTTAACTGCATTAGAAAAAGAAATTACCCGTTTACACCGCAATAATGTTCGTTTGAGACTGATTGGTGATTTAAGTCGTTTTGACCCATTGATTCAGGAACGTGTGGCGCAAGCTGAGGCTCGTACAGCAGAAAATACGGGGCTTAATTTAACGATTGCAGCCAACTATGGCGGTCGTTGGGATATGTTGCAAGCAGTCTCAGCTTGTTTAAAAGCTAATCCTAGTATTGCCGCCGACGAAGTCACTGAAGCCTTGCTAACACCTCACTTGTCGATGTCATTTGCTCCAGAGCCAGATTTATTTATTAGAACTGGTGGCGAGCAGCGAATCAGTAACTTCTTGCTCTGGCAGTTGGCCTATACAGAGCTTTATTTCACAGACGTGCTTTGGCCAGATTTTGATCCTGCTGCGCTAAGAGAGTCTTTTGCTTGGTATCAAGATAGAGAGCGCAGATTTGGTAGAACAAGTGCTCAAGTAGTTAGTGCAAATAAAGATAAGGTTGAGTAGATGTTAAAAACGCGAGTAATCACAGCCTTAGCATTATTGGCAGTTTTCTTACCTGTGCTGTGGTTTGCACCATTAATTTGGTTAGGTGTTTTGATTGCCTTGGTGATTACATTGGCTGCTTGGGAGTGGTGGCGTTTATTGTTTCCACAAAACATGAAAAGAGCCTACTCGTATGCAGGGCTTTGCTTACTTAATTTAGCCACATGGTTCATGTATGCCGATATACATGCGGTTGAATACTTGCTTTGGGCAACATTGGCTTTTTGGTTGTTGTTAGTGCCTTTTTTCATGAGCAAGGCGTTGGATCTCAATATGAATTTTTGGCGTTGGCCACTCGCGGTGATAGGGTTATTTATATTGCCAGCATGTTGGTTTGCTCTGATGCATTTGCGCGCCATTAGCATGTCACTATTTTTGTCTGTTTTGGTTTTGGTCTGGGCAGCAGATATTGGCGCTTATTTTGCAGGTAAAGCATTTGGTAAACATAAGTTGGCGATTCGTCTAAGCCCTGGTAAATCAATTGAAGGTGCTGTTGGTGGTTGGTTATTAGTTTTGTGTATTGCATGTTTATCTGTTGTAGTTTTATCTGAGTATGACTTAACGCGTAGCAACTACTTTTACATCCTCCAAGAAAAATTAGGTTGGTTAGGTTTATTGGCTCTAACAAGTCTTAGCGTAGTCATGAGTATTCAAGGTGACTTGTTTGAATCTCAAATGAAGCGAATTGCTGGCGTTAAAGACAGTAGTGCTTTATTGCCTGGTCATGGTGGGTTCTTAGACAGAATCGACGCCTTGTTGCCAGTTTTGCCATTGGCAGCACTCTTAATGATTTTGGTTGCCTAAACAGCATGAGACATATTTGTGTATTGGGGTCGACCGGTTCAATTGGCGTTAATACGTTACAGGTGGTGCGTGCGCACCCAGATTTATTTGCCATTAAGGCATTAACGGCTCACAGAAACGTTGAAGTGCTGGCTCAGCAATGTATTGAGTTCAAGCCAGAGTTAGCTGTTGTTGGTAGCGCTAGTGCTGCGCAACATTTACAAGATTTACTGCAAGCCGCCAACATTAAGACGGATGTTCAATATGGGCCAGAGGCACTTGCAACTGCATCCACATTGTCATCTGTAGATACAGTCATGGCAGCGATTGTTGGTGCGGCAGGTTTGGTTCCAACCATTGAGGCAGCAAAGTTAGGTAAACGAATATTGCTCGCCAATAAAGAATCCTTGGTCATGGCTGGCGACATATTCATGGCTGCGGTTGCACAAAGCGGCGCTGAACTTTTGCCGATTGATAGTGAGCACAATGCCATTTATCAATGCCTACCAGATGCAAATACATCTAATGGTGGGGCAAGAGGTCAATACAGCACTTTGGGCGTTAAAGAAATTCTTCTAACTGCATCTGGTGGCCCATTTAGAAATCATTCCTTAGATCAGTTAGCCAGTGTTACACCAGATCAGGCTTGTGCGCATCCTAATTGGGTGATGGGGCGCAAAATTTCCGTTGATTCAGCAACGATGATGAATAAGGGCTTAGAAGTAATAGAGGCTCACTATTTATTCGGTTTGCCTGCAGAACAAATTAAAGTCTTGATACACCCACAAAGCGTGATTCATTCGATGGTTCGCTATGTAGATGGTTCCGTTATTGCTCAACTGGGGCAGCCTGATATGAAGACTCCAATTGCCTATGGTTTAGGTTGGCCTAACCGAATCGATGGTGGAGTAGAAGAATTAGATTTTATGAAGTTAGGTCAGCTTCATTTTGAAGAGGTTGATAGCCAAAAATTTCCTTCTTTGAAGTTGGCGTATCAAGCTTTAAGCTTAGGTGGTTTGATGCCAACTGTTTTAAATGCTGCTAATGAAGTGGCAGTTGAGGCATTCCTGATGCAAAAAATTAAATTCACTCAAATTGCAGATGTGGTGGAAAAAACCCTCGAGCAATTCAGTGTTTCAGCCGCTGATCAGTTGGATGCGATCTTGGCCATTGATCAAGAGTCAAGAACCATTGCTCATAACGTCATGAAAGGTTACTAGTCATGGCAGCCCTTTGGTCACTGATTGCTTTTTTAGTTGCGATTGGTTTATTGGTCAGTTTTCATGAGTTTGGTCATTACAGTGCTGCTCGACTCTGCGGTGTCAGAGTTTTAAGATTTTCTGTTGGTTTTGGCAAAACTATTTGGACTTATCAAAAAAACCCAGACGCAACTGAATGGGCATTAAGTAGTTTGCCATTAGGTGGTTACGTCAAGATGGATGAGGAGTCATTCAAGAGCAAGCCATTGTGGAAAAGATCCTTCATAGTTGCCGCAGGTCCATTAGCCAACTTTGTTTTAGCGATTATTTTCTTAGCAACCTTATTTATCTCAGGTGTTCCTCAAATCCCCTCAAAGTTAGCTGAGCCTACTCAAGCCAGTTTGGCTTATGAAGCAGGAGTTTTTGGTGGTGATACGGTTATTGGATGGAAGCAGGGGGATGAGCAGACTTTTCGTTCAATTCTTAGCTGGAATCAGTTGAGATGGCGTCTTTTAGATGCGGTAACAGCTAAAGAGGGCTTTGTTTTACAGGTTAAAACAGCGAAGGGTGATGAGCAAGCCATTGTTTTTAAAGAAGAAAAAATGCCTAAGTTGGCTCCAGATGTCGATCCATTGGCTGCATTGGGTGTTAAACCTGATTTAACAGAACCTGTGGCTATATTTGAGCTGAAATTAGGCTTATGGGATTCCTTAGGGGTGGCTGTAGAGCGCGTCTGGGATGTCAGCATGGTTTCACTGAGGATGTTGGGTGGCATTTTCACGGGTGAATCCTCGATTAAGCAGATTGGTGGCCCCTTAAGTATTGCTGATATGGCGGGTAAATCAGTCCAGGTAGGGTGGCAGTCTTATTTAGGTTTTTTGGCTTTGATTAGTATCAGTTTGGGGATTCTTAACTTGATGCCTTTACCTATGTTAGATGGTGGTCAGCTACTGTATGATGCATGGGAATTGCTCACAGGAAGTAAGGTTCCTGAAGCATGGCAAAATGTGCTTCAAAGAGTTGGTGTTGGTAGCCTAATGTTATTAACTATATTGGCTTTGTTTAACGATATTTCTAGATTGTTTTTACGTTGAAACCAAGTAAAAAATTTATTCGTACACCTCTAGCTGCAATTGCAGCAGGTCTTCTATGTAGCTCCGTGTGGGCGGCTGATCCATTCGTGGTGAAAGATATCCGAGTCGAAGGCTTGCAAAGGGTAGAACCTGGCACAGTATTTAGCTATCTACCAGTAAAGGTAGGCGAGACATTCACAGATGACAAGGGTGCTGATGCTATTCGTGCCTTGTACAACACGGGTTTTTTTAAAGACGTCAAAGTTGAATCAGATGGCCAGGTATTGGTTGTAACAGTTGAAGAAAGACCGGCGGTTTCACAGCTCGAGTTCACCGGCATTAAAGAATTTGATAAAGATGCTTTGAAGAAGTCTCTCAAAGCAGTGGGTGTTGCTGAAGCTCGTTATTACGATAAAGCTCTAATTGATAAAGCAGAGCAAGAGTTGAAGCGTCAGTATGTGTCCCGTGGCTATTACGCGGCAGAAGTAGTTACAACAGTGACTCCAGTTGAGCGCAATCGTGTAGCGATTGTGTTTAACGTTGATGAGGGTCAGGTTTCTAAGATTGTTCAAATTAACATTGTTGGTAATCAGGCATTCAAAGAGAAAGATTTGCGTGAAGAGATGCAACTCTCAACGCCAAACTGGTTGTCTTGGTATACCAAGAACGATCTTTACTCTAAGCAAAAGTTAACGGCTGACTTGGAAGCCATTCGTTCTTACTACTTAAATCGTGGTTATCTAGAGTTTGTGATTGAGTCAACGCAAGTTTCAATCACGCCTGATAAAAAAGGTATTTACCTCAACATCAACCTTCGTGAAGGCCAACAATACAAGGTTGCCTCAGTGAAGTTGGCGGGTGAATTATTAAACAAAGAAGAAGAGTTAGCTAAATTAGTTAATTTAAAAGTGGGTGATGTTTTCTCATCAGCCAAATTAACTGAGAGCACCAAAGCTATTGCCGACAAGTTGGGTGCTTATGGTTATGCTTTCGCGGCAATTAACCCGCAACCTAATTTGCAAAAAGATAAGCAGTTAGTAGATCTTAATCTGATTGTTGACCCAGGTAAGCGTACTTATGTTCGCAAGATCAATGTGTCAGGTAACGCAAAAACACGTGATGAAGTGATTCGTCGCGAGATGCGTCAACTAGAGAGTTCTTGGTTTGACAGTGAGAAGCTTAAGCTATCAAAAGACAGAATTAATAGACTTGGTTACTTCACAGATGTAGAGGTGAATACTGAAGATATTCCTGGTGTGTCTGATCAAGTCGATGTAGGTATCAAGGTCGCAGAAAAACCAACTGGTTCTTTAAGCTTGGGTGCAGGTTTCTCATCCACAGATAAATTGATCTTGACTGCAGGTATTTCTCAAGAGAATGCTTTTGGTACTGGTACTAGCATTGGCTTGAACGTTAATACTGGTAAAACTAATAGAACTTTGGCTTTGTCTAACTATGATCCATATTTCACAGAAGATGGTATCAGCCGTTTTACAGAGGTATACACAAGAACATCAAGACCGTTGTACTACTTGGGTGACTCAGAGTACAGAATTGTTTCAACGGGCGGTAGCTTTAAATTAGGCGTCCCATATTCTGAAGTAGATCGTGTGTTCTTTGGTTTAGGTATTGAGCAGTTATCGATGGAGACATCAACCAATACGCCACAACGTTATACCGATTATGTAACTGCATATGGCAAAAGTAATTTGAACGTGCCATTTACCATCGGTTGGTCACGTGATGCGCGTGACAGTGCATTGATTCCATCTCGTGGCACGTATCAACAAGTCAACTTTGAGTCTGGTACGCCATTAGCTGATTTGCAGTACTACCGTATTTATTACCAACACCAATATTTCTACCCATTCTCAAAGGGCAATATTTTGTCTTTCAATGGTGAGATTGGTTATGGTGATACATACAACAACAAACCATTCCCTGTGACTAAAAACTACTTTGTGGGTGGTATTGGCTCTGTAAGGGGTTATATGCCTGGTTCTTTAGGACCCTCATACACAAATACGCTGAATGGTGCGATTACTCCAGTTGGCGGATCATCTAAGTTGGTGGGTAACGTGGAATATACTTTCCCTGTGCCTGGTTCTGGGGTTGATAAAACATTGCGTATTTTTGGCTTCCTAGATGCTGGTAATATTTATGACGGAGTGCCAACCTTTGCAGGTTTAAGAACTTCTACTGGTTTTGGTCTTTCATGGATTTCTCCATTGGGCCCACTCAAGTTTAGTTATGGTTTCCCATTAAATACTAAGCCTGGTGATCGCCTACAGAGATTCCAGTTCCAGATTGGTACAGCGTTTTAATTTTTTTAAGGTTTATATATGAATCGCATTAACTCAAAATTAATTCAATCAACATTAGCGGCACTTCTTGTTGCGTCTTCAGCCGTTTTTGCTGCAGATGAGGCTAAAGACTTTAGTAGCCGTATTGGTGTTGTTAATTCTGAGCGTATTTTTAAAGAATCTAATATGGCTAAAGCCAGTCAAGCAAAGCTTCAGGCTGAGTTTGCCAAGCGTGAAAAAGAGTTGCGTGATGATGCTCAAAAAATTAAAACTGCTGCAGAAAAATTAGATAAAGATGCTGCTGTCATGCCAGATGCTGAGCGTGTGCGTAAGCAACGTGAGCTAGCTGATGCTGATCGTGAATTGCAACGCAAACAACGTGAATTTACCGAGGACGTGAATCAGCGCAGTTTTGAAGAGCGCTCAAAGATAGCTCAAAAAGCCAATCAGGCTTTAAAAGTTGTTGCTGAGCAAAGAAAACTTGATTTAATCGTTCAAGAAGCTGCCTACGTTAGTCCAAAGATTGAAGTGACTGATGACGTGATCAAGGCACTTAACAACCTTCGTTAATTATTTCAAATAGGTTACAAATGCCAACCATTGCTGAGTTAGCCGAACGCTATTCGGCTCGCTTAGCGGGCGATGGCAAGGTGCAGGTCTCTAGCTTTGCGCCTCTCAATCAAGCTGGTGTAGGCCAGCTTGCCTTTTTAGCAAATCCCCTTTACCGCAATGAAGCAGCAGCCAGTCAGGCGGCAGGGTTAATTGTTTCCGAGGCTGACTACGAGTTTTTGGTTGCTGGTGATGCTGGCAACAAAAGAAGCTTTTTGATTCATAAAAATCCCTATGCATTATTTGCCAGAATTGCGCAGGAGTTCGCCCAGCATGCGACTCCTCAGTATCAACCGGGTGTTCATCCAACTGCAGTGATTGAGTCTGGTGCTGATATTTCTGATTCTGCTCATATTGGCCCATTATGTGTTGTGGGTAAGGGCGCAAAGATAGGTGCTCGTGCAGTATTGGTTTCGCAAGTTCATGTTGGTGAAAATGCCACGATTGGCGATGACACCTTGTTGTATCCCAATGTGACTATTTATTACAACTGCCAAGTAGGACTTAGAAACATTATTCATAGCGGCACAGTGATTGGTTCTGATGGTTTTGGTTTTGCCCCAGATCTAGCTGCTGGTGAATGGGTGAAGGTCCCTCAAACTGGTCGAGTAGTGATTGGTAATGATGTGGAAATTGGTTCAAACACATCTGTAGACCGTGGCGCCATGGCAGATACGCGCATTGACGATGGTTGCAAAATTGATAATTTGGTACAAATTGCCCACAATGCTCACATTGGTGCTTTGACGGTGATTGCTGGTAATACAGCGGTTGCTGGCAGTACAACCATTGGAAAAATGTGCATGATCGGTGGTTCTACAAGTTTTGCAGGGCATATTCAGGTTGCCGACCGAACCACTATTTCAGGTGGTACATCTATCATGAAGTCAATTGTTGAACCTGGTCAGCAGTACACCAGTGTATTCCCAATGTTGCCACACAGAGATTGGGAAAAGACTGCTGTATTGGTTCGCGGGCTAGATAAAATGCGACAAAAGATTAAAGATTTAGAGCAGCAAATTAAAACTATTACTCAAGATAAGAAATAAAGGGATTGTCATGACTGAACTTGTTAATTTTGATATCAATCAGATTCTGAAGATGCTTCCGCATCGCTATCCTTTTTTATTGGTGGATCGTGTTCTAGAGTTAGAAGCTGGTAAACGCGTAAAAGCTCTTAAAAATATCTCCATGAATGAGCCACAGTTTACGGGGCACTTTCCTGAGTTTCCTGTGATGCCAGGCGTTCTAATTTTGGAAGCATTGGCACAAACAGCAGCGCTACTCACGTTTGGTCAAGACAAAGTAGATGACTCTGTGTATTTCTTTGTGGGCATTGATAATGCGCGCTTTAAGAAACCAGTGACACCAGGCGATCAATTGATTCTTAATGCCTCAGTAGAACGTTTTAAAGGTGGCATTTGGAAATTCAAAACTTTCGCTACAGTCAATGATGTAGTGGTGACTGAGGCAGATTTGATGTGCACAATCCGTAAAAAGGAAGCATAAGATGGCGTTGATACATCCAACCGCCATTGTTGACCCCAAAGCGGAGATTGCAGAGGGCGTTGAAATCGGACCTTATGCAGTTATTGGCCCGAATGTCAAAATTGGTGCTAAGACTCAAATTGGCGCACACACTGTTGTTGAAGGTTGCACGACCATTGGTCAAGAAAACAAGATTGGTCACTTTGCTTCGGTAGGTGGTGCACCTCAAGATATGAAGTATCGCGGTGAGCCAACTCAGTTGATCATTGGTGATCGCAATATGATTCGTGAGTTCACTACGTTGCACACAGGCACGATTCAAGATCAGGGCATTACAAAAATTGGTAATGACAATTGGATCATGGCTTATGTGCACATTGCTCATGATTGTGTGGTTGGTAACAACACAATCTTTTCAAATAATGCCCAAATTGCTGGCCATGTGCATGTAGATGATCACGCTATTTTAGGCGGCATGTCTGGCGTTCATCAATTCGTGCGTATTGGTGAGCACTCTATGATTGGTGGCGCATCTAAGTTGGTGCAAGATTTACCTCCTTATGTGATTGCTTCTGGTCCTATTGCTGAGCCACATGGTTTAAATGCTGAGGGTTTGAAACGTCGCGGATTTAACCCTGAGACAATCACTGCTCTTAAGCAAGCATATAAACTTTTATACAAAGAAGGTTTAAGCTTTGAAGATGCTAAAAAAGCGATTGCTAGCTTGGCACAGCAAAAAGAATCCACAGAAGCACAAACTGCTGAAAAACTAAGAATATTCCATGACTTTATCGCCGCTTCACAGCGCGGCATTGCCCGCTAATCAGTTGGCAGATAATTCTTATCTTGCCTGTGTTGCCGGTGAGCCATCTGGAGATATGTTGGCTGCCAGTGTATTGGCAGCTATCAAGGCGGAGCCACAACTAGAGCATCTAAAAACCAAGGGTATTGGTGGACCTAAGATGATGGCTGAGGGCTTTGAGGCTCTTTGGCCAATGGAAACATTAGCGGTGCGTGGTTATGTTGAGGCCATCAAGCAACTGCCTGCCATCTTATCTGTGAGGCAGTCCCTCATTAAAGAATTGATGATGCATCCACCTAAAGCTTATTTAGGTATTGATGCCCCAGACTTTAACTTGGGTGTTGAAAAAAAGCTGAAGGCTGCAGGCATCCCAACGATTCATTTTATTAGTCCTTCAATTTGGGCTTGGCGTGGTGGTCGTATCAAAGGTATCAAAGAGTCTGTTGATCACATGCTTTGTATATTCCCGTTCGAATCACAGATTTACGATCGTGCTGGTATTCAATCAACTTATGTTGGACACCCATTGGCATCAACTATTCCTATGGTGCCTGATACGGATGGAGCTAAGAGAAAGTTAAATGCCAAGGCGGGTTCGGCCGTGGTTGCTGTTTTGCCTGGTAGTAGAAAGTCAGAAATCGCAATGATTGCCCCTGGATTTTTTGAGGCAATCGGATTGAGTTTGTTGTGCCTATTGCCACAGAGAGTTTGAAGCCGGCCATCAATCAATTGGCTGAGAAAATCAGGCAATGTCACCCTCAAATTAGGATCCATTTATTGGATGGTCAAGCTAGCTTGGCGTTAGAGGCTGCGGATGTTGTTTTGATTGCCAGTGGCACGGCAACTTTGGAAGCTGCTTTATGGAAAAAGCCTATGGTGATTTCATATAAGGTGCCGGCTTTGACTGCATGGATCATGAAGCGCCAAGCTTATTTGCCTTATGTGGGTTTACCAAATATTTTGGCGGGTGAGTTTGTTGTGCCAGAGTTGCTTCAAGATGCCGCTACGCCTGATGCTCTAGCTCAATCAACATTGGCTTGGTTAGATCAGCCTGTAAAAGTGGCAAATTTGAAAGAGCGTTTCACCAAAATGCATGAGACCTTGAGTTTGCCAACAGGTAAATTAGTAGCAAATGTTATTGCGGATGTTATTCATGCCAAATGATCACGAGTGGGTCTGTGGTGTTGATGAGGCTGGTAGGGGACCTTTGGCTGGATCAGTAGTTGCGGCAGCGGTGATATTGGATCCAAATAAACCAATTGATGGTTTGAGGGACTCAAAAAAATTATCAGCAAAAGTACGTGATGAATTATTTGACATCATCATTCGTGACTCAAAAGCATGGTGTATTGCAGAAGCTTCTGCCGCTGAAATCGACTCTATCAATATCTTGCAAGCAACTATGTTGGCCATGAAGCGTGCCATTGAAGGATTAGAAAAAACTTTAGGCCGACTGCCAGATAAAGCTTTAATTGATGGTAATCGTTGCCCTAAGGTCAATATTGATATGGAGGCAATTGTGAAGGGCGATAGCAAGGTCCAGGCGATTTCTGCTGCATCGATATTAGCAAAGGTCACACGAGATCGAGATATGCAGGTATTGCATGAGGCATACCCAATGTATGGCTTTAATCAACATATGGGATATCCAACACCAGTTCATTTTGCAGCCTTAAAAGAATTTGGACCGTGTCCTGCGCATCGAAAAACATTTGCACCTGTTAGAGAAGTGATGGAAACTAAGTTGCTATGAAGGATGCCAAATACATCAGCTCAAACGAAAATACATTAGTTAAACGCCTCAAAGTTTTATTGGAAGGCGGAGCTAAAGCGAGCAAGACACGTCAAGAACTTGGTCTTGCAGTGATTGAGGGTATTCATTTAGCTCAAGCATGGCTCGCTAGTGAGGATATGGTAGAGATATTTACCACTGAGGCGGGGATGGAACAGCCTGAAATTGCAGCTGTGATTGATATGCAGTTAGCAGCTGTACCTAGTACTGATCTTTATGTACTGGATGAGTCACTCTGGAAAAAGTTAACGGAATTAGAGAGTGCTCCTCCTATCATGGCTTGTGTGCGTATACCCAAACATGAATTTCCGCCCGCTTTAAAAAAAGATGTATTGATATTGGATTGCATTCAAGATGCAGGCAATGTCGGATCCATGATGAGAACTGCGGCAGCAGCAGGTTTAACTTATGTGGTTTGCATGAAGGGAACGGCGCAAGTATGGTCGCCTAAAGTTTTGCGCGCCGCCATGGGTGCACATCGACACTTAAAAATATTTGAGGCTTGGACCCTCAATCAAATACGCGAAAAAATAACAATTCCTTTGCTTGCAACTAGTTTAGTCGCCGATCAGGATTTATATGATTTGGGTGATGAGTTGCTCGAGCCTCATGCTTGGGTTTTTGGAAATGAGGGTGCTGGTGTTGATGCTGAACTGTTGGCTATAGCCAAAGGGGTTATCGTGCCCCAAGACCCTTGTGTTGAATCGCTGAACGTTGGTGCGGCAGCTGCTATCTGTTTATTTGAGATGCGCAGAGTGCGCCGCGAATCTCAAGACTAGATTCACTGCTTTAGTAGTTGGGTCGGTCAGGCTTGATTTCTTGCAAGATGGTGGTGGCGATTTCCTCGATTGATTTATTTGTTGTAGACAGCCATGGAATGCCATGTTTTCTCATCATCGCTTCTGCTTCACTTACCTCATAACGACAGTTTTCTGGTTTGGCATAGTTGCTACCAGGTCGTCGTTCATTTCTAATTTCTGAGAGGCGCATGGGGTCGATGGTCAGTCCGAATAGCTTCTTGCGATAGGGTTGGATATCGACCGGCATCTGATTTCTCTCAAAGTCATCCGGAATCAAAGGGTAGTTGGCTGACTTTAAGCCGTATTGCATAGCCAAATACAAGCTGGTTGGAGTTTTACCGCTTCTTGAAACGCCTACCAAAATAACATCGGCATCTGCTAAGTTTTGGTTCGACTGACCATCATCATGAGCTAGCGAAAAATTAATGGCTTCGATACGATTTTTATAAGAATCAGTATCTGCATTGTTGTGGAAACGCCCAATTGCGTGGGTGGATTTCATGCCAAGAGCTTGTTCAAGAGGCACTATGAAGGTCTGGAACATGTCCATCATCACCCCATTGGATGCTGAAACCACGGCATTTACTTCAGAACCAACCAAAGTTGTAAAAACAATTGGTTGTAAGCCGGAGGTTTTAGCGTAAT
>JBEEOV010000013.1:0-22988 GCA_041191465.1 Pseudomonadota bacterium
TTGGCGGAAGCTGTGAGATTCGAACTCACGGAGGACTCGCATCCTCGGCAGTTTTCAAGACTGCTGCATTCAACCACTCTGCCAAGCTTCCAAAACAGCCGTGATTATAGAGGTATCTGAAACCGACTGTCGATTTTTTTCACTTTTTCGTCATTTGAAGTTGTTAAAATTCATAAATGTCTAAATTAATTAGCGCTGTAGACCTAACCCTAGATACGGCATATCAAACAATTAACGACGCAGATTGGCGTCTATTAATTGATATGGCGAAAGAGCGCGGTGTCCTCGAAAGACGTGATGCCATCTTCTCAGGTAACGCTATTAACCAATCTGAAGGGCGCGCAGCACTTCATCCAGCACTTCGTAACTTATCAACCACCCCTATGATGGTAAATGGGGAGGATGTGATGCCTTTGGTCAAAGGCGTATGGCAACGTATTGAAGGGTTTTGCAACCAACTCATTGGCATTACTGATGTCATTTGTCTTGGCATCGGTGGTTCGGATTGGGGTCCACGTCTTGTGTGTGATGCCCTGTATCAAATCAACCCTCAGGATGGCAAAGCTATTCGCCTACATTTCGTTGCTAACGTTGATAGCGCTGAACTAGCCAGCACTCTAGCTAAAGCTCAACCACGCAGTACCAGGGTTTTAATTACATCCAAAACATTCACAACGCTTGAGACGATCAGAAACGCCCAAACGGTGATTAACTGGTTAAAACTTCATCAAGTCACCCCATCGCAACTCAAGAAGTGTTTGATTGGTATCACCGCCAACCCTAAAGCTGCAGAAGCTTTTGGAATCGCCCCAGAAAATATTTATCCATTTTGGGATTGGGTAGGCGGTCGTTTCTCTGTTTGGTCTGCTGTGGGATTCCCAATTGCTATTAAGTTTGGCTTTAATACATTTAAACAACTATTGGCTGGCGCGCACGCCATGGATCAGCATTTCTTAAATGCCCCCGCAGAAGAAAATATGCCATTGATTTTGGCACTCACATTGATACACAACCAAAATCGTCATGGCATCACAGCCAAAGCCATCGTACCGTATGCACATGCTCTAAGATTTTTACCAGAATGGTTGCAACAGTTAGAGATGGAAAGTCATGGCAAGAGTGTGACGATTGATGGGAAAGCATGTGACCCAACATCTCCTGTTGTTTTTGGTAGTGCGGGTAGCAACTCTCAACACAGCTACTTCCAAATGTTGCATCAGGGCACACAAATTATTCCGGTTGACTTCATTGCAGTCAAAGAACCGATGAGTGACCTACCAGAGGCAAAAGAACATCACCAATCACTCGTAGCCAATTGCTTGGCACAAGCACAAGCACTCGCCAATGGTTCAGAAGAGCAATACGCCTACGACTCATGCCCCGGCGGTCGTCCTAGCAACCTCATTTGGCTACCTAAACTAGATGCCTACCACTTAGGCGCCCTCTTAGCACTGTATGAGCATCGTGCTATTTGCTTAGGCGCTATATGGAATTTAAATAGCTTTGACCAACCTGGCGTAGAGCTAGGTAAAAAATTAGCCAAACCCATCCAAGCAGCCCTACGAGGTGAAAACCCCTCACTAAATGGTATTGATGACATCACTGCCGCTCGCATTAAGTGGCTCAACTCTTAAAAAGAATTTAATAGCCTCATGGAACTATCCCCTTCTATTTTTAAAGCCTATGACATCCGTGGTGTCATTGATAAAACATTAGATCCAAGCATTGCCAAATTAATTGGGCAATCGTTTGGTAGCGCTATGCGCGAAATCGGCGAAACTACTTGCGTGGTGGGTCGCGATGGTCGTCTATCTGGCCCTTCATTGATGGCAGGATTAACCGAGGGTCTTTTATCAGTTGGCGTTGATGTGATTGATTTAGGTGTGGTGGCAACACCAATGGTGTACTTTGGAACCAACATCAGCATTTTGGGTCAACAGGCTAAATCAGGAATCATGATTACTGGCAGCCACAATCCTCCGGATTACAACGGTTTCAAAATGGTTTTGGGCGGTTCAGCTATTTACGGTGAGCAAATCCAAGAATTGCGCGAACGCATTGTTGCGAAAAACTTTACCAGCGGGCAAGGCACTCGCTCAGAGCACAATATCTTTCCTGAATACCTACAACGTATTGTGGGAGACGTAAAACTCAAAAGAAAAATCAAAATTGCCGTGGATTGTGGCAATGGTGTTGGTGGCGCATTTGCGGGCAGATTATTTAGAGAATTGGGTTGCGAGGTAGAAGAATTATTTTGCGAGGTTGATGGCACTTTCCCTAATCATCACCCAGACCCTGCTCATTTAGAAAATCTGCAAGATCTCATCAAGAATCTACAAACCACCGACAATGAACTAGGTTTGGCTTTTGATGGCGACGCCGATCGCCTTGGTGTAGTGACTAAAACTGGCGAAGTGATTTTTCCAGACCGTCAAATGATGCTTTTTGCCAAAGATGTTTTATCTCGTAACCCTGGCGCACAAATTATTTACGACGTTAAATGCACCCGTAATTTAGCCACTTATGTGAAGCAACAAGGTGGCGTTCCATTGATGTGGAAAACTGGGCACTCATTAGTGAAAGCCAAGCTCAAAGAAACTGGCGCACCTCTAGCGGGCGAAATGAGCGGTCACATTTTCTTTAAAGATCGTTGGTATGGATTTGATGATGGCTTATACACAGGCGCTCGACTTTTAGAAATTTTGAGCTCTGAGCAAGACCCCAACAAAACCTTGGAACAACTTCCAAATGCAATCTGCACGCCAGAATTACAAATGCCTTGTGCCGAAGGTGAAGCGTTTAGTTTGTTAGACAAAATTAAAGCCGAAGTTGCAAAGAGTGCTCAAGTAACTTTTGAAACTGCAGAATCAGTTAATACGATTGATGGTGTACGTGTTGAGTATGCTGATGGTTTTGGTTTAGCTAGGCCATCTAATACAACACCGATTGTTGTGATGCGTTTTGAAGCCGACACCCAAGCAGCGATTGAAAGAATCCAAGCGGAATTTAAAAAGGTTTTCTTGGCTGTGAAACCAGATGCCAAGATGCCCTTTTAAAAAGAAATCTTGAAAAAATAAAGGCAGCCTAGGCTGCCTTTTTATATTAATTAATCACTTCAATTAAATCGTGATTTTTTTGATTTCTTTGATTTTGTTCTTTTCATCTACCAAAATCACTTTAGGGATAAATGTCTTGGCATCAGCCTCAGTCATAGATCCATAAGTACAAATAATCAATAAATCGCCAACATGCGCCTTACGTGCAGCTGCGCCATTTAATGAAATCGCACCAGAACCTCTCGCAGCCTTGATGATGTAAGTAGAAAAGCGCTCGCCATTATTGATGTTGTATAGCTCAATACGCTCGAACTCACGCATATCGGCAGCATCTAACAGATCCTCGTCGATTCCACATGAACCCTCATACTCTAAATCGGCTTCAGTCACCGTTACGCGGTGCAACTTAGCACGCAACATCACTCTTTGCATAAATTTCCCTCCGGGTGCGGATTCTACCTTGATAGACTGTCATTCGCTGTAAAATTTGACACGTATGACAATTAAATCTAATTTTTAGGGGTTTTTATGGCTGATAACAATCAAAATGGCTGCCTAACGGTAGGCGAAGGCGTGAAACTAACAGGTACCTTTGTAGTGCCTGACATTGCCTCAATTTCTGGCACTATCGAAGGTGAGTTAACAGCTCGCGAGATTCTAGTGGGTAGCACTGGCGTACTAAAAGGCAAAGTTACTGCTGAAGTAGTTGATGTTCGTGGCGAAATTCATGACAACCTATCAGCCAAAAAATCACTATTTATTCGCTCTACAGGTAAAGTGATTGGTACAGTTCAATACGCAGAAATTGAAATTGAAAAAGGTGGCGACCTACAAGGTAACCTTCTTAAGTCTGATAGCGGCTACAGCGCATCTTAAGTGATTACTAAGGAATGAATATGTTTGGTAAAAAAACAGATAACGAAACTCCAGAGTTAGAAACAGAACAAGTTGAATCTAATGACGTAGCCGAAGAAAACTTGGGCTTAGATGCATTACCTACTCAAACTTCACCTAGCTCACTAAAACCTTCCATCATCAGCGAAGGCTTTGAATTTACTGGTGACATGAAATCTGGCGGCTCAATCACAGTTGATGGCACATTTAAGGGCAACCTATCTGTGCAAACATTGTTAATCGGCGCTAATGGTTATGTAGATGGCACAGTCAGCGCAGACAATATCAATGTTAAAGGTCGTTTGGCTGGCACAGTGACTTGTCGCGATATCGTGATTGGTGGCAGAGCTACAGTAGATGGCGCTGTAACTTACACAAGTATCACCATTCAACGTGGCGGCACAGTGAAAGGCGATTTAAAGCGCAAGTAATAAGTAATTGGCGCTTTAAAAACAAAAGGCTCACATCTGTGAGCCTTTTTAATTATTAGAAAAAATACTTTGCAAATTGCTTTGCTAATAATGCCTATGACTAACGTCGATCTTGGACCGCACGAATTAGATCTGATGCTTGATTAGCAGTTTTCTTATCAATTCCCTGAATCACCAAACCAACCACTTTAGCGCCATGCTCAATACCAATGGAGCCATAAGTAACATCTCCTCGCACCTGGGCTGTTTGATGAAACTCTACGCGTTCAGTAGCGTAAATATTGCCTTCTACTTTTCCAGCCACCATGACACGATAGGCAAAAATATCGCCGACTACCTCACCGCTCTCACCGATGGCCACAGTTACTTTTGAATTATCTTCACACTCAATATTGCCAACTACCTTACCGTCAACGCGCAAGCTATCACCCACGACCATGCGGCCATAGATTTCTGATGATTTACCAATCAATGTGTCAAAACGCTCATTAGTAGGTAAAAGCAACGAGGTCTTACGCTTGCCAAACATATTGAATCTCCATAGATGTTGGTATTTTAAATCCTTTTAACTAACCCCAGACTTTTCTGGATAAATAACTCTTGGCTTTCAGGTTAATTAAGAAAATTGCCTTAATATTCATGTATGAACAAAGAATTATTTGATTACCCAAAACAAGATGCTTCAGGAGCAACTTGCATTGCCCAAGCATGGGCAAAAGTACCAGAATCCTTGAGTAAAGAAGAAAAATCTCAAACAATTCAAGCAATTAAGTCTGAGCTACAAAAGCAAAATGCGGTTTTAGTCGCTCACTACTATGTTGATGGGGACATTCAGGACCTTGCTTGGGAAACTGGCGGCATGGTGGCAGATTCTCTAGAAATGGCTCGTTTTGGTAAAAATCATTCAGCACAAAAACTCATAGTTGCTGGCGTGAAGTTCATGGGTGAAAGTGCAAAAATACTCAGCCCAGAGAAAACTGTTCTCATGCCTGATTTAGATGCAACCTGCTCACTTGATTTAGGTTGCCCAGCAGATGACTTTGAAAAATTTTGCGATGCCCACCCTGATCGTGAAGTGGTGGTTTATGCCAATACCAGCGCAGCCGTTAAAGCCAGAGCTGATTGGATGGTCACAAGCTCCTGTGCATTAGCCATAGCTCATCACCTTCATCAACAAGGTAAAAAAATATTGTGGGCACCTGATCGTCACCTTGGTAGATATATTCAAGATCAAACAGGGGCCGATATGTTGCTATGGGAAGGTCACTGCATCGTGCACGATGAGTTCAAAGCAATTGAACTTGAAACTCTCAAAAAGAAACATCCTGATGCTTTAATTTTGGTTCACCCCGAATCACCAGAGCATGTTGTTGAATTAGCCGATGTAGTCGGCTCAACTTCAGCGATGATCAAAGCGGTGGTGGAAGGAACTGCACAAGAATATATTGTTGCAACCGATAAAGGTATTTTGCACAGAATGCGTCAATTGGCTCCTGGCAAAACTTTGATTGAAGCTCCAACTGCTGGCAATAGTGCCACATGTAAGAGCTGCGCACACTGTCCTTGGATGGCGATGAATGGACTCAAGGGCATTCTTCACAGCCTAACACATCAATCAGGTGAAATTATGATTGACCCTTCTATTAGCCAAGATGCCAGTCGCTGCATCGAAAGAATGTTGAAGTTCACAGCTGAGCACCCTGATTTATTGGCTAAAGCTCAACATGGCTTTGTTAAAAATATTGGTGCTGTTTAATTCAGAGCACATGTTGTGCATTTCAGTTATTAAAAAATAATCCTCATTTAAAAAAATTTATGTTTGACCATAACGAATCACTCGAACAAGCTCGCGAACGCAATATCAATGATGCCCTGCTAGAAGATATTGGCAAAGGCGACTGGACAGCCATGCTAGTTCCTAATGATGGCACTGTCACCGCCAAGTTAATTGTGAGGCAAGAAGCTGTTCTTTGTGGGCAAGCTTGGTTTGAAGGCTGCCTAAAGAAATTAGATGGCTCAGCACAAATCAAATGGTCTTATAACGAAGGTGATTTGATGAAAGCAGACACCACTGTTTGCGACATCATTGCTAAGCCACGCGCTCTGTTATCTGCAGAACGCCCTGCCATTAATTTTTTGCAAACACTCTCTTGGACAGCCACCATCACTAGAGAGCACGTTAAAGCCATAGAAGGAGCGAGCCCCAACCCGACAGGATGCGCAGTATTAGATACCCGCAAAACCATTCCTGGATTACGCCAAGCCCAAAAATATGCTGTGACTGTTGGCGGAGGCAAGAATCAACGCCTAGCCTTATGGCATGGCATCCTGATTAAAGAAAATCACATTGCCGCTGCAGGGGGAATTTCTGCAGCGATGCAAGCAGCTATTGCATTGAATTCTGGTGTTGATATTCAAATTGAAGTTGAAAACATTGCTGAACTTAAAGAAGCTTTATCAGCTGGCGCAAAAAGTATTTTGATTGACAACTTTAGCCTAGAGCAAATGCGCGAGGCGGTTGCCATTACTCAAGGATCAGCATTGCTTGAAGCATCAGGTGGAGTCAGTTTAGATCAACTCAAACACATCGCAGCCACTGGTGTGGATCGCATCTCAATTGGCAAATTAACCAAAGATGTTATTGCAGTAGATTTTTCTTTACGAGTTCAATGATTGATTGTCAATTGGCAATCAATGCCGATTTAGTGGTGTCAAGATCGTAGGATATGAGACTGTCCAGCTTTGCGGGTAGTCTCGGCTGTAATGAAGCCCTCGACTTTCTTTGCGCATCAATGCAGAGCGCACAATCAGTTCAGCACAACTCAATAAATTACGAAGCTCTAATAAGTCTCTTGTGACTCTGAAGTTAGCGTAATACTCTTGAACTTCACTTTGAAGAAGTTCAATACGGTGAAGCGCTCTCTCCAAGCGACGATTGGTTCTTACGATTCCGACATAGTTCCACATCAACAAACGTAATTCATCCCAGTTATGAGAAATCACCACGCTCTCATCTGCATCTTCCACACGACTTTCGTCCCATGCCGGAACTTCTGGCATATCTTTAAATGGGTGTTGGTTAATTTGCGCTGCCGCTGACTTACCTATCACCACGCATTCCAACAAAGAATTGCTGGCCAGACGATTGGCGCCATGCAAACCTGTATAGGTGGCCTCACCAACAGCATATAAACCTGGCAAATCTGTCTTACCTTCCAAATCCGTCACCACGCCACCACAGGTGTAATGGGCTGCTGGTACAACAGGGATGGCTTGCTTAGAAATATCTATCCCAAGAGCTGCGCAACGTGCATAGATGGTTGGGAAATGCTCTTTTAAGAAAGCCTCACCTAAATGAGTGGCATCTAACAACACATAATCAAGGCCATGCTTTTTCATTTCAAAGTCGATGGCGCGAGCCACAATGTCTCTTGGCGCTAATTCTGCACGCTCATCATGAGCTGTCATAAAACGAGTGCCATCTGGCAACTTCAATTGCGCACCCTCACCACGCAATGCCTCGGTAATTAAAAATGTTCTATCTTGTGGATGATACAAACAGGTTGGATGAAATTGCACAAATTCCATATTGCCCACGCGACAACCTGCACGCCATGCCATGGCAATGCCATCACCTGTAGCCGTCTCCGGATTACTGGTGTAGCGATATACCTTGCCCACACCACCTGTAGCCAACACCACAGCAGATGCTGGAATTGCTTCAATCTTCCCAGTAGAAATATCTAAGGCATAAACACCATAACAACGATTAGGTAGTTTATTTTTTTTGTTTTTTAGATGGTGATTGGTAATTAAATCTAAGGCCATCCAGCGTTCTAACAACTGAATATTAGGATGAGCCTTGGCTTGATCTAATAAAACCTCATGAATCGCCTTACCAGTAGCATCTGCCGCATGTGCAATACGTCGATGACTGTGACCGCCTTCTCGCGTCAAATGAAGCCCTTTGGGGCCAGCAGGATCGGTTGTAAAAGGCACGCCCTGGGTAACTAGCCAATCAATTGCATCCGCACTTCTTTCAGCAATATATCTAGCAGTAGATTCAACGACCAAGCCAGCACCTGCTTCAACAGTATCTCTCACATGAGCATCAACACTGTCTTGTTGATCAATCACCCCTACAATTCCGCCTTGTGCCCAAGCAGTTGCTGATTCTGATAAACCTCTCTTGGCCATGATGATGACCTGACGAGTTTCAGCTAACTCAAGCGCCACCGTTAAACCAGCCAAACCTGCGCCAATAATGACAACTGGTAAAGAATCAGAGGTGCTTGTTGTAGACATAATCAGATATTAACTTGAATACTTAACTTAGTTTGCTAGCGTGTTCCCTAGTCTCATGGAAAACAATTTGAGGCCAACGCTCTTGGGTAACTCTCAAATTGACTGCGGAAGTTGCTAAATATGCCAAATTTTCAGCAGCATCAATGGCTAACTGATGGCCAGCCGATGAATTTTGAAAATCAGTCATGATTTTTTTATCTTCGCAAGTCACCCAACGTGCACAGTTAATGCTAGCCGTTTCAAATACGGCATCTACACCATACTCATTCATCAAACGACTAGCCACTACCTCAAACTGCAAAGCACCAACAGCGCCTAAAATTAAGTCGCTGCTATTAACAGGCTTAAATACTTGTACAGCACCTTCTTCACCCAACTGTTGCAAGCCTTTTTGTAGCTGTTTAATTTTCATCGGGTTACGAATACGTGCCACTCTAAAGAAGTCAGGGGCAAAGTACGGAATACCCGTGAACTGCAACGCCTCACCTTCAGAGAAGCTATCACCAATTTGCATATTGCCGTGATTCGGCAAACCGATGATGTCGCCAGCATAAGCTTCTTCAACTTGCTCACGACTAGATGCCATAAATGTCACCACATTAGATACTTTGACATCGCGATTGATTCGCAAATGATTGATCTTCATACCGCGCTCAAACTTCCCTGAGCACACTCGCAAAAACGCAATACGGTCTCGATGAGCCGGGTCCATATTGGCCTGAATCTTAAACACAAAGCCACTGAACTTATCCTCACGAGGATCTACTGATCTAACTGTTGCATCACGCTCTCTAGGTCCTGGCGCCCAATCCAACAATGCATTCAGAATCTCACGAACGCCAAAGTTGTTAATCGCTGAACCGAAAAATACAGGGGTTTGTAAACCACCCAGGAATCGCTCCAAATCAAATGGGTGTGATGCACCTTGCACCAACTCCACTTCCATTTTTAATTGAGCCATCTCGTCAGGGAACATTTGATGCAACTCAGGGTTATCAATCCCCTTCATTACTTGAAACTCTTGATCAGCGCGATCATTACCCGCAGCAAACAGCAAAATTTCGTCATTGATTAAGTGATAAACACCACGGAAGTTCTTGCCCATACCGATAGGCCAAGTCACAGGTGCGCACTCAATTTTTAAGACAGATTCCAACTCATCTAAGAGTTCCATCGGATCTCTTGTCTCACGGTCCATCTTATTAACAAAAGTAATAATTGGGGTATTGCGCATGCGACAAACATTCAGCAACTTAATCGTCTGCTCTTCCACACCTTTGGCCGCATCAATCACCATCAATGCAGAGTCAACTGCTGTCAAAACACGATAAGTATCTTCAGAGAAGTCTTGGTGACCTGGGGTATCCAATAGGTTCACCACGTGATCACGGTACTCAAACTGCATCACAGAACTAGCAACAGAAATACCGCGTTGCTTTTCGATTTCCATCCAGTCAGATGTGGCGTGTCTACCACTTTTACGAGCTTTCACCGTCCCCGCCAATTGGATGGCTCCAGAGAACATCAAAAGCTTCTCAGTTAAGGTTGTTTTACCGGCATCAGGGTGAGAAATAATGCCAAAAGTCCTACGTCTTGCGACTTCGCGGACAATATCATTGCTGTAATTCATAGGCTTTTCAATCAAATAGCCCTATAGTTTAGTTTAGACGAGCCAAACAGGCATTAATTGCGTGTGTATTTAGAATACTTGGGGGTATTGAACCCTTTTACAGACGGTAGAGCAAAAAGTGGCAAAAAAAGAAATAACAGACCAAAAACACGAAATTAGACCGACTCAATCGATTGAGCTCCTCAAGGAGTTGCACATCCTAACCAGAGATGGAAAACTCAATCAAGATACTAGACGCAAACTCAAGCAGGTCTATCACTTAGTGCAATTCATTGAACCTTTGCTCCAAGAAGTTCTTGCCAAAAAAGATCATTTATCGATTGTTGACCATGGCGCCGGCAAGTCTTACCTGGGATTCATTTTGAATGACTTGTTTTGCAAGTTACAAACTAAACCATCGACCATATACGGCATTGAGGTTCGTGAAGAGTTAGTTAAGAAATCTCAAGAATTAGCAAAACGTCTAGATTTTAAAAACATGTCTTTTCTGCACTTAAGTGCCGAGGACTCTTTGCACTCTGATTTATTACCAGATGAAATTGATGTCGTGACTGCATTACATGCCTGCAATACCGCTACGGATGATGCAATTCGCTTTGCCCTCACCAAAAAAGCCCAACACGTTGTCTTAGTGCCCTGTTGCCAAGCAGAGATTGCTGCGACCTTAAGAAAGACAAAATCGCAATCACTCAAAAATGAGTTATCTGAAATTTGGCGCCACCCCATACACACACGAGAATTCGGCAGCCATATAACTAATGTATTGAGATGCCTGCAATTAGAGTCTCATGGCTACGATGTCACGGTCACAGAATTAGTAGGGTGGGAACACTCCATGAAAAATGAATTAATCATTGCCACCCAAAAGAACTTGCCTGGCAAGAAAGCCCGGGACAGAAAAACAAAGCTTTTAGAAGAAATAGGCTTAAGTAGTCTAGAAGAACGGTTTGCTTAGTCGCTGACTAATTAAATTTAAATGAAAGCATGCTGATAGACCCAATATCAATGCCATCAGTGATGATCTCAGTGGCATCATCACTCTCTTGCAGACCCAAGGCATACATAGCTGGCCAGTAATGCTCCCAAGTAGGGTTCGAGATCAAAGCGTCCTGCCCAAATAACTCTGGATTAATCAAGGCATCATGATGTCCAGCTAATAACTGAGTCTTAAAAAAATCATTAAAACGTATTGCCCATGGGTATTGCTGGGTTCCAGCAAAATCAACTAGCCTCAAGTTATGCACCACATTACCGCTAGCCACAATCAAGATTTCTTCGTTTCGCAAATCTTTTAATTCTTTTGCCAGCTCATAATGTTCTCGCGCACTCAGCCTCATATCTAAGCTTAATTGCACAACTGGAACATCCGCATTTGGAAACAAACTTCTCAATACCGCCCAAGCACCATGATCCAGCCCCCAATTTTGATGATCCAGCTCTACTTCGCGACTTTTGATGAGTGTTTTAACTCGTTTTGCCAACTCTTCACTTCCAGGAGCAGGGTATTGAACATCAAAAAGTTTTTGCGGGAAACCACCAAAATCATGAATGGTTTCAGGATGCTCCATCGCAGTTACAGAAGTTCCCTCGGTTAACCAATGCGCTGATATAGCTAAGATAGCTTTGGGCTTAGGTAGCGATTTCCCTAATTTCTCCCAAGCATCAGAATAAACATTCGATTCAATTGCATACATCGGGTTGCCGTGTCCTAAAAAAAGTACAGGCATTTTTGGAGAATTTGACTTCATACCCCAATTGTCCACGAAATAGCTAAATTTTTATGAAGGTCAGGCAATAAAAAAGGCTGCCTAAGCAGCCCTTTTTATTCTCACGAATGAGGAATTACTTGCGCTTGTTAACAGCGTCTTTAAATGCTTTACCAGCTGTGAACTTAACTGTTTTAGCAGCTGCAATCTTGATTGCTTCGCCAGTTTTTGGGTTGCGGCCAGTACGTGCAGCACGCTTGCCTGAACCAAATGTACCAAAACCGATCAATTGAACTTTGTCACCTTTAGTAACTGCTTTAATGATTGTCTCGATTGATGTGTTTAAAACACGTTCTGCAGATGCTTTAGAAATGTCTGCATCTTTTGCAATTTTTTCTACTAATTCAGCTTTATTCATTATTAACCTTTCAACATTGAAACTGGGAATATATACAAAGGATTTTTAATTTCTCAAAAAACCAAGAACCTTTGTATTGCTTGTATTAAAGCACAGAATCTACCTGCAAGCCAATATTTATATGAATATTTAGGGTTTAACCTATGCCCCATCTTGGTTCGAGGCAAACTGTTCCAAAAAGAGTCAACTATTCATCAAATTGACATAACTTGAAGACCACCCATGTATGGTTGCAATGCCTTAGGTACTTTAACGCTACCGTCTGCTTGTTGATTATTTTCCAATATGGCCACAGCAGTTCTACCTACAGCCAATCCAGAGCCATTGAGTGTATGCACCAATTCGGGTTTTGCTTGCCCCGTCTTAAAGCGAGCCTGCATGCGTCTTGCTTGGAAGTCGCCCATGTTCGAACAAGAACTAATTTCTCTGTATGTGTTTTGCGCTGGCAACCAAACTTCTAAGTCATACGTCTTAACACTACCAAAGCCCATATCACCGGTGCATAGCAATACTTTTCTATAAGGCAACTCCAATTGTTGCAAGATAGATTCAGCATTTGCCGTCAATGCCTCTAGGGCATCCATAGAGTCTTCAGGCTTAGTGATTTGAACCAATTCAACTTTCTCAAATTGATGCTGACGAATCATGCCGCGAGTATCACGTCCATAACTACCTGCCTCAGATCTAAAGCATGGTGTGTGAGCCACAAATTTCTTAGGCAACTGTTCTGCTGCAGTAATGGTGTCACGCATCAAGTTTGTGACTGGCACTTCTGCGGTTGGTATCAAGTAAAAGTTTTCGTAGCTTGCTTCAACAGATTCATCCTGATCGTCACCACCCACCTTACGTGGCACTTTAAATAAGTCCGCCTCAAATTTTGGTAACTGCCCAGTGCCTCTCATTGAATCAGCGTTCACAATAAAAGGAACATACACTTCACCGTAACCCGACTGAACATGGTTATCCAACATGAATTGAATCAACGCCCTGTGCAGACGAGCCATATGCCCATGCATCACCGCAAATCTAGAGCCCGTGATTTTGGCAGCATTATCAAAATCCAAACCTAATGGAGTGGCTAGATCAACGTGGTCTTTCACTTCAAAATCAAATTGACGCGGCTGTCCCCAACGCAACACCTCTTGATTGCCCGATTCATCCTTGCCAGTAGGCACAGTTTCATGAGGAATATTAGGAATACTCATCAAGAAATCATTCAACTGTGCTTGAAGTACTGTTAATTTTTCAGTCAGACTTTGTAGCTCTTGATTAACCACACCAGATTCAGCAATCTCAGCAGTAGCATCTTCGCCTTTGCCTTTTTTCATACCAACAGCTTTAGCCAACTGATTGCGTTTGGCTTGTAATTCTTCTGTACGACTTTGAACTTGCTTACGCTCAGACTCTAAGGACGTGAATAAGCTTTTATCCAAGATAAATTTTCGGTCGGCTAAACGACCTGCCACGGCATCAATGTCTTTGCGTAAAAGCTGAATATCAATCATGTGATTCTCAATACTATGTTTGTTTGTCTTTATTGGACATTTAGAACGTCTGCACCTAGTGGCGGATTAAATTTAAATACTTCCGACTCCAAATTGCCATTAATACGAATTTTACTCAGGTTAATCAAAGTGATCGTACCAAAGTTATCGTGCAACTCTAAACCTACTGGCAACCCATTGGCCATGCCAACACCCACTCGGCTATATGGAATATCTCCGGCACCCTTCTCCGCTTTTGGTTTTAACTCCAACCAATACATACCACCCTTCTCACCACCTGGCACTAGCTCAAAGCGCTCATCAATAGCAATTTGGCCAAATAAAATGGCAGCAGGACTAGCACTCAAACTTTTACCAGCAGGTCGAATCGTTAACTGATTAAGGTCTTTGTCCCAGAGCAAAAGTCTTTGTCCATCAGCAATCACTTTTTGCTCAAAAGGTTTGGTTGTCTCCCAAATGAACTTGCCGGGTCTTTGGAAAACAAAACGGCCTTGGCTTTTTCTGAGAACTTTTGGTTGTGCCTCGCCAGATTTTGGCGGTCTAATTTGTTGCTGTGAGAATTCGCCTTCTGCATTTTTAACATTAGCAATAAATTCTCTGAATTGCGTCACACCTTCATCAGCAATTGCCCAATGAGTAAATGCCAGCCCCCAGAGGGTTGTCAGCAAAACACATTGCTTAATTATTCTTGGAAATAACATCTTAGTTGTCGTTAGAGCCACGCACTAAGATATCGCGATTACCGTTGCTACCCATCTTAGAAACAAGACCAGCACGTTCCATGTCTTCCAATAATCTGGCAGCACGGTTATAGCCAATCCTCAAATGTCTTTGCACCAAAGAAATGGACGCTCGTTTGTTTTCTAAAATAATGGCAACCGCTTGATCATAGAGCGGGTCTGCTTCACCACTGGCTGATGCCTCACCACCCAAACCACCATCACTCTCAGACTGAGGCTCCAAGATAGATTCAATGTAATTTGGTTCGCCATGTTTTTCTTTCAACCAAGTAACAACGCGATGCACTTCATCATCAGTCACAAAGGCGCCATGAACTCGAATTGGCAAACCAGTACCTGGCGCCATGTACAACATATCACCCATACCCAGCAAGCTCTCAGCACCTTGCTGATCCAGAATCGTACGGCTATCAATTCTGCTGCTTACCTGGAATGAAATACGTGTTGGTACGTTAGCTTTGATCAACCCTGTGATCACATCCACACTAGGGCGTTGCGTTGCCAACACCAAATGAATGCCTGCAGCACGTGCTTTTTGCGCGATACGTGCTATCAACTCTTCAATCTTCTTGCCAACCACCATCATCAAGTCAGCCAACTCATCAATGATGATGACAATCACTGGTGCTTTATGTAATGGCTCAGGATCGTCCGGTGTCAAACTAAATGGGTTATACAAATACTCGCCTTTGGCTTCTGCATCTGCAATCTTTTTATTAAAACCTGCCAAATTACGAACGCCAAATTTACTCATCAACTTATAACGACGATCCATCTCAATCACAGCCCAATTGAGGGCGTTATAAGCTTGCTTCATATCCGTAACCACTGGGCACAATAAATGCGGAATGCCTTCATATACAGACATTTCCAACATCTTTGGATCAACCATGATCAAGCGCACTTCATCAGCTTTGGCTTTGTAGAGTAAAGACAAAATCATCGAGTTAATACCCACTGATTTACCAGAACCCGTGGTACCCGCTACCAAGCAGTGAGGCATTTTTGCTAAATCAGCAACAACCGGTGCGCCAGCAATATCTTTGCCCAAAGACATAGTTAACAACGATGTGTTGTCGTTGTATACACGTGAACTCAAGATTTCCGTTAGATGTACCGCCTGACGGTTAGGGTTAGGCAACTCAAGACCCATACAAGTTTTACCCGGTATGGTTTCTACCACGCGCACACTCATCACACCTAAAGCACGCGATAAGTCTTTTTGTAAATTAACAATCTGACTGCCCTTCACCCCCATCGCTGGCTCAATCTCATAACGAGTGATCACAGGACCTGGGTGCGCTGAGATAACCTTCACTTCAATATTGAATTCTTTTAACTTTCTCTCAATCAAACGAGAAGTGAACTCCAGCGTATCGGCTGAAATCGTCTCTTTAACCGGAGGAACAGGATCTAACAGCGATAGAGGTGGCAACTCAGAATCTGACATGTCAGCAAACAAAGGTTGCTGCTTCTCACGCTCAACACGCTCACTCTTCACAACTGTTAAAGGCGCCCTGATAATTGGCACTGGAGGAAGCTCTTCGATCTTGACGCGCTCTTCTTCAACAATCTCTTCACGCTCCTCTGCAGCCTGCTCACCAATACGGCGATCTTCTTCAGATTCGCGGCGCTCGCGAATGCGCATAAAACTTAATTCCAAGAATCGACCGACTTGCTCTGCGAGTGTTAGCCAAGAAAATCTAAGGAACAAAGACATACCAATCGCTAAAACCACCAACAACACCAAAGTAGCGCCTGTAAAACCGATTGCCATTTGCAATGGATCGCCCAGCAACTCTCCCAACACGCCGCCTGGAGGTCTTGGTAAATCCATGGTCATGCTGTGCATACGGATTGATTCCAAAGCCATGCTTGAAACCATGGTCAAAGCAAAACCCAAAAATCTTGGTAAGAAAGGCTCTGGTTCGAGCTCATTGCCTGGCAATTTTGCTGCAGTGAGTTCTTGCCAACCTCTAACAGCGCGCTTTAAGAGCAGAATGACCCACCAGTAGGCTGATGCGCCAAAAACGTAAAACAGGATGTCAGCTAGCCAAGCGCCTAAACGACCCCCAATATTTGAAATATTTGCCACCTGATTGGCGTGCGACCATGCTGGATCGCTTTTACTGTAGCTAGCCAAGACCGCAAATAAAGCCAACGTCAGAGCCATGAAGGCAATCCACTTGACTTCGCGCATAAGCCTAGTCAAACGGGTATCAGGACCCCCAACAATTGGAGGGCGATTTTGAGAGGGTGCAATTCTAGCCATGTTCTCCTGATTGTAATCAACAAGAAACAATCAAAGTCTTATAATTGAAAAATGACTACAAAAAACCCTAAACACGCAAAAGTATTGATTCTAGGATCAGGTCCTGCAGGCTACACAGCCGCTGTTTATGCAGCCCGAGCCAACTTAGACCCAGTTCTCATCACTGGCATAGCCCAAGGTGGCCAATTAATGACCACCACAGAGGTGGAAAACTGGCCAGCAGACCCTAATGGTGTTCAAGGCCCTGAATTAATGCAACGCTTTTTAGAGCATGCTGAACGCTTTAAAACAGAGATTGTTTTCGACCACATTCATACAGCAGCTCTGACAGAAAAACCTATTCGCCTAGAAGGTGATGCCGGCACGTATACCTGCGACTCACTGATTATTGCCACTGGTGCGTCAGCTCAATACTTGGGCTTACCAAGCGAAGAAGCCTTCATGGGTAAAGGTGTTTCTGCATGCGCTACTTGCGATGGCTTCTTCTACAGAAATCAGGATGTGTGCGTGATTGGCGGTGGCAACACTGCGGTTGAAGAAGCTCTTTATCTAGCTGGTATCGCCAACAAAGTGACGGTGATCCATCGTCGCGATAAATTCCGTGCAGAACCGATTCTGATTGATCGCTTGATGGCCAAAGTAGCTGAAGGCAAAGTAGCCATTGAATGGAATAGCCATTTAGACGAGGTATTGGGTGACAACACTGGCGTAACCGGTGTACGCGTTGCCAATGCTAGCGGTGAGAAAAAAGATATTGCTCTAAAAGGCGTATTCGTAGCGATTGGTCACAAACCCAATACAGATTTATTTGTCGGCCAACTTGATATGGAAAACGGTTATCTCAAAACTAAAACCGGCCTGGTTGGTAACGCAACAGCCACGAATATCCCTGGCGTATTTGCTGCAGGCGATGTGCAAGACCACATCTATCGCCAAGCAATCACTAGCGCTGGCACAGGATGCATGGCGGCATTGGATGCACAACGCTATCTAGAAACTCTGTAACCCCATAGAGGTTCTATAAAACAATAAAGCCCAGATATATCTGGGCTTTATTGTTTTGAAAAGTAGCTATTAGATAGCTGATTCGTTTGTTTCACCAGTTCTGATACGAATCACTTGCTCAATTGGTGTCACAAAAATCTTGCCATCACCAATCTTGCCTGTATGAGCAGCTTTAACTATTGCATCAATCACTGCGTCAACGCGGTCATCAGAAACCACTACCTCAACCTTGATCTTAGGTAAAAAATCAACCACATACTCAGCGCCACGATAGAGCTCAGTATGGCCTTTTTGACGACCGAAGCCTTTTACTTCAGTCACTGTTAAACCTGTAACGCCTAACTCAGCCAAACCTTCACGAACTTCGTCTAGCTTAAATGGCTTAATGATTGCTGTAATTTGTTTCATATTCATCTCCTAATAAATTTGATGATACCTAAAATTAATCAATCTATCTAAAAATTAAGCTCGGAACTTATTGGTGATTGGATAACGCCAATCTCGCCCAAAGGCTCTTTGAGTAATTCTGACCCCAATAGGTGCTTGGCGACGCTTGTATTCATTAATCTTAATGAGACGCGTCACCTTTTCCACATCTTCAGGGCGGTAGCCTTTTGCAATGATGGATTCAATGGATTCATCTTGTTCCATGTATAGCCCCAAAATAGCGTCCAACACATCATATTCAGGCAAACTATCTTGATCTTTTTGATCAGGCCTCAATTCTGCCGAAGGGGCTCTGGTCAAAATACGCTCAGGTATCACTGGCGCAATTGAATTTCTGTAGTTACACAAGCGATAGACCAACGTTTTGGCAATATCTTTGATCACAGCAAAACCACCTGCCATGTCGCCGTATAAGGTGCAATAACCCACCGCCATCTCACTCTTGTTACCAGTGGTTAGAACTATGCGACCCGACTTATTCGACATCGCCATCAATAAGGTGCCTCGCACACGCGCCTGAATATTTTCCTCAGTGGCATCCACCGGCAAACCTTTGAATTCAGTTGCTAAGGCACCATCAAAAGCATCGACCATCGGGGCAATAGTGATTTCATCATATTGAACACCCAAGTTATCTGCCATTTGTTTGGCATCAATCCAAGAAATATCAGCGGTATAGCGCGACGGCATCATCACTGCACGCACCTTGTCTGCACCTAAAGCATCCACAGCAATTGCTAATACTAGAGCAGAATCAACGCCGCCAGACAAACCAATAATGGCACCTGGAAAACCATTCTTGCCCAAGTAATCTTTCACGCCCAGAACTAAAGCATCATAGACTTGAGCCTCAATAGAACTTGGCGCAGTGATGTCGCCTTTAACAAGATCAGAATTTTTATACTCAATAAAAGCCAAATCCTCTTGGAAATGTGGCATTGCTAATACAAGTTCAGCAGTTTTGCTAAATGCAAATGAAGCCCCATCAAATACCAACTCATCTTGTCCACCAACTGCATTTAAGTAAATCAGCGGCAAACCTGTTTCAAGCACCCTTGCTTTCACAACATCTTCACGCAGATATTGCTTTTCTAAATGATATGGAGAGGCATTAGGGATAACTAATAATTCTGCGCCATGGTGCTTAGCTTGAGCGGCAGCTGATGCATGCCATGCATCTTCACAAATAACCAAACCTACTTTTGTACCATCTATTTCAAAAATACATGGGTCAGAACCTGAAACAAAGTATCTGACCTCATCAAATACTTCATGATTGGGTAGTTTTTGTTTGGCGTAAGAAGCTATAACCTCTCCTCGATACAAAACGCTCGCCATGTTTTGCAAACCAGATTCAGTACGCTTAGGATGCCCAACAATGACCCGTAAATCAGGATATACCGATAAGGTTTTCGTCAAAAGTGCTAATTGCTGGTCTACCGCCTGAATAAATGCATCCCTTAAGAGTAAGTCTTCAGGAGGATATCCAGTGAGGGACAACTCAGGTGTTAGCAAAAGTTTAGCGCCCTTGGCACTAGCTAGCTGAGCGGCTTTGGCAATGAAATCAGCATTCTTGGGTAAATCACCAAGAACCGGATTTGATTGAGATAAGGCAATAAAAAACGGAGGCATAGGAATCATTATCCCATTGCCTCCGTTTGGAGTCAGCAGACTAATTACTTAGTCTTGTTGTAACGCTCTACGCTGTCCAAAATTTCTTTCTTGGCAGCTTCAATACCGTCCCAACCCTTAACCTTGACCCACTTACCTTTTTCTAGGTCTTTGTAGTGCTCAAAGAAGTGCTGAATTTGTTGAGTAACCAATGGGTTCAAATCTTCCATTTTTTGAATATTTGCATACATTGGCAAGATTTTTTCTGTTGGCACAGCCAACAACTTAGCATCACCACCAGACTCATCGTCCATGTGCAAAACACCCAAAGCGCGGCATGTAATTACAACGCCTGGCGGAATTGGGAACGGTGTCAAAACTAATACGTCAGCAGGATCTCCATCTTCTGACAATGTTTGAGGGATGTAACCGTAGTTACATGGGTAGTGCATTGCTGTACCCATAAAACGATCCACGAATACAGCGCCAGATTCCTTGTCAACTTCATACTTAACAGGATCTGAATTCATAGGAATTTCAATGATCACATTGAACTGATCAGGGATCTTAGAACCAGGTTGAACGTTGTTTAAGCTCATTTTCTCTCCATGCAATACGTTTGAATTGGGGCAAATCTTAGCAAAGCAAACCCTCAGTTCCCTGACGGCTTATTTATGCGGTGCAGCAAATAATATGAAAGTATGGCATAATCCGTCTTGTAGTATGAAACATCGCCCCCAGCCATTGTTCTGAAGTTAAGAACTGCATGCCTTTTTGTTTGTCTGTTGGTCGATGCCTTAATTGACCAAACCACAGAAAGGACATCCCTCCCAAGGGATGTGCATGACTATGACTATTAGTTTTAAAGAACTGGGCCTAGCCCAACCCCTACTTCAAGCAACTGAAGCGCTTGGCTATACACACGCCACTCCAGTACAAGAAAAAGTAATTCCTGCTGCCCTATCCGGTGGCGATTGGATGGTTAGCAGCCAAACAGGTAGCGGTAAAACAGCTGCCTTCTTATTGCCTTTATTAAATCAATTGATGGCTGCCAACCCAAATGGCAAACCTGTACCAGGTCGCGCAGAGCCACAAGTGTTGGTGTTATGCCCAACACGTGAACTTGCGCAACAAGTAAGTGCAGACGCTATCAATTTAGTTAAATTTTCTCGCGGTATTCGCATCGCAACCATCATGGGTGGCATGCCTTACGGCAAACAAATTTCTCAAATCAAAGGTGCCAACCTAGTGGTTGCCACACCTGGTCGTTTACTTGACTTAAGCAATAGCCGTGCGATTCGCTTAGACAAAGTGAAATGCTTGATCGTTGACGAAGCAGACCGTATGTTAGATCTTGGTTTCCAAGACGATATCGAAGCAATTCATGAGTTGAGCTCACAACGTAATCAAACGTTGATGTTCTCAGCAACATTTGCTCCACGCATCATGCAATTGGCTACAAGCCTAATGAACAATCCTGGTCGCATTGAATTAGCAAGCGCTCAAGATAAACATGAAAATATTGCTCAAACATTGCACTGGGCTGATAGCGTTGCACACAAGCACAAGTTATTAAGCCACTGGTTATCAGATCCAACACTAGAACAAGCCGTTGTATTTGCCAGCACTCAAGTAGACAGCGAAACAATTGCTGACTCATTGCGCGCGGATGGCCACGAAGCAACAGCTCTGCATGGCGCTATGCCACAAGCAGTACGTAACCGTCGCTTGCAATCTTTGCGTAAAGGTCAAACTCGTATTTTGGTGGCAACAGATGTAGCTGCCCGTGGTATTGACGTACCAACAATTACTCACGTGATTAACTTTGGCTTACCAATGAAAGCTGAAGACTATGTTCACCGCATCGGTCGTACAGGTCGCGCAGGTCGTAGTGGCGTAGCCATCACTTTGGCTGAGCACCGTGATCGCTCTAAGATTCGTGCTATTGAACAATACACACAACAGCCATTACAAGCTGAAGTGATTCCTGGTCTTGAGCCACAAGAAAAATCACGCAAACCATCACACCGCCCTGGTTCAGGTCGCCCTGGTCGATCATTTGGTGGCAAAGGTGCAAGCAATGCATCAAACCGCCAAGGTGAAGGCAAAACTTTCAAACAAAATCACTTTGCTAAACCAAGTGGTCCAAAGTTTGCCGGTTCTGGTAAGCCTTCTTCAGGTCCTAAATTTGGCGGTGGCAAATCATCAGGTCATAAGCGCTCATTTGCATAAATGAAAAAACTTCGCCAGTCTTGGGTGAATCTTGATCACGTGGCACTGCATGCAGTGCCACAGATCTGGCAAGACTGGTTAAGTGATGCGGGATCGCTCACCCAACTGATTTCAAATAAAACAAAATCATCAGTCAGCGTTGAAGTCCTAACCGACCACAATCAAAATCTTCTCAAAGACGAAGCCTTGTTATTTAACAAGCCGCTCAATCATTGTCGAATTCGTGAAGTGTATTTATGCGTGAATAACGTGCCAGTTGTTTTCGCTCGCAGTGTTTTACCAACCAGTAGCTCCACAGGGATTAATCGGGATGTATTGCAGTTAGGTAGCAAACCCCTAGGTGAGGTGTTATTTAAAAAAGGTAAAGCACCGATTTTGTTGCGCCAAATCACAGAAGTGCCTGGCTTGGGCTGGGGCAGAAGAAGCCTCTATCAACTAAGAGGTCACCCAATTCTGATCAGTGAATTCTTTTTGCCAGAACTGCTAATGCAAATTAAATCTTGATTAAATGTTAATTGGCAGTGAAGCCATTTGTTTTGAATGAGTAATAAAAAAAGCTGCCTAGGCAGCTTTTTTGTTGAAACTTTTTTACTAATTACAGAACGTAACCAATATGTGCGGCAGCTAATGCGAACAAAATCGCCAAGCAAGTAGCGCCTGCCAACATCACAATCATAGTGATGATTTTCTTGTTAATTTCTTCTTTACTTTCGCTATGCCATTCGTTCATTACAAG
>JBEEOV010000014.1:0-22002 GCA_041191465.1 Pseudomonadota bacterium
TGAGCTTTGGTAAGGAAAAACCAAAAGTCGCTGGTAGCAACGAAGCAGCTTGGAAAGAAAATCGCCGAGCCGATATCGTTTATAAGTAAACAAAAAAGTCACCCTCGGGTGACTTTTTACTTACTACCTCTTTTATTTAATTCATAGTTGCCTGAAGATGACTGTATCCCCAGGTAACTATTGACCGAATTTCTGAATAATTTTCTCGGCAATTGGTACATCAGCTGGCGCTAATTTATAGCTTGATAGTTCCTCAATAGGAGCCCATGCTAAAAAGTCGTGGACTGTGCCAACGGGTTGTTGGTCGCCAATGTCTGCAAGCATAGCAATGAGTTGTATTTCACCACCATCATAGCTGTGGTCAACCATTGCAAAGATATCTTCGCTAACTTTGGCATTCACGCCCAACTCTTCTTTAAGCTCTCTTCTGAGGCAGTCCACCAAGGATTCGCCATTTTCGACTTTGCCACCAGGAAACTCCCAGTAACCACCTAGTGCTTGATTAGGTTTTCTTCTGCCGATCAATACCCTTGACTCGTTCAGAATGATTGCTGCAGTGACAATTTTTTTCAATGTATTAATCCTTGGGAATACTTGATTATTGAGATATAGCTGTATTCTAATGCGTCATCCTAATTTACCAAATCATAGATAATCACACCATGAAGTTACTAAAAAAATTCTTTATAGCGATAGGCTTCTTGGTCTTGCTGCTGGTTGGTTTCACCCTTTATGGCATCTATGAGATGGACAGCTTGGTGAAAAGTGCCATTGAAAAATATGGTTCAGAAGCTGTTAAAGCTCAAGTTTCTTTGGGTTCGGTGAGTGTGGACCTTAAAAAAGCACAAGTGACTCTTAAAAAGCTGAGTGTGGCTAACCCTGATGGTTTTAAAGAGAAGAATGCTTTTTATGCTGGTGAGGTGGTCATTGACCTAGATGAAAAACATTTGAATACTTCAAAAATTATTGTGCAAAAAGTGAGCATTGCAGCTCCTACAGTGACTTATGAATACAGCGCCAAAGGTGACAATCTAGGAATTCTGCAAAACAATGCCATCAATTACGCCAAAGAGGTTGCCCAAAGCGTTGGTGTTGAGTCGAGTAAGACATCAGAGAAATCAAAAGTAAAAATATTAATTAAGGATGTTTATCTTAGTGATATTTCATTATTGCTAAGAGACAGTCGCTTATTTGACTCATCGATCAAATTACCTTTACCCAATATACATATGACCAAGGTTGGTAATGCGGATGATGGTTCTGATCCATCAGAGGTGGCAGGGCAGGTCATGAATAGCTTATTTGGCTCAACTAAAAAAGTTGTCACAGAATCCGCGCCCGCGGCTTTAGAGCAGGCTGGCGTTCAATTGAAGGATGCTGAGTCAGCCATTAAAAATACTGGGAACAAGTTATTCAAAGAAATCAAAGGTTTGTTCTCAAACTAATCTCTTGGCCAAATCGATGAAATCGCTAGCACTCATATCAAAGCCAGAGACATCTGGCATTGGCTTAATCTGATTAGCACCAAACTCTAGTGGCCTATGAACATAGGCTGTTTTTAGTCCATATAGTTTTGCTGCATCTAAATCATTGGTATGTGTGGCGACTAGCATGACCTCTTGTGGTTGAACATCAAAAATATCCGCTACGCCCAAATACGTTTCTGGATCGGGTTTGTAGTGCCGGAATACCTCGGCTGACAAAATTAAATCCCAAGGTAATTCAGCAAACTTAGCCATATTCGCTAGTAAACCTAAATTGCCATTCGATAAGGTCACAATTTTGTATCGTCTCTTAAGTAACTGTAGGCCTTCAACTGTATCTGCCCAAGGGTTTAGGCGATGCCAAATTAAATTGAGATGTTGTTTTTGTAATTCACTTAAATGAGTGATGTTGAATTCGCCCAAAATTCTATCAAGAATCATTCGATGTAGAACATCAATCTTTGTCCACGTTTTGGCGCCTTTGCGAACTTCAGCCATGGCTGGCTCGTAACCGGAGCGCCAAGCATTAGCAAATTGATCTGCATCGACGTTTAAGTCCATTTGCTCGATTTCTTGCATGATTGAGCCATGCCAATCTACAGTGGTACCAAACACGTCAAAAGCGATTACCTTAATAATTGAGTTCATCGCAAAAGGTTACTATGAAACAAAACATCTGTCTTGTTGTTTATCATTCATTAATTAAGTAATTTACTGAAAAGGCACATATGAATACCAAAGAAGGTTTTGCAAAAGGTTTGGCTATACGTAAAGAAGTATTAGGTGAAGAGTATGTCAATAATTCTTTGGCTAATGCTGATGAATTTAGTATGCCTTTGCAAGAGTACGTTACCGAGCACGCATGGGGAGCCGTTTGGGATCGCCCGGGTTTAACTAAGAAGCAACGCAGCATAATTACTTTATCTATTTTGGTGGCGATTAATCGTCCTCATGAGTTAAAGATTCATTTACGTGGCGCTTTAAATAATGGTGTTACCAAGGAAGAGATTAGGGAGTTGTTCTTACATGCGGCAGCCTATTGTGGCGCACCTGCTTGTGTAGATGCATTTAGAACAGCTAAAGAAGTTTTCGCTGAATAAAACATACTAAGATCAGATCATGCCTCGTATCAAACTAGACCTTCCCGAGTCTTTTGTATTTGCAACAGATTTGCAACTTTATATTGGTCATATTAACTATGGGGGTCACCTTGATAATGCCCAGCTCATCACCTTGGTCTCGGAGGCACGCGTACGATTTTTAAAATCGATGGGGTACAGCGAGCTAGATATCGAGGGTTTGGGAATTGTGGTTGCTGACCACTTCATTCAGTACAAATCTGAAGGTTTCCATGGGGAAACCATTCGAATTCAGATGCAGCCACAAGACTTTAATAAATACGGGTTTGATCTGTTTTACAGAATTGATTGCCTTGAAAATCCCCGTGAGCTAGCGAGAGGTAAACAAGGCATCGTATTTGTTAATAAAGAAACAAAAAAGGTGGCACATGTGCCACCTGCATTTTTGGGTAAATTTGGTAAAAAATAACCTAAATCACATGCTGGGGTAATCTGTATAGCCCTCTGGACCAGACGCATAAAAAGTGTCAGGGTTAGGTGTATTAAGTGGCGCGTCTTGTTTTAAGCGTTCTACTAAGTCAGGGTTGGCAATGTATAACCGTCCAAATGCCACTGCATCGGCTTTGCCAGATTCGACCGCATCAATAGCCATGGCTCGATCGTAGCCATTGTTGGCAATATAAGCGCCTTTAAAATTAGATCTTCCCCAAGCATAGTCAAAACCTGGCACATCGCGAGGTCCACCAGTTGAACCCTCGATCATGTGAATAAATGCTATCCCGCGCTGACTGAGTTCTTGAATTAAATAACCAAATACAGCTTGTGGGTTGCTGTCCGATAAGTCATTTCGTGGTGTAACGGGTGATAAACGAATACCCACTCGACCAGCGCCGATTTCTTTTGCTACAGCATCTACAACTTCTAGGGCGAATTTGCATCGATTCTCAATCGAGCCACCATAAGCATCGCTACGTTGGTTGGCGCCATCTCTGATGAACTGGTCGATTAAATAACCATTTGCGCCATGAATCTCAACACCATCAAATCCTGCGCGTATCGCATTAGCCGCACCTTGTCTGAATTCATTGACGATTTTTTTGATTTCATCAATCGTTAATTCATGGGGTACTGGTAAATACTCCTTACCTTTAGGTGTATGAGCAGTCACGTCTTTAGGCTGAATAGCGGATGGTGCAACAGGTTCTGCACCACCAATCAGGTTCGGGTGCGTGATTCTTCCAACATGCCAAATTTGGGCTACGATTTTTGATCCTGCTTCATGTACTGCCTTAGTGATAGGTTTCCACCCATCTACTTGGGCATCGGAGTAAATGCCTGGAGTAGCATGATAGCCTTTGCCAATAGGTGAGACTTGAGTGCCTTCACTAATAATCAGTCCAGCATTGCTACGTTGGCGATAGTACTCAATGTTCATGTCACTGCCTGGAACATCACCGCTTGCAGCATCTGCTCTGCAGCGAGTGAGTGGTGCCATTACCACACGATTGGCAATATCAATCACGCCAATACGAGTTGATTCGAAAAGTTTATGTTGTTTGTTAGTCATATTTTTTTGTTTATTAGGTATTATTTTTATACGTGTCATTTGAGTTTAGCCGAATATCAGATTATTTGAATTGATGTCTTGTTAACAAGGTAATAAAGTGATGAACATGAGATTAAGTCAATCATTTAAATTCTTGGTTGTTGTGAGTTTTGCAGCAACAATAGTTGCATGTGCAAGTTTGACTCCTGAGAAAATAGCCAAAAGAGTCGACGCCATGAATGATTTTGACTTGTGTCTGGCTTCATCGGCAGAGATGGATAAGTTCACCTTTGCACTCCCTGAAGAAATTATTCAGACCGCTAAAGAGCGAATTGCCACTAAAAAACTAGATTGCGCGAGTAAGCAAGATGAAATTGTCAGATTCTTAGTCAAATCTTTGCGTGATCAAGAAAAACGTAATGAGCAGTTCAGAACACATTTTGGATTTGGTGTGATGAGATTTTGGTAAGCATTGATTTAACATAAAAAATAAGCCAGTGATTACTGGCTTATTTTCTTGCTACTGATACTAATTAATGATTTTTAAAAATTAAAACTTGTATCTAGCGCCAACCATCACACTTCTTGATGGGCCAGCATAAATACCTTGTCTTAAGCTGGCGATATAGTTTTTATCTGTGATGTTATTGATGGTGCCATAAATTGATAACTGTTTATCAACACTGTAACTGGTATGTAGGTCTAGTAGGGTGTATGACTCTAATTTACCTGTCCAAAACCCACTCGAACTTGTGCCAGCGGCAATGGCTGTTGTGTTTGCAACGTCTGTGAATTGTGAGCCTATGTATGACGCAACCAAAGACGCTTTTAATTTCTCATATTTGTAACCTAGAGTGATGTTCCCAGCAAATTCAGGGGTATATGTAATTCGGTTGCCATCAATCGCAGAGGTGCCTCGCGTTCCTCTAAATTTTGCTACTGGAATATAAGTCAAAGCACCATCTAAGCTAAAACCATTCTTAAAAGCATAACCTGCAGCCATTTCAAAGCCTTGATGTATCGTGCTGCCTGCTGTAGTAGGTGTGCCATTTTGACTATTGCTCGTCACATTTTGGTTTTTAAAGTCAATCAAGAAAGCAGTTAATTCATAGCGAAGGCCTGACTCTGTACCTCGTACACCAATTTCATAATTGGTCGATACTTGAGCCGGCAGATCAGCCAGAGTATTGTCGTCTAAAGACAAATCTGAAATATTTGATGGAGCAGCAAATCCTTTGTAAACGCTGCCGTAAAGTTGTGTATTCGGACTAATTTGATAAATGCTACCTAAGCCAGGTACAAGCACAGTGTCTTTGGTGACGCCCGTTTTTGTGCCGGTTCTTTTAAGTTCGTAGTTTTCAACTCGAACCCCAGGAATTAAAGTAAATTTGTCATTAATATAAAACTTGTTTTCAGCAAATAAGGCGTAGTTGTTTCCTTGGTAACCAATGGTGCTGCCATCTTGAGTAAATTTCTCATCTGCAAGTCGGACGCCTACCTCAAGCTCATTTTTGATGCCAAAGTTGTTGTGGTTAATTTTTAGACGAGATTCAAAGCCTCTTCGTTCGAAGTCTCGATCATTTTTTCCTAAGGTATCGTTAAAAACCCAACCTGTACTTGAGTTAAGTGCCAAGTTAGAAGTGACGCCATAGCGATGGTAGTCACGATTCATTTTTGTGTAGTACATCAAACTGCTCAGTTTGATATCTGGATCGATATTCCATTCGTGATTAAAGTCAATGGAGTTTCTTTGTGTATAAAAGTAATCATTGGGGGCGGGATTGTCTTTTACTCTATTTTGGAACTGGGCAAGAGATAGGCCTCTGTATGAAATATTCGCTTCATTGTCGTAATGCGTTAACTTAACCCCTAGCCATTGTTTGTCTCCAAGAGCCATACCAGCTTTTAGCATCACATCTTCTGTCTTGTAGCCTTTATGTTGAAAGCCATCACTATCTATGGTGACGATATTGATTCCACCAATCATGTTGCCATCGGCTGTTTTGCCGCCAGCTTCAATCAGGCCTTCTTTGTAACCAAAAGAGCCTACTCTCGTTGTTATCGCAAAACCATCTTCTGGTTGCTTGGTTTTGAAGTTGATGACGCCGGCTACGTTATTGGGGCCATACTTCAGAGCTGATGAGCCTTTGAGTACCTCAATGCTCTCCATTCTTTGCACTCTTGGGTTGTAGTAACGTTGGTTGCCTGTGAATGCACCTGGTGCAATTGGTACACCATCTTCCAAAATAACAACGTACTTATTACCATCACCAGAACTTAAACCACGCATGCCTATGTTGGAGACAATAGAACTCTCTTCTTCGGGTTTGATGGTTATACCAGGCACTGTTTTTAGAACCGCTTCAGTTGAGATAGGTTGTTTTAACTGTATTTCTTCTTTGGTCACTATCGAGACCGCCCCTGGTGTTTTTTTGATGTCTTCGAGTGAGTTGCCGACCACGTCAATGCGGGGTAGTTCAATCTCTTTGTTGTTAGACGTGCTTTGTGCATTTGCTTGCGCCATGACGGATAGGGCGCTGATGATAGCTAAGGCTAATTTTTTTTGTTTCATAGATCTCTCGTTAATAAAAAATAAAAACTTTGACTGCTTTTTTTGACTTATTCGCAATCCATGTTTCCATCTTAACACAAATGATAACAATTCTCATTTGTGTTTAATCGGAGAGATGTCTTTGGACGGTAAAGGGCGTTGAATCTTTTAGAAATAGGAAATTAGTTTTAGCTGACCACGTGTATAAGCTAGTCGAAGATTTATTAAATACTCTTTTCGTTCTTGAGCTTTTTGCTCTTTGAAGTTCTCTCGTAAAAGTCATCGGGTTTGGATTTCACCCATTCGATGAACTTTTGCATCTCAGGCTGATCTTTGATGGCGTCCGCCGTATTTAATTCTTTTGCCAGCTTGGTTTCCGAGTACAAGGCATGTATTTGCCTGTGGCAAATACGATGCAGATACTGGGTTGTTTTGCCTCCCTTGGATTTTGGCACCAAGTGATGGGCATCTTTTTGCGAGTTCGGAATGGTTCTTTCACATATAGGGCATATCAAGGTAACTGACGCTGAGTGATCAGAAAAATAATCTGGAATAAGTTTCTTGCGTATTTTCCCCAACATGATAAAAATTATCTTAATGTAATTTTTAGCTTCTTGTATAAGCCTAGTAATAACATGAGTAATTCAGACAATAACCCTTGTTTTGAATGTGGCCAGTGCTGTCGAAGTTTGCGGGTATCGTTTTATCAGGGGGAAGTTATCCATGAAGACAATCAAGGGCGCATAGGCACTGTACCTCAGGGCATGGTGACTCAATTAACTCCTCATCTGGTTTGCATGAAAGGCACCGAGGTTGGCAAACAACCATGCGTCGCCTTGCGTCATGATCCCCAGAGTGGTTATCGTTGCTCTATCTACGAAAGTCGTCCAAGTCCTTGTAGAGAATTCAACATATTTAACGAAGATGGCTCATTAAATCCACTCTGTGACCGACTAAGGCATCAGATCGGTTTGCCAAGCGTTACAGCAACTTAATCGTTACTTGCAGTTACGAGTTCTGGCTTTACCACTCGAATACGCTCGTCAACGTAGTAACCGCCATACTCGGTATAACGTAGATATACAGTTTGGCATGCAGTGCATTGATATATGTCGCTACTGTTATAGGGATGATATTTGATTGCAATCGGGGCGTTTGGCGACCATTGATCCGTACCATTGGGGTGGTATTCATCCCAATTCTCTGGGGCATCAGGCACTTGCAATGTGCCAACCATCTTGATGGCAGTGCGATCAAAGGTGCTCAGAATCGTTTCCCAGCAAGAGAAATTGTGAGATGCGCAATTGGAGCATTGAGATGACTGTTGCTCTAAAGCTAAAGTTTTTAATTCTGTGGCATTAAAAACTTTGGTCATTTAATCGTCTTTCATCGTGCGCAATGCATAAATAGCTGGAATCGCATAGATGAAACAGTACGCAGCTGGCCCCCAAGCTAACTGATTTACCTCCAGCAACCATGATGTCACCATTGGTGAGGTGCCTGCAAAGATTGCTACCGCCAAGCTATAACCGATTGCAAATACAGAGCAACGCTGTTCAGGTTGAACCATTTTGCTAATTAACACTCCTTGCGCACCGAAAAGTAACATCACCGGTACTGCTATCAATAGCTGTCCAATGGCTAGACCTGTTAAGCCGCCGAGTTGGGATGCGAGTACACAAGGTATAGTCAGAATCGCGCCTAGCCAGGTGGCGTACTGAGTAATCTTTACGCGCCCAATCTTATCTGCTAGCCAACCCCCTAATACAACGAGAGGGATGCCAATCAATTGAACAACTGTTGCTACAGTGTTGGCCGATTGCATCGAGCCATCATGTTTGGCGACATAATCGACAAAATATACAAATTCAACATAGAACAAAACATTTGAAAATGAAATGATGGCGGCAATTCTTCCTAATGTGCGCCAGTTTTTAATCACATCATTAAGTCTTGACACAATCAGAGCAGATAGCTCTGCTGAGCTAATTTTGTGTTCGATCGCATTTTCAAAAGTTTCTGGCATATGGGTGCGTAATCGCCAGCCAGCAATAGCGACAAATGCGCCTAATAAGAATGGCATGCGCCATGCCCAATCATTCACATTCTCTTCTCCAAAGAAGTACGCTGTGAGTGCTGCGACCAAGGATCCCAAAAAAAATCCTAATAACGCGCCAGCATGGGCGATGCCTGACATCAAGCCTTCTTTTCCAGTTGGGGAGGCCTCGGTGGCGTACACCATGCTGCCAGTGTATTCGCCGCCGACTGAAAACCCCTGCGTCATCCGCAGTAGCATCAATGCATAGGCTGCAATAGCGCCGACCTGTGCGTAGGTAGGTAGAAGTGCCACCAGAAAACTAGCTAAGCCCATAATGATGATGCTAGTTGTCATCATCTTTTTGCGACCGAGTAGGTCGCCAATGGGACCCAATACCAAGCTGCCGATTGGTCTGGCTAAATAGCCAATGGCAAAAATGCCAAAAGAAGCGACCGTCTGAAATCCAGGGTCGTCAGATGGAAAGAAAACCTTGCCTAATGATGTGGCGAAATAACCATAAACAGCAAAGTCAAACCACTCAAGAGTGTTGCCAAGTGCGCCCGCCAGAGCTGCTGAATATCGTTTTGGAATCATGGGCTTAGTATTTTTTATCAAGGATTTGACAGATTCTATCTTTATTTACCTAGAGGCGGTCTATATATTACTTTAGGTAATATAGAATTAATTAAATATTATTTCCAGATATATCAATCAATCTTTATAGTTTCGGGTGTTAAGTCCTTGATGGACATGGAAATTCATTGAAAGTCACACATGCGTACCAATAGACACACCGAGTTTGCCGATACCCCTGAAAATCTAGAGCATCTAGAGATTGGTATTCCTCCAGTGGAAGTTCAAAAATCAACACTTCTATTAGATAAGAGAGTGGTGACAGTTAGTTTTTTGGTATTAATTTCATTTTTAGGTTTTTGGTTCAGTCAAGCTCAACCGCAAATCAGACATGATTTTTCAGTTTTAGTAGATCAATTTGTTAGTTCACCATTCTTTTGGCAGGCGGTTGTGGTTGGTTTGATTGCGCAAGTCATTGATGGTGCATTAGGTATGGCCTATGGTATTAGTTCCAATACTTTCTTAATCGGTATTGGCGCATCACCAGCAGCAGCCTCTGGCGCAGTTCATGTGGCAGAAATTTTTACAACTGCTTTTTCAGGTGTTTCTCATATTAAGTTTGGTAACGTTGATAAAGAGTTGTTTAAGAAGATTGTGATTCCGGGTGTGATCGGTGGTGTTGTGGGGGTGGTATTTTTGACCTCGATTGATGGCAAATTGATTAAGCCATATGTCACTGCATACCTACTGATCATGGGCATTGTGATTTTGAGAAAAGCTTTCATTCATCGTCAAGAGAAACAATCGCATGAGTTACAACACGTGCGTAAATTGGCGGTTGGCGGCGGCTTCTTGGATGCTGTTGGCGGCGGCGGTTGGGGTCCAGTAGTTACCTCATCGTTAATTGGTCAAGGCAACAATCCACGCAAAACAATTGGTACGGTTAATACAGCTGAATTCTTTGTGGCGCTAGCAACAGGAACAAGCTTTTTGCTGCTTGGTGGCATCGATCATTGGATTTTTGTGGCTGGTTTGATTGTAGGTGGTTTGTTCGCAGCACCATTTGCAGCCTTCTTAACCAGTAAACTATCGACTCGTTATTTATTAGTTGCTGTGGGATTGTTGATCAGTTCTTTGAGTGGCTTTAACTTGTACAAAGCTTTGTTCTAAGAACTGGGTTTTAAATTTTAATTATCAACATCTAGAGATTTATCAGAAATGGCAACGTTTAATAAAGAAGAAGTATTAAGTGTTCATCATTGGAATGACACATTATTCAGTTTTACAACGACTAGAAACAAAGGCTTGCGCTTTCGTAACGGCCATTTCTTGATGATTGGTCTAGAGGTTAACGGTAAACCGTTGTCTCGTGCGTATAGTGTGGCAAGCCCTAACTATGAAGAACACTTAGAGTTCTTAAGTATCAAAGTAGAAAACGGCCCGCTCACATCACGCCTACAAAACATCAAAGTAGGGGATTCTATTTTGGTGAGTGAAAAGTCTGTGGGTACTTTAGTGATTGATGACTTGAACCCAGGTAAACATCTCTACTTATTTAGTACCGGTACAGGTTTGGCGCCATTCATGAGCATCATTCGTGATCCAGAGACTTATGAAAAATTTGAAAAAGTGGTGTTGATTCATGGCGTGCGCTTGGTGAGCGAATTGGCTTACGAAGATTACATTCGTAACGTATTACCTAACGATGAGTTTTTGGGTGAGATGGTGCGCAATCAATTGATTTACTACCCAACTGTGACACGTGAGGCGTTCAAGCATACAGGTCGTTTAACGACTGCGATTGAAACTGGCCAGTTATTTAAAGACATCGGTTTGCCACCATTGGATCCTGCTGTGGATAGAGCCATGATTTGTGGTAGCCCATCAATGCTCAAAGAAACTTCAGAAATGTTGAATGCCAAGGGCTTCAAAGTATCACCAAGTTTGGGTGTCTTAGGGGATTACGTTTTCGAAAGAGCTTTCGTAGAAAGCTAATTAATAGGTTTTAAAGGTTACATATGTACCAATACGATGCTATCGATCAACGTTTAATTGATGATCGAGTTAATCAGTTCAAAGATCAGGTGAAACGTCGCTTAGATGATCAATTAAGCGAAGAAGAGTTTCGTCCGTTACGTTTGCAAAATGGTTTGTATTTGCAACGTCACGCGTACATGTTGCGTGTGGCTATTCCATACGGTTTATTTAATTCTGCACAATTGCGCACATTAGGCAAGATTGCGGAAAAATACGATCGTGGCTATGGTCACTTCACAACACGTCAAAACATTCAGTTCAACTGGTTAACGCTTGAGAACACTCCAGAAATTTTGGCAGAACTTGCTAAAGTCGAAATGCATGCTATTCAAACGTCTGGCAACTGCATTCGTAATATCACCAGTGATCCATTCGCGGGCGTAGCGGGGGACGAGATTGTTGATCCTAGACCGGTTTGTGAGTTACTGCGTCAGTGGTCTACCTTGCATCCTGAGTTTGCATACTTGCCGCGTAAATTTAAGATTGCCGTGAGTGCTTCTAAAGAAGACAGAGCTATTGTGGCAGCTCATGACCTGGGCCTCTATCTTAAGAAAAATGCTCAAGGTGATTTAGTCGCTGATATTTTGGTGGGCGGCGGTATGGGCCGTACACCTATTTTAGGTGTCATCATCAAGCGTGATTTACCTTGGCAGCAGCTACCTAACTATTTATCAGCTGTATTGCGTGTATATAACCGCTTTGGCCGTCGTGACAACATGTACAAGGCGCGTATCAAGATTTTGGTCAAAGCATTGGGGCCAGAAGAATTCGCGCGTCAAGTTGAACAAGAGTACGAGCACTGGGTGGATGGTAAGAGCACGTTTACTGATGCTGAGTGGCAGCGTGTTGCGCAATATTTCACAAGACCTGCGTATCAATCATTAACTAAGCTAGATCAAGAACAGATCTTGGCACTTGCTGAGGCGGAGAATCAGCAATCCTTCGCACGTTGGTTGGACCGTAATGTGAAGGATCACCAAGTTCCGGGTTATGCCAGCGTTGTGTTGTCATTAAAGCCTCACGGTACAGTGGCTCCTGGCGATGTGACAACCGCACAAATGTTAGCGATTGCAGATTTGGCAGATAAATATAGTTTTGGTGAGATTCGCGCTACACATGAACAAAATCTAGTGTTAGCTGATGTGGAGCAATCAAAACTATATGCTCTATGGCTTGAGGCGAAACAGCAAGGTTTGGTGTTGCCAAACATTGGTTATTTAACAGACATCATTGCTTGCCCAGGAGGCGACTTCTGCTCATTAGCAAATGCCAAATCTATTCCGATTGCTAATGACATTCAAAAGCGTTTCGATGATTTAGATTATTTGCATGATCTTGGCGATATTAGTTTGAACATCTCTGGTTGCATGAATTCATGTGGTCATCATCATGTGGGCAATATTGGTATTTTGGGCGTCGATAAAGATGGTCAAGAGTGGTATCAAGTGACTCTGGGTGGTGAACAAGGTTTGAATGCCGCTATCGGTAAGGTAATTGGCCCGTCATTTTTTGCAGAAGATATGCCGGATGTGATTTCTAAAGTGATTGATGTTTATGTTGAAAAACGTGAACCTAATGAAAAATTTGTAGACACTGTTCATCGGATTGGTATCGCGCCATTTAAAGAGCATGTGTATGCGGAGGTGAAGCGTGCCTAAGTTAATTCGTTATCCAAAAAATGGTCAAGCTCAATTGGCAGCCAATGATTGGCAAATATTCCGCTCAACAGAAGGCGAAGAGTCTGCGGCATTACCGCCAGGTAAAGTGATTGTGCCTTTGTCTTGGTGGACTAGTCGCGGTGCTAAGGAGCAATTTCAGCAACGCGCCTTAAAAGGTGAGATTGGGGTTTGGTTTGCACCTGAAGATGATGTTCAGGCCCATCGTGAAGTGATTTTGGCAGGTTTGAAGCTTTGGCCTATTTTGGCCATTGATTTCCCAGTTTTTAGAGATGGTCGCGGTTACAGTACTGCAGCATTGTTACGTGAGCGTTTTGGCTGGAAGGGCGAACTGCGTGCCATTGGTGATGTGTTGATTGATCAGTTATTGCCAATGTCTAGAGTTGGTTTTGATTCTTTTTCATTGCGTAATGATCAATCAGTGGAAACAGCTCTATCCCAGTTTGGTTCAGTGGCTTATCAATTTCAAGATGATTGGCGTGCTGATCGTTCACAAAAGGGCGCAGCTTAAGCATGAGTGATACATCTAGCATGACTAATACTGGTGGCTTGAACCGACCACAACTTTGGTCGATTCCTAAGCATGAGATCACCTCGGAAGTGATTGAGGCTAAGGCTCAAGTTTTATTTGATCGTTTAAGCGAAATTGCCGCAGAACATCAAGACGTCCGATTTGCTACTAGCTTGGCGGCAGAAGATATGGTCGTTACTGATGCGATTGTGAAGTCAGGTGCGAAGATTTCTTTATTCACTCTAGCAACAGGGCGTTTGCATCAAGAAACAATTGATATGACAAGCCAAGTGCAAAAACACTATGGGGTTTCTGTGGCTAGTGTTGCACCAGAAGCTAGTGATGTTGAGGCTTTCATAGCTCAATATGGCTTAAATGGTTTTTATGATACCGAGGAAGCTAAGAAGGCCTGTTGCGGAGCGCGTAAAATAAAACCTTTGAACAAAGCTTTGCTGGGTGCTGATGCTTGGTTGACAGGTCAAAGAAGAGAGCAAGCAGTTACGCGTTCAGATTTGCCTTTGCGCGAATTAGATGACGCTAGAAACATTGCGAAGTACAACCCTTTGTTTGATTGGACAGAGTCTGAGGTTTGGGCTTATCTACAAACTAAGCAAGTACCGATTCATCCATTGCATTTCCAAGGATATCCAAGTATTGGTTGCGAACCTTGCACTAGAGCTGTAAAGGCTGGTGAAGATATTCGTGCGGGACGTTGGTGGTGGTTACAGCAAGATAGTAAAGAGTGTGGGTTACACGTTAAATAAGATCATGAGTCAAACACAATTAGAAAAATCTCAAAAATTACAGAACGAGCATTTGGACTGGCTCGAAGCTGAATCCATTTACATCATTCGTGAAGTAGCCGCGCAAGCTGCTAATCCTGCCATGTTGTTCTCTGGTGGTAAAGATTCCATCGTGATGTTCCATTTGGCGCGTAAAGCATTTCGATTTGGTGCTAGACCTATTCAGTTACCTTTTCCGTTATTGCATATTGATACGGGTCACAACTATCCTGAAGTTATTCAATTTAGAGATGACATCGTTGCTCAAACAGGTTCTAAGTTAATTGTTGGTCACGTAGAAGACTCTATTCGCAAAGGCACGGTGCGTTTGCGTAAAGAAACAGATTCTCGTAACGCTGCTCAGGCAACCACATTGCTAGAAGCGATTGCTGAGCACAAGTTTGATGCATTGATGGGCGGTGCACGTCGCGATGAAGAAAAGGCTCGTGCGAAAGAGCGAATCTTCTCATTCCGCGATGAGTTCGGTCAGTGGGATCCTAAAGCGCAACGACCAGAGTTGTGGAATTTATATAACGCCAGAATTGCTCCAGGTGAGAACATGCGCGTATTCCCCATCTCTAACTGGACTGAGTTAGATGTATGGCAATACATTGCTCGTGAAGAGTTGGCGTTGCCAAGTATTTATTACGCTCACGAGCGTGAAGTAGTTCGTAAAAATGGTTTATTGGTACCTGTTACTAATGTAACGCCTAAAGCTCCTGGCGAAGTGAGTGAAGTCATCAGTGTGCGTTTCCGTACTGTGGGTGACATTAGCTGCACCTGTCCAGTTTTGAGCACGGCTGCAACAGCTGTCGACATCATTGAGGAAACTGCGATTTCAGAAATCACAGAACGTGGTGCAACACGTATGGATGATCAAACAAGTGAAGCTTCTATGGAGCGTCGTAAAAAAGAGGGGTATTTCTGATGAGCCTAGATCAGCAAACAAACACTCATCAGGGTGTTGTGCGTTTCATCACAGCTGGTAGCGTAGATGATGGTAAGAGCACATTAATTGGACGCTTGTTATATGACACCAAAGCAGTATTGGCTGACCAGCTATTGGCATTATCAAAAACCAAACACGCACGTGTAACAGCATCTGATGCTGCAGTAGATTTGGCATTGTTAACAGATGGTCTTGAGGCTGAGCGTGAGCAAGGTATTACGATTGATGTGGCTTATCGCTATTTTGCAACTTCGAAGCGTAAATTCATTGTGGCTGATGCTCCAGGGCATGAGCAATACACGCGTAACTTGGTTACTGGCGCATCACAAGCTGATGTAGCAGTTTTGTTAGTTGATGCAACACGCGTTGATTTAACAGCTAAACCTGCTGGTTTATTGGCTCAAACTAAACGTCACTCTGCGATTGTGCGTTTATTAGGTTTGCGCCATGTGGCTGTTGCCGTTAACAAAATGGATTTATTGGGTTTTGATGAGAAGGTATTTAACGCCATCAAAGAATCTATTGAAGGTTTGGCTAACACACTAGGTTTACCAACGCCACACTTAATCCCAGTATCTGCCTTGCAAGGCGATAACGTGGTTGATAAGAGTGATAAAACTCCTTGGTATCAAGGCCCAAGTTTGTTGCAGTGGTTGGAGTCTCTAGATACAACGCCTATTCAGAAAATAGAAGGTTTGCGTTTCCCTGTGCAATACGTTGCACGCCAGGACGGCAGTGCAGCTGATGACTTCCGTGGTTACTTGGGACGTGTGGAAGCAGGCACAATTTCAAAAGGTCAAAAAGTAACTATTTTGCCAAGTGGTTCTGAGGCAACTGTGGCTGAGATCCATGTATCTAATGATCATCAGGCAAGTAATGATGCATCTGGTGTTGATATTGCTAAAGCTGGCCAAGTTATTGCTCTTCGTTTGGCGGAAGATGTGGATGTTTCTCGTGGTGACATGATTATTGCTGCAGAAGGGCATGATCAACCAAGCTTAACTAAGCAAGTTTCAGCTGATTTGTGCTGGTTAGATAGCGAGCCTCTATCGTTGTCACGCAAATATGTATTACGTCACACAACAAATACAGTATTTGCTAAGGTAAAAGGTATTCAGCAGGTATTAGATGTGCAAACTTTGTCACATGCAACAGATATTCATGCATTGAATATGAATGAAATTGGACGTGTGGATTTAGTCTTGCAAAAACCAATCGTGGCAGATCGTTTTGATCAAGCTGCTAGCACAGGCGCTTTTGTCTTGATTGATGAGGCAACTAATCACACGGTGGCAGCTGGCATGTTGCGTGAGTTAACAGTTTAAAAAAATACCACTCAGTTAAATATGACATCTTCCTCATCCACTTTAGGTAAAGTCTACTTGGTAGGAGCAGGCCCTGGTGCAGCTGATTTAATCACTGTACGTGGCGCTGCTTTATTAGCCAAAGCGGATGTAGTCTTTCATGATGCCTTGGTTGAGGAGGCGATGTTAGCTTACTGCCCGCAAGCAGAAAAAATTGCGGTGGGTAAGCGTTGTGGCAAGCATTCAACTGCTCAAAAATTTATCAATAAGCGCTTAGTGGATGCTGCACAAAAACATCAGCTAGTTGTGCGCCTAAAAGGTGGTGACCCGATGATCTTTGGTCGCGCTGATGAAGAAATTACTGAGCTTGAAGAAGCTGGTGTTGAAGTAGAGGTGGTCCCTGGTATAACGGCCGCTCTAGCGGCAGCAGCAACCCTTAAGCAATCTTTAACTTTAAGGGGTGTGGCTCGAAGCGTGGCATTTAGCACTCAGGCGAAAGCCACAGACTCTTCGGCATTACCTTTGCCAACTGCTGATACTGTTGTTATTTACATGGGGCGCGATGAGGCCGTCACAATTGCTCATCAGCTAATGGAGCAGGGACGTCCGGCAACATTACCAGTTCGGATTATTGAAGCGATTAGTACTGAGCGTGAGAGAAGTCTTGCTTTAACACTCGGCGAAATGGCCGCAGGTCAGGCTACTGACTGGTTTGATGGCCAAGCGCCAGCACTCTTATTGGTTGGTGCAGTATTTAGCAATCGCTTGGAGAACTCCGAGGTCCTCGCCAACAGCAGGCTTAGCGCTTAATTCAATTTTTGGATGTTTGTTACGACAAGCATTCAAAATTTCCGGAAAATCTTTTCTGATGTGGCCGCCTTGGCCGAAGAATACTGGAATAACCTCAATCGTTTTAAATCCATCAGCCACTAATTGATCAATGACGTCTGGCAGGCTAGGGCTCATTAATTCTAAGAATGAGAGTTCTACACGTAGATCTTTATTTTCCGCAATCAAACTTTGTAATTTTAAGAACGGCTCTTTCCAGCGCTCATCTCGTGCGCCATGTCCAAATAGAACCAATGCTTTTTGTTGTGTCATCTTGTCTTATAAAAAGAAAAACCCCAGTAGATGAATTGTATCTACTGGGGCCCTCTAGTTGAACTAAAAATTACTTCTTAGCTTCTGGTGCAGGAGCTGCTGGAGCTTCTGCTGGCTTTTTGTCTTCAACGTGAACTGCTTCAGCGCCATGCTTTTCGCCGCCCATATCGATATCGCCGTCACCCTTAACTAATAAATAGCCAGTAGCGATGATTAAAACTAAAACTGTAATTGCGATTGCGCGATTGCTCATGTGTACTACTCCCTTTTAAAAACTAGTTGTAAATGAAATTAATTAAATTCTCTGTAATTCGCGTAGATGTTAGAAACAGCAGAAAAGCCAAGACTGACTAAGCCACATGCTAAAACATACTCACCGGTTAAGTTAAGTGCTGTGCTGATGGTTGGCACCAAGATCACAATTGCCATTGCAGCTACAAGACCTACTAGAACATACAGATATTGTTTGATGAACAGCCCAATTGTAATAGCCACAATCACTAAAATTAGATTGGTGGCTAAATCATCAATTAGTTTAAAAATGTTTTGGATATCGTCGTTACCTGTTGCACGAGCGAAAACAAACATCATCACAATGCTTGAAAGAACAAGCAAGTTCGGTAATATTTTTTTAATGAAAATCATGCTGGGTTACTGTTGCTAAAAATAAAAACAAGTTGAAAACAAACAAACAATAGAAATCCGGTGGTCAAGAAAACTGCCGCTAACTTCTTTAAATAAATAGGTAGGTCATCATTGCTATCAATTTGTGCTGTTTTCAAAAAAATACGATCAAAATTTTTCCAGACCCAAACCCCTGCAGCAACTGGTAAAAGAATGGCAATAATGCCTAAAAAGATTGTCATAACGCCTTACTGTGTGTGATTTATATGATGGGCAGATTCTACCTTGAACTTCTTGCAATAACCTTATCAATAAAAAGGCTTTTTACACGCATCAATGCACACAAATAGTGATAACCATACTGATTTGTTAGGGGTAACCCTAATCACATAGATTTAAACCTTAGGAATTACCCTCGGTAAAACAACTATGTAAGAAAAATGTAGGATTTTCCAAAGCATAATCGCCCTGCAGTTTTATTTTTATAAATTTTTATAGGAGCCTTTATGTCTACAACTAAAGCCGCACCGATGACAGCTGAAGAGCGCAAAGTTATTTTTGCCTCATCACTTGGCACGGTATTTGAGTGGTATGACTTTTATCTGTATGGATCACTTGCAGCTATTATCGCTAAGCAGTTCTTCTCTGGCCTAGATGCTGGTTCTGCTTTCATTTTCGCTTTATTAGCGTTCGCAGCTGGTTTCATCGTGCGTCCATTCGGCGCTTTGGTGTTTGGTCGTTTAGGCGACTTGATTGGTCGTAAGTACACATTCCTAGTAACAATCTTGTTAATGGGTGGTGCAACTTTCATCGTAGGTATTTTGCCTACTTATGAAACTATCGGCGTTGCTGCTCCAGTGATCCTAATTATCTTGCGTATGTTGCAAGGTTTGGCACTTGGTGGTGAGTACGGTGGTGCTGCAACTTATGTTGCAGAGCACGCTCCTAACGGCCGTCGTGGTGCTTACACTGCTTGGATTCAAACTACAGCTACTCTAGGTTTGTTCCTTTCATTGTTAGTGATTTTGTTCACAAGAGAATTCACTGGTCCAAACTTTGACGTTTGGGGCTGGCGCGTTCCGTTCATTGTTTCAATCTTGTTGTTGGCTGTTTCTGTTTACATTCGTTTGTCAATGAATGAATCTCCAGCTTTCAAGAAGATGAAAGAAGAGAACAAACTTTCAAAAGCTCCTTTGACAGAGTCATTCGGTCAATGGAAAAACTTGAAGATCGTTATCTTGGCTCTTTTTGGTCTAGTTGCTGGTCAAGCTGTTGTTTGGTACACAGGTCAGTTCTACGCATTGTTCTATTTGACACAAGTGTTGAAAGTAGATGCTAAGACAGCTAACTTGTTGATCGCAGCTTCATTGGTGATTGGTACACCTTTCTTCATCGTGTTTGGCTCATTGTCAGACAAGATTGGTAGAAAGATGATCATCATGGCTGGTTTGTTATTGGCGATCATTACTTACATCCCAAATACACCAGTTTCAATCTTCAATGCATTGACACACTTTGCTAACCCAGCTTTGGAAAAGGCAATGAAAGAAGCTCCAGCAACTATTACAGTTGACGAAGCTGAATGTACTTTCCAATTCAACCCAACTGGTACAGCTAAGTTCACAAGCTCATGCGATATCGCTAAGCAAGTGATGGCTTCTAACTCAGCTAGCTACTCAACAATCCCAGCTGCAGCAGGTACTGTTGCTACTATTAAGATTGGTGAAACAGTGATCGAAGGTTACACATCAAAAGGTTTACCTGCTGATGAAGCTAAAGCTAAAGATGCAGCATTCAAGAAGGCAGTTCGTGAAGCGTTGAACGCAGCAGGTTACCCAGCTAAAGCTGATCCTGCAGCAGTTAACCTACCAGCTGTTCTTGCATTGTTAGTGATCTTGGTAATCTATGTAACGATGGTTTATGGTCCAATCGCAGCGATGTTAGTTGAGATGTTCCCAACACGTATTCGTTACACATCAATGTCATTGCCATACCATATCGGTAACGGTTGGTTCGGTGGCTTGCTACCAACAATCTCATTCGCTTTGGTTGCTCAAAACGGTAACATTTACTACGGTTTATGGTACCCAATCGCAATCGCAGCGATGACTTTTGTAATCGGTATGTTGTTTGTACGTGAAACAAAAGACGTGGATATCTACGCGAACGACTAATTAATAACTTAGTTATTAAAAAGTGAAAACCCAGCTCTAAGAGCTGGGTTTTTTTATTATGATTTGGCAAGAGCGCCATCAAATCTGGGAGTATTACTGGCTTTGACCAGTCATCTCTTCAATTAGTTCCTTAATGAGATCTAAGCGTATATGTGGATTTTCTAAACCCAATAGATGATGTTTTTGTGCGGCAGTGAGCGGAAGAATTTCGCACCATCGATTGGCCACCCAACCACATTGGTCTAATAGATAAGGTCTGGCAAAAGGCATTTGATCTTCTCTAACGCCTTTTTTCTGTAAAGAGGCAATGATTTTGCCTACATCATCAGCTAACTTTTGATGTTCTGCCTCAATGCTTGTTTCGGGGTCATTTTTTAAATATTCCACATCGCCAAGCCATAAACCATTTTTTTGACGTTGGCTGTGATGAACTTTGAAGCGTTGCCCACCTTTGCACTTAATAAAGAACAGGCTAGGTTGTGGCGCATCAAAGTAAGTGATTTCTGCAATGGTGCCAATCGGCATAAAAATGACTTCTTCTTGTCCTGGTATTCTGACTTCAGAACCTTGATCTAGAGTGACGATGCCAAAAGATGTCTTATTCGCCACACAATCTTTAATCATGTCTAGGTAGCGAACTTCAAATATCTTTAGGTCAATTGCACCACCAGGGAATAATGTTTGTCCCAGTGGGAATAGGGGAATGGTTTGTAAATCAGCGACCATGGGTTCATTGTATTCAAGAATTAAATTTAGTGTTTTGGAGTAGTAGTTTTTTCTGTACACTGTTTGAGTGGTTAAAAATCAAGGAGATGTCAGTGAAGAAATTATTGTTAACGCTAGCCGCTATGGGTTTGATTGGTTTAGCCTCTGCTGTGAACGCGCAGGATGTTGTCGTCTATCACATTGATAATGCTGAAAACCAAGCGACCAAAGGTTTAAGAAATATTCGCAACCACTTAGACATTGCGCCACAAACAAAAATTTATGTCGTGACCCATGCGGAAGGGATTGACTTCTTGATGGATGGAGCTAAAGACAAGAAAAACCCTAACATTGACTATGCATCATTGGTTTCTGCCCTTAAGTCTAGAGGGGTGACGTTTGAGGTTTGCGAAATTACTCTTAAAAATAGAAATATCAAACGAGATGTATTCATTATGGATGCTGAATTCACACCCTCTGGCGTTGCAAGGGTGGCGAGTTTACAAATCAAAGATAAGGCAGCTTATATCAAGCCTTAACAATACTGTCCTAGTTTTTTATTAAATCGCCACCTGCGGGTGGCTTTTTTATACCCATAATTTTTACAGGGATTTTGCACTTTAGTTCGTATTAGTACTAAAATGGTACTAATACGAACTAAATAACTTTCATTCATGCCAAGATGAACTTTCTGCCAACTCTTAAAAACCTGGTGCTGACCTATCAGTCATTTGAGCAATACTCAGCGCCACACATCAAATCAATGGGTCTTACTATGACCCAGTTTGATGTGATTGCCACACTGGGTAATCAACCCCCTATGACATGCAAAGACTTGGGAGATAAAACATTGGTTACCAAGGGTACT
>JBEEOV010000015.1:0-20565 GCA_041191465.1 Pseudomonadota bacterium
ATTGTCATTCTACAAGTAGAAGGCAGTAGAATGTCAGAGGACGGGCCTCCTCGCATGGTGGCTTGGTAACCTGGTCAGGTCGGGAACGAAGCAGCCAAACCCAATTACTACCAGTGCCGAGGGTCAGGCTCGTCCACCTACCACCCCCATTTTTTAGTCTATTTTTACCCACATATTTCCTTTAGGATTTTCCCTAATTAGGGCCATTCATCTCCAAAAGCTCACCTTTACCACTTAATAAATAGGATTTAACCTGTTTATCAGGTCGTAGCTTTGATACACATTCCCTGTAAGTTGCCATTTGCAATTGATACTTCTGATACAAATCATGAGTGATATCAGGGATAGATAGTTTGTAATCCAATATCAATAGTTGATTTGTTAATTCAACCAAACGGTCAATCCTCAATAAGCGACCATCAGAACTGGCTATATCCAACTCTTCCCATGAATTTTCTATCTCAGCACTAAAGAAAAAGTCTTTACCAAAATCTGAAGATAAAACATTCATCGCACATCGCCTTGCATCATTCACCAACTCAGAATCAATATTTAGCCAAGAAACGAGTTCATCGTTAGATGGCAACTCCCGGGCATTCTGGATACCCATTCGCATGACATGTTCCATGATGGCGTGAAACGCCACCCCCAAATCAATTACCTTCTGTTGCTCGGGGCTGATTAACTCCTCATCAAATGGAGCCAACGAACTAGACTCACCCTGCCAAGTTACCTCGAAATCGAAGAATTCATGGCTATTAATAGCATCGCTAATTGATTTAGCCTTGTGTACAACAACATCATTAAACTCATTTAATGGCTTAACTCCGGCTCGATCTAGTCTGTCATACCAACTGTTGGGTGCAATTGGCTGATCAGCTTTGTTCGCCAAGCCAGAAATGTAAACAGCCTCTTTTGCTCTTGTGAGCGCAACATACAAAAGATTCCAATTTTCAATCTCAGCAATTGCTTCTTCTTGATCCCTTAGCTCTTGGCGAGCAGGATCTTTAGGCTTACCAGAAAAAATTGGAGACATGTGTAAAGGTCCCTGATCACCAGGCAACCAACTCATCAGCACACCAACGTTGTCACGACCACTGCGGTTAGTGTTGGTATTCATCAAAATCACAAAACGTGACTCCAAACCTTTAGCAGCATGTATGGTTAGAACTCTTACGCGAGCATCTGAGGAGGTTGAATCATCATCAGAATCTTCTTCAGCAGCTGAGTCACCTTCATCAGGACTCTCCTCTTCAGCACCACGTTTGATTTTTTTTAGTTCAGCAATAAATCTGGGCAAACTTGGATAACGACCGCCATCAAGATCTAACGCCAAAGCTAAAAACGCATCCAAGTTAGACAGAACTTGATCTTTTTGTAATGGTGGCGCAAATTGAGCGTACCTTAAACGTAACTGAGTGTCTGCGTAAATATGATCCAACAAATCATGCACCGGTAAACGTTTGGCCAAATCAACCCAACTCAATATATCCTTGTATATATGGTGATACTGATTTTCAGCATGACTAATTAAATGCCAATACGACTGATGTTGTTCAGACAGTTTTGCAAGCGTTAACTGCATCAACTGTTCATCAGAAAGTGCATAGATAGGTGAACGCAACACTTGAGCCAAAGATAAATCATCAGTAGGTGTGATTAATACTGACAATAAGGCAACCATATCCTCTGCCTCAAGAGTTTTAAGTAAGCCACCCTGCCTTGGGCTATCACATGGAATGCCGCAGTCACGAAATGCCTTCTCAATGTTAGAAAGATGCGTTCTAGATCTCAGCAATATTAAGAAATCACCCCAAGAAGCATTTTTCTCAGATTTAATTTTATGAATGTGTTGCGCAACCTGTAACGCCTCAGCGTAACTCTGCTTTGCCTTAGACTCTTTAGTAGAGTCAATGTACGGATTGATTAACGCATTTCTATTTGTATGCCGTGTAATTGTTGGAGCTTCAATCAGTGGTAAACAAAAGACTTCACCATCTCCATAAACATTTTTTGCATGGGGATTGCGTGTTTGCTCTTCAAATGGATAGGCTTCAGGAACATCAGGCAACTGAAAGACAGCATTCACAGCTGCCAACACTGCAGGACTATTTCTTCGAGTGGCATTAAATCGATGAAACTTCGCATTGAAATGATCCTCCAAATATGTCTTAGCCTCATTGAATAAACGAACGTCGGCTCTTCTAAAACGATAAATTGACTGCTTTGGATCACCTACTAAGAACACAGATGGCTTATCCTCGCCCTCACCATAAGCATTTAACCAAGATAATAAAATTTGCCATTGTTGTGGATTGGTATCTTGAAACTCATCGATCAAGAGATGCTTATATTTAGCATCAAGCCTAGCCTGTAGATAATTGGCTACGTCAGAGTTCAACATCAACTTAGCTGTATAAGCCTCTAAATCAGAAAAGTCCTGCACTCGCAGTAATTCTTTCTTAGCCTGGTAATGCGACAGCATATCCACACCGATAGTGACCCAAGCTTGATGAATTGCGTGTGCCCGATGATCGGCAACCCAACGATAATGATCAAATAACACTCTCGCCCAATACTGACGTGTTTTATTAATCTGCAATTCTAGCTGTTCTGGATTGGGCAGCTTCTTGAGTGATTTTTTTAGCTCACCAGAAGCTAATAGTTGAGATAAAAACTCATAATCACGAGTTAAAAATGCAGGCTTTAAAGTATCAGCAACTTCTATCAAGTCATACTGGTGAGCATGCTTTTTTAAACCATCATTAATTGCTCTAGAGTACCCAACATCTTTTTTGCCACCGTTTTCTAGGTAGCTAGCAAGGCTCATTAAATCACCCAAATTGTTTGAGTCATCTAACGCAACTTTCAATGGATCCTGAACATCCAACCAGTTTGATTGATCCATCACAGAACGCAATGGATCAACGCCCCTCTTTTGACACTCACTGATATAACTTAGCCACTCCGCTTTGACTGTTAAAAAGCCTTTAGACCCCACAAGTAAATCATTAGCATTTTTTGCTTTTAACTCTTTAACCAGTAACTCATAAGCAGCCCTTACTGGCGTCTTATCTCTCGTTGGCAAACTAGTCCACCAATCCTCTAAGCACTCATCTTGCAATCGCTTAAAGTCATCTCTTAATTTAAGGCCTTGTGGCACCCCAGAATTTAAAGGTGCTCCCTTTAATAAATGACTAAACCAACCGTGGAAAGTTTCAACACATAAAGGATATGGATCAGATAGCACCTCTTCAAATAAAACTCGTGCTCGAGGTACCAAGGCTTTAGCTTCAGACTCTAACAACCCTCTTGCAACCAACTCATCGATTAACTCAGTTTCGGGGCAATTGGCTAACTTTAACAAGACTTCATCCAAGCGCCCACGCATTTCTTGGGCAGCTTTTCTGGTAAATGTAATTGCTAGAATTTCTCGTGGTTTCGCGCCACTTAATAAAAGACGAATAATTCGAGACACCAACAGCCAGGTCTTACCACTGCCAGCACATGCCTCAATCACCACTGATAAATGAGGGTTACATGAATCATGAGTGAGTTGATCGGTCATGACCACATTCCTTTGCGACAAATGCCTCGAGCTTGGCAATACTGACAAATGCTATCGGGTGCGCTTGCAATAACTGGCGAACCAGCCCATAAAGCCTCTATGTCGGCAATCATTTGCGCTGGTAAATTTTTCATGTGCTCGGATAGATCCTCAACCTGAATTGATGTATCAGCCTCCTTGATAGACACCCAAGAAGCACTGGTAACTGGTTGACGGTTGACGATATCACCCCCATTAACTGCTTTTGCATAAATCACTAACTGTGGGTCATCTTCAATATTGTTTTTCTTTTTATTGATGGAGTTTTTACTACTGTATTTGTAATCAATTACTTCAACACCCTGCTCAGGGTGAATATCTAATCGATCCACAAATCCAGAAACCCTAATTGACCCAAAATTAGTTTCTAAGTCAAAGCCCACTGGCTTCTCACCATCATGAAAAATCCAACCAGCCTCTTCGCGCTCTATATGCCAGTTAATCCAATCAGGTATTAATGTTTCCCATTCAATCCAAGCAGCCAACCAACGACCGTCAACATCTAAAAGCGGTTTGAAATGTTTGTTAGAGATTGCGTACAAACGTTGCTTGAGCAGCTTCGCTCTCTCATACCGGTTATCTGAAACAATGGCTTGCGTCTTTAAGCCATGATAAAAATCACGCAAGGCCGCATGCAATGTTTGGCCTACAAGACTCAAATCAACCTCAACATCCAAAGTGTTTTGCTCTCTCAAACCAAGCAAGCGTGTCACATAGTAGCGATAAGGGCACTCTCGCAAAGCACGATATGCACTAGGACTGATGGATGCTGGCTTGACATAATCGCTTGGCAATGACGGCGCTGGCTGAGTCACAGGAACTGGCATATACGCCGTAGCGCTAGCTGCAATACTTTGCTTTAAGAAATTAGGGTGATTGATATATAAGCGCTGCAACCATGGTGAGGGCTGTCTGGGCTCACCCACCGAACCACTAGACTGCCACACCATTCGCCAGTGCGAATGAGACATCATCAACTGAGATAAGTCCATGGCTTGCTGTTCAAATTCCATGGCTTGCGTCTTACAACCCAAGAACTTTTTCAACTCACCCGATAAGAACATCGGGCTCTCAGAAATTGATGGCAATTGACCATCATCACAACCAACCATTACCCAAGCATCAAATCTTCTCAAGCGTGTGGCACTTAAAGGCAAAATAGTCACGCTCGCTTTTGCGCGCGGGTTACTTTCGATATAACTGGCATCCTCAAAGATTGAGGACAACAATGACATCCATTCAGACTGCTTTAATGAGTATTCCTTCAAGAGTTGCATGGGCTCCAAAGATTGCAGTAACTGTTGACCTGCCACATCTTTAGTTAAAGCATCCAACATACCCAACTCTTTTAGGTTTGCCTGCAGCAAATCTAACCACTCATTACAAGCTTGTTGGGGTAACTGCCATTGAGCACTCAGTTCTTTGAGCTTTTTAATCAAATTAGTGATGGCATCTACTTCTGCACCTTGAGATTGAAGTGCCAATACAACACCACCCCAAGAAGCTCGCACATCCGCGTCTATCAAACGTTTTTCCAAATGACTCAGATAATTAGACGCCTGCTCATCAGAAAATCCCCAAGTAGACCAGTTGATGTAGGGATTTTTTAAAAAATCCATCAACTGAATAGATGTCGGACCATTTGCTTGACGAACAATATCTATCCAAGACATCACGGATGCTGCAGCCCTGGTAGTAGAAAGTTTCCAACCTGTTTCGTCGTGAACAGATAAGCCATCACCAAATCGAGCTAAAAGAGCTCTGATTCGCCTAGCAACCAAGCGATCTTGTGCAATCAAGGCAATATGTTGATGCCCCTCTTGCAAGAATTCATGAACAGCTCCCGCTCCTTGCCAGGCAGCGTCTTCAAAACTTGCAGCTTTGTATATCTGTCGATTATTTTGAGCCAACTCTTTGAAATATTGCTGTCGGTTTGATTGCACCGCATCATCTTTAGATGACAGTTCATCAGTAATACATTCTGGCCACAGAGCAACAGATGATTGATCCATCACGCAATGATGAAATGATGACTTTTCAGAATACGCATCCCACAGTTGAGCTATTGATTTTTCAAAACCAGGCGTGCCTTTAGCTGTTTCAATATAAATGAGTGGCTGACTAGATGATGTCGACTTGATCTCATTCAGTCGCAACCCGATCGCCCTTCTTTGACGAGCCACAGGATCTTGGGCTGTACTCAAGTATTCCCAAAAAGCCAAAACAATACGAGTTTCAAACTCCACAATTTGTTGTGAGGCACCCTGATATGCCTTCTTAACTGAATCCCTCAACGCTGACTCAGCTACTTTGTCAAAAACACCCAAAGTAGCATCAGATAAAAGATCGCATACTTCAATAATATTTTTAGACAACGCCCATTTAGAGGCATCAGAACTACCTAACAACATCTCGCTTAACTGATCTCTATCAGACAAAGTCTTATAAACCTCAAACCATCGCTCCAAGTCTGACTTAATTGAACCTTCTTTTCTAAGACCTGGGGTTTCTTTCAACCACTGAGCCACCCCTAATACACGCGGCAAAAAAACCAAGTGATTAGGGACGCTCTTAGGACGTGCAATCTCAAGGGCTTGCCTTAAGCCATATGCTGGCCCTGAAGTGCTTAGCAACACCAATGGACTCGCACCTTCAGCCAGGGTGATTTTCCATATAAGATTAGCCAAACCCTCAATTACGAGGCGGTTAGGGGCTAAAAGGTGTTGTTGACGATATGACATGGATCAGAGAGTATGCACAAATAAGCGCTTATTGATAATATATTGCTTGTAAGTGATGAATAATCATAAAAACTAAATAATATTTAAAAGAATTAACTAAAGGACTCCTATGAGCGACGCCATTAAATACGTAAGCGATGCATCTTTTGATCAAGATGTTTTGAAATCTGACAAACCAGTATTGCTCGACTTCTGGGCTGAGTGGTGCGGTCCTTGCAAAATGATTGGCCCTATCCTTGAAGAAGTAGCTAAGGAGTACGGTGACAAGGTTCAAATTGCAAAAATGAACGTTGATGAAAACCAAGGTATTCCTGCTCAATTTGGTATCCGCGGTATCCCAACATTGATTTTGTTTAAAAATGGTGCGGTAGCAGCTCAAAAAGTTGGTGCTTTGTCTAAGTCTCAGTTGACTGCATTCTTGGATAGCCATATCTAAATAGTAATCACACAGGGGCTCATTAACTGAGCCCCTTTTCTAATAGCTTTACAAAAAATACGATATTTGCTCTTTTTTTAATTTAGGGTGTAGAATTCACCCAACCAATGACCAAACGTCCTGTTCAGGTCAATAATTCCAAAAATCTTGTTCTTTCTTAAGGCTTAAGCCTAATTCTATACACATGCACCTCACAGAACTTAAAGCACTACACGTATCTGCCCTACTAGAAATGGCCGCAGGCCTAGAGATTGAAAACACTCAACGTATGCGTAAGCAAGAGTTGATGTTTGCCATTCTTAAAAAACGTGCCAAAGGTGGCGAAACCATCTTCGGTGATGGTGTACTAGAAGTGCTCCCTGACGGTTTTGGTTTTTTGCGCTCTCCAGAAGCTTCATACATGGCGTCGACAGACGACATCTATATTTCCCCAGCTCAGATTCGTCGCTTTAATCTTCACACAGGTGATGCTATTGAAGGTGAAGTAAGAACACCTAAAGAAGGTGAACGTTACTTCGCGCTTGTGAAGGTCGACAAAATCAATGGTCTTGCACCTGAAGCGCTTAAAAACCGCATCATGTTCGAAAACTTAACGCCTCTTCACCCTGATCGCCCTATGCATTTAGAGCGCGACATCAAAGCTGAAGAGAACTTAACTGGTCGAATCATCGATATGATTTCTCCAATTGGTTTTGGTCAACGCGCTCTTTTAGTGGCTTCACCAAAATCAGGTAAAACTGTGATGATGCAGCACATCGCTCATGCGATTTCTGCCAATCACCCAGATGCAGTATTAATTGTTCTTCTAGTAGACGAACGTCCAGAAGAAGTTACAGAAATGCAACGCTCAGTCAAAGGCGAAGTAGTTGCATCAACATTTGATGAGCCAGCAGTTCGTCACGTCCAAGTAGCAGAAATGGTGATTGAAAAAGCAAAACGTTTAGTTGAGATGAAACGCGATGTCATCATCTTGCTCGACTCTATCACTCGCTTAGCTCGTGCCTACAACACAGTTGTACCTTCATCAGGCAAAGTGCTATCAGGTGGTGTTGATGCCAACGCATTACAAAGACCTAAGCGTTTCTTTGGTGCCGCACGTAATATTGAAGAAGGTGGATCACTCACCATCATCGCAACAGCTCTGATTGAGACTGGTAGCCGCATGGATGATTTGATCTATGAAGAATTCAAAGGCACTGGCAATATGGAAGTTCATTTAGAACGTCGCCTCGCCGAGCGTCGCGTTTACCCAGCTATTAACTTGAATAAGTCTGGCACCCGTCGTGAAGAGTTACTCATCAAGCCAGAACTTCTTCAGAAGATCTGGGTACTGCGCAAGCTTATTTCTGACATGGATGACATCGAGGCGATGAACTTTATCGTTGATAAGCTCAAATCCACTAAAAATAATGCAGAATTCTTCGAACTGATGCGCCGTGGCGGTTAATTTTTAATCAAAACTGGCTGAAAAACGTGGTTTTCCAGTCAGTTTTAGCCAAATTAAGCCCATATCTAGTATTTTTTGCTACAATTCTCGTTTTAATTCAGGCAAGTACCTATTTATTAAATAGGCGGCTACCAAGCTTAAGGACTTTCAAATGAAACAAGGCATTCACCCAGATTACAAAGAAGTTGTTTTCTTAGACGTATCAAACAACTTCAGCTTTAAGACACGTTCTACTATTGTTACTAAAGAAACAATCAAGTGGGAAGATGGTCAAGAGTACCCATTGGCTAAGATCGAAACTTCTTCTGAGTCACACCCGTTCTACACAGGTACTCAAAAGATTATGGACACAGCTGGTCGTGTTGAGAAATTCCGTCAAAAGTTTGGCGCAAAAGCAACAGGCAAAAAATCAGCCTAAGCTATACCCCTGCTCCATATGGACAATAAAAAGGCAGCTAACGCTGCCTTTTTTACTTAGATGCTTTTCATCATTTAAAAATCAGGTCACAATTTAAGACACATGAGACCCATTAAATTAACTGCCGCCGCTACAACTACCTTACCTCGGTATGTACTGGTTCTAATCACAGCTATTTATGGCTTGATTGGTATTTTTGGCAGGGATCCATGGAAAACTGATGATGCCGCCGGCTTTGGTGCTATGTGGACCTTGGCTAAAGGTTCACTTCAAGATTGGCTACTACCTCATATCGATGGTCGAGCTGATATCTTGGCTGGACCGCTACCTTATTGGATTGGTGGTGCACTCATCAAGACACTCTCTCCATTACTAGGCGCAACCAATGCCGCTGGAATATATTCAGCGGGATGCTTTTTCTTAAGTTGTGCAGCCATTTGGCATGCATCTTATTTATTGGGTCGAAGACCAGAAGTTCAACCCACTGCATTTGCTCTAGGTGGTCAACCCGAACCTAGAGATTATGGTCGCACATTAGCTGATAGTGCACTGATGATTTTTTTAGCATGCATTGGTTTGGCAACACGTGCACACGAAACAACACCAGCACTGGCTCAATTACTGGGTGTCACCACCCTTCTCTATGGTTTAGTGCGAGGCCTAGATAAGCCTATACAAGGCGGCTTTTGGACTGGGATTGGTTTAGCCGTGATTGCTTTATCAGCATCACTTTGGCTGTTTGTAATCATGTTTGCTGGCTTATTAATTTCATTAGCCATTTGTGAAGTTAAACCAAGTGCAAAATGGTTAGGCATGACCTGGCTTGGATCCGCACTTGGTATTGGCTTGTGGCCTACTTTATGGTGGTTATTTGATTTGCCTGCACCACTGGTCCAGCAAGCCTGGCATGAATGGTGGTCTAACGACAGTATTCAATTGATTGCCTCAAGCAAATCAATTGGTTTTTTGGCACGCAATTTACCGCTTTACGCTTGGCCAATTTGGCCTTTAGCTTTGTGGAGTATTTGGTTCTGGCGCAAAGGAAGTAATTATCCATTAGGTGGCATTCGCAACCCAAATATGGCATTACCTCTTGGTCTCGTTATTGCTGGATTGATTTATTTAACGCACCTAACCGCACTAAATGAACAATCATTATTGATCATCATCCCACCCATGGTCATTTGGGCATGCTTTAGCTTACCCATTATTAAGCGCAGCGTGATTAGCTTTATTGATTGGCTGGCTTTATTAAGCTTCACGATCATTGGTGCCTTTATCTGGGTGATGTGGTTTGCTATGACGACCAACTTTCCTGCCAGCCTGGCTAGAAACGTTGCAAGAAAGGTCCCTGGCTTTATTCATGAAATCAATTGGCTAGCCCTGTTGGCGGCAATTGCAGCGACCACGTTGTGGGTCATGGTTGTTAGATGGAGAACATCTCGCGCTCCGAAAGTTATTTGGCGTGCCGTTGTGATTTCGGCATCAGGCACGACTCTCACTTGGGTCTTGCTAATGACATTGTGGTTGCCAACTATTAACTATGCAAAAACTTATCAAGCCGTTGCAGCAAGATTAGTTGCCGCCACACCTAAAGATGCCAAATGTATCAACTCAACTCATTTGGGGGATGGTCAGCTTGGCTCATTTGTGTATTTCACATCCTTAAAATTTAGAGACGATCCAAAATGTGATTTGTGGATCAGTAACCAGCCAGGCATGGCACGAAAAACTGCGGAACAAATCGGAATCAACTTAGAATTAATTTGGGAAGATCGCCGTGTAAGTGACAGAAACGAGAGACTACGCTTATACAAAGTCACAGGCAATGCTCGCTAAACTTCAAAGAGACATACCAAAACTTATTGGATTAGCTGGCCCACTTCTTGTAGGCCAGTTAGCAGTCATCGCGTTTGGCGTGATGGATACAGCCATGGTTGCACGCTACTCTGCCGATGACCTTGCGGCACTAGCCATGGCAAGTTCTGTGTTTATCAGTATCTATGTTGGATTAACTGGCGTTGTATCCGCACTAGCGCCCATTGCCGGTCAATTATTTGGCGCTAAGCGCTTTGATGAAATCGGTGAAGAGGTTCGTCAAGGATGGTGGCTATCAGCTGGTCTAAGCTTATTTGGCATTCTAATATTAGCCAATCCAGAAATACTGTTATCAATAGCCAACGCCAGTCCTGAGGTTGAAACAAAAGCTGTTTTGTATTTACAAATTGTGGCATGGGGATTACCAGCAAGTATGGCCATGAGAGTCTTAGTGGCTTTTCATAATGCAGTTTCAAAACCTACAGTCATTACTTGGTTACAAATTATCGGTTTGCTCCTCAAGATCCCCTTGAATGCATGGCTGATTTATGGCGGTTTTGGCGTTGACCCCATGGGCGGTCCGGGATGTGCGCTAGCCACTGTGGTGATTAACTGGCTATGGTTAATTGCGGCATTGTGGATAGTCTATCAAGGCAAGTTCTATCAAATCTTTGCCGTTTACCAACGTTTCAGTTGGCCTGATAAACACAAAATTGGCACACTATTAAAACTAGGTTTGCCCATTGGTCTGAGCTATTTGATAGAAGTAACTTCGTTTGCTTTCATGGCATTATTTATCGCACGCTTGGGCACATTACCACTTGCCGGCCATCAAATTGTCGCCAACTTGGGCACTGTTTTGTACATGCTGCCCTTATCTCTTTCGATTGCCACCTCAACTTTAGTGGCCCAATCAATCGGAGCAGATAAACCAAGCTTGGCTAAAGAAATTGGTTGGTCATCTTTAATTTTTACAACCAGTATATGTGTATTAGTAGGCTTGCTAGTCTGGCAATTTAAGTACCCATTGCTAGACTTGTATGCCCCGCCTGATGAAGTCAGATTAGCGGCAATTCCGCTTTTCTTATTCATCGCCTTCTATCAAATATTTGATGCACTGCAAGTGACCTCTGCATTTATTTTGCGTGGATATAGGGTGGCATTTTTACCTATGTGGATCTACGCCATTTCTCTGTGGGGAGTTGGATTAGGTGGTGGCTATATGTTGGGTTTTAATTTAACAGGCAACATCCCAGAGTTTCTTCAGGGAGCACAAGGCTTCTGGTTTGCTAATAGCATGAGCTTAGCAATCGCAGCAGCACTACTCATGGCTTTATTCAAACATACAGCTAGACGCTTTGAAAAAGAGCACCCACCTGTTGAAGTTTAAATATAAGAACCAGTGGATATAACTTAGATCGTGGATATAAAAAAGGCTTCCGAAGAAGCCTTTTTTATTCATATGAAACAATTATTTCTTAGGTGCAGGAGGTGCTGGATCTGCTGGCTTTTGGATTGCATAACCAGGAACCTGGTTGCCTTTTGAATACATGCATTGCTGATACGCAATGTCATAACGACGTTGCACTTCTTTAGATGCATCTCCACCACCAGCAGCACCCATTGCAGCACCACCCAATAGACCAACAGCGGCGCCTGTACCAACATTTCTTGAGCTACCACCATCAGCAACAGCTCCAGCAACTGCACCCAACACAGCTCCAACTACAGCCGTTTTTGCTGTATTTTTTGCCGCGATTTCATCAGCAGTTGTATTTAAGGAGTTTTGTGCATATTCGCGACATTCTTTGTCATCATTTTTAAAGACATCAAATGGCTTACCAGGTGCCGGCATCACAGTTAAGCTTGGACCAACTGGAGTCGTAGCACAACCAACCATCAGAATGGTTGCGATTGCTAATGTACTAATTTGACCAAGTTGTTTAATGTTGCCGTTCGTCATAATTCACTATCCCAATTTATCAAATGATTTCAGTTAACTTCCACTATCTTAAACGTACAGATATCCTATATATACCTATAACGTGCCAAAGCCTTTGGGGATGACAGCCTAAGTATTTTAATTAAAGCTGCCTTCAATTTCTTCAATGCTTGCAGCCCACCCTAACCACTCCTCTTCAATCGCTGCTAGATTGTCATTAATTAACTTAAGATTTTTACCTAACTGAGCAATTTCAGCTGGCGATATTGGTTGAGATAATTGGGTTTCAATATCCAATTTCTGACGGTTAAGATCAGCCATATCTTTTTCAGCTTTTTCTATCTTCTTTTTAATAGGCTTAGTTAAAGCATTCATCTCTTGACGACGAGCAGCTTCTAACTTTTTTTGCTCATTGGACTTAACCACTGGCTTAGCTTTATCTATTTCAATGGGTGCCACATTTATAACTTCAGATGTCATCTTTGCTTCTTCGCGTAAGCGCTTTGACTCATCTAATAAGTACTGTTGATAGTCATCCAAGTCACCATCAAAAGGTTTAATCTCACCACGCCCCACAAGCCAAAATTCATCACAGACCGCCCTTAACAACGCACGATCATGACTGACCAACATGACAGTTCCTTCAAATTCATTTAGAGCCATCGAGAGTGCTTCTCGAGTTGCAAGATCTAAGTGATTAGTTGGCTCATCTAGCAATAGCAAATTAGGACGCTGCCAAACAATCATAGCCAACACCAAGCGAGCCTTCTCGCCACCACTCATGGTACCAACAGCTTGCTTAACCATGTCACCGGCAAAATTGAAGGTTCCCAGAAAATTTCTTAAATCTTGCTCTTTACCTGACTCCGCGGCATTAGGCCCTAAATCCTTTGCAAGTCGAATCATATGTTCAAGAGGGTTGTCTTCTGACCTCAATACATCTAACTCTTGTTGAGCAAAATACCCAACATTCAAGCCCTTACCCTCTGTAACAACACCAGCTAATTGCGGCATGGTTCTGGCAATCGTTTTAACCAACGTAGACTTACCTTGACCATTCGCTCCCAGGATACCAATACGCTGTCCGGCCAATACTGACTTATTAACGTCTTTAATAATGATCTTATTTCCGCCATCGACTTGATAGCCAAAACTTGCATCACTAATTGCCAACATGGGATTGGGCAGATTTTGTGGCTCTTTAAACTCGAAAGTAAATTCAGCATCAGCCAAAACAGGAGCAATTTTCTCCATACGCTCAAGAGCCTTCACCCTACTCTGAGCTTGTTTTGCCTTACTTGCCTTTGCTTTGAATCTTGTAATGAATTTTTGTAAATGAGCGATTTTCTCTTGCTGCTTAGCAAATGATGCTTGTTGGAGCTCAAGCTGTTGAGCACGCATAGTTTCAAAAGAACTATAGTTGCCACCATAGCGATTTAATTTGGCATGCTCAATATGAAGAGTGACATTTGTAACAGCATCTAAAAACTCTCGATCGTGAGAAATCACAATCATGGTTCCAGAATAGCGCTTCAGCCAAGCTTCTAACCAGACCAACGCATCTAAATCTAAGTGGTTGGTTGGCTCATCAAGGAGTAATAAATCAGATGGACACATCAACGCACGCGCCAATTGCAAACGCATCCGCCAACCACCAGAGAAACTATTAACTGGCTGATCTAACTCACTGACCTTAAAGCCCAAACCTAAAATTAATGATTGCGCCCGAGAAATTGCGTCATGCTCACCAGCATCAGCCAGATCAGCATGAGCATGCGCCATAGCCATGCCATCTTCTGCTAACTCAGCTGCTGCTAGCATCTGCCTTAATTCGATTAAACGTGTATCGCCGGCAATAACAAAGTCAGTCGCCGTTTCTTCTGTTTCTGGCATATTTTGCGCAACTTGCGCCATGCGCCAAATTTTCGGAATTGAAAAATCACCACCATCTTCGTGCAACGAGCCATTTAGCAATGCAAATAGTGTTGATTTACCTGCGCCATTACGACCAACCAAGCCAACCTTCTCACCAGGATTGAGGGTAACAGTCGCCTTATCCAGTAGTAATTTGGCACCGCGGCGAAGAGAAACGTTATTTAAGGTAATCATTATGAGCAGTCATACCAGCCACTGCTGGGTTATTTCTGCGTTATCAAACACCCCACATAACGCAGAAAGATTATGTAACCCAAGATTTTAACTGACAAACAGAATCAACCAAACCTTATAAGATCTGGCTTCAATAGTCTATTTAGACTAAATAAAATTAACTAATCTGTAGAAGATTTTAGATAACGATAGAGTGTCGTTCTAGAAACACCCAAAATACGTGCCGCCTTAGAAATATTGCCTTTATTTTGAGCAATTGTCTTGTCAATTACTTTCTTAGAAACCCCGCGTAATGTGACATTTTCCTCAATTCCTTCAATCACCGGATCAAGGACACTCTTATTAGCAACGGGCTCATGCACTGACGGGCTAGGAGCATCAAATTGACTTATTTTTGTGTACTGAAAACTGAAAAATAGTGGTCTACCTGTATAGGTATTTAATTGATGAATAGTGCCAGCTGTTTTTCCTTTGCCATAATCCATCATACGGCCCAAAGAATGATCCACGATTTGCTGAATTTTCAAACTACCAATATCAATATCACTGATACCTAAGTAACCCATTGCAAATCGATCAATACCAAGAATCAAACCATCCTCAGATACTCCAATCAAGCCATTGATAACGGATGAAATTCCTTCTGCTGATGGAGCCACCGATATCACCATGGCATAACGATTTTGTGATTGAGAAAATAATTGGCGCTCTATGGAATGCACTGTGGTTTTGACTAGCCCCAATGTATGCGGGTGAAAAACTCTAGCATCTGAAGATATATCTAATACGCCAACAACTTTTCCATCGGGCTGAAAAATGGGTGCCGCAGCACAACTTAAAAAAGAATTGGTTTCAAAAAAATGTTCAGCGCCATTGACTACCACTGGACCACCCTCAACAATCGCTGTGCCAATGGCATTCGTGCCTCTATGTTGCTCTAACCAAGATGCACCCTTGGTCAGCAAAACACGATCCGCTTTAGGGACAAACTCAGAATCACCAATCGCATGAACAATGACACCATGCTGGTCTGCCAATAGAACCATGCCACCACTACCGGCAATTAACGAATGTAAATAGGTCATATTTGGCTGAACCAACCTAATCAACTCCTGTCGCTGTTCAACTCGAGCGGTCAAATTAGAACCAGTCAGAATATTTTCTGGTAGTGACTTCTGATTAGCCTCCAAGCCAAACTGTAAACAACGCTGCCATGAATTTAAAACAGGCTTACTGAGATCAGCCAAACGAGTGCTCTCAGGAATACTTCCCTGCATCAGCCAGCTGCGTCTTAACTGCTTTAAATCAGTGTTGTTCATGGAATGGAATGGGGTTATTGAATGCACGAATTCTATGTGAGTTGACTTAAAAATCCCACCAATCATCATAAGTGCATGCATGCATTTACAAATTAGCAAAACCAGGTAATTTTATTTTTTATATACCAAATAAACATATATAAAATAAGGCTTTCGTGATGTTACATATGTGAACAGTTTAGAGTCACGATTATCAGGAAATACCCTTGTTTTACCTCCTTTGATGCTCGAATAAAAAAATGCTGCGATGCATCTGATTGAATAAGAATCACAACTCCATCAAAGTTCCGTTGACTACATTACACAGGATGTAATGAGCAGATTATTGGTTAATGAAACTCAAAGGAGAGAAACGTGGCTATTTACGCAGCACCAGGCGCAGCAGGCGCAAAGATTCAATATAAAGCCAAATATGACAACTTCATTGGTGGCAAATGGACAGCACCAGTTAAAGGTGAATATTTTGACGTTATTACACCGATCAGCGGTAAGGTTTACACAAAAGCTGCTCGTTCAGGCGCAGAAGATATTGAATTAGCATTAGACGCTGCTCACAAAGCAGCTGATGCATGGGGTAAAACTTCTGTAACAGAACGCTCTAACATTTTGTTAAAGATTGCTGACCGTATTGATGCCAATTTAGAACTTCTTGCGTACGCTGAAACTGTTGATAACGGTAAAGCAATTCGCGAAACTCTAAACGCTGACATCCCTCTTTCATCAGATCACTTCCGCTATTTCGCAGGCTGCTTACGCTCACAAGAAGGCGCATTGTCAGATATCGACGAAAATACAGTTGCTTATCACTTCCATGAGCCATTGGGTGTTGTTGGTCAAATTATTCCTTGGAACTTCCCTATTTTGATGGCTGCTTGGAAATTAGCTCCAGCTTTGGGTGCAGGTAACTGTGTAGTTCTAAAACCAGCAGAATCAACACCAATTTCAATCTTGATTTTGGTAGAGTTAATTGCTGACTTGTTACCTCCTGGCGTTTTAAACGTAGTTAACGGTTTCGGTCGTGAAGCTGGTATGCCTTTGGCAACAAGCAAGCGTATTGCTAAGATCGCGTTCACAGGCTCAACATCAACTGGTCGCGTGATTGCTCAAGCAGCTGCTAACAACTTGATTCCAGCAACTCTTGAATTAGGTGGCAAATCACCTAACGTATTCTTTGCTGACGTAATGGATAAAGATGACGGCTTCTTGGATAAAGCGATTGAAGGTCTAGTATTGTTTGCCTTCAACCAAGGTGAAGTATGTACATGCCCTTCACGTGCATTGATTCAAGAAAGCATCTATGACAAGTTCATGGAGCGCGTTCTTAAGCGTGTTGCAGCAATCAAACACGGTAACCCATTAGACACAGACAGCATGATGGGTGCTCAAGCTTCTAAAGAGCAATTGACTAAGATCTTGTCATACCTAGATGTGGGTAAACAAGAAGGTGCTCAGCTATTGGCTGGTGGCGCACAAGCTAGCTTGGGTGGCGATCTTGACGGTGGTTACTATGTACAACCTACATTGTTTAAAGGCCACAACAAGATGCGTATTTTCCAAGAAGAAATTTTTGGACCAGTATTGGCTGTTACAACATTCAAAGATGAAGCTGAAGCTTTGGAAATCGCTAACGACACACTATACGGTCTAGGCGCTGGTGTATGGAGCCGTAATGGTAACGTTGCTTACCGCATGGGTCGTGCAATCAAAGCAGGTCGCGTATGGACTAACTGCTACCACGCATACCCTGCTCACGCAGCGTTTGGTGGCTACAAAGAGTCTGGTATCGGTCGCGAAACTCACAAAGTGATGCTTGACCACTACCAACAAACAAAGAACTTGTTGGTAAGCTACAGCGAAAGCAAACTAGGATTCTTCTAATCCAAGTATTGTTCAGTAAAGCATGGGGCGGATTTATCCGCCCCTTTTTATTCAAGAAAAATTACCGTAGAGTAATCACATATTAAGGAGATCATCATGGTTGAACGAGTAGTTGCAACTCCTGAAGCACTTGAGCTGATCAAAGAACTTCAAGCTCAATATGGTCAAGAACTAATGTTTCATCAATCCGGTGGCTGCTGTGATAACAGCGCTGCAAACTGTTACCTCCCAACCGATTTAACCATAGGAGCTTATGACGTTAAATTGGGGGAGATTGGCGGTGTACCCTTTTACATCGGCAAACTGCAGTACGACTACTGGAAACATACCCAACTCATCATTGATGTCACTGAAGGCAGCGGTGGTACGTTTTCGCTCGAAGGAAACACAGGTAAAGCATTTCTAACGCGCTCTCGCCTATTTACAGATGAAGAATGGGCAGAAATTGAGCCCCAAGTCATGAAAGATCTTGCCTAAGAGCAAATGAATAAATATTGAGATTCATGAAAAAAGCCCTTGTCGTTTGACAAGGGCTTTTTGTTGGCGGAGCGGACGGGACTCGAACCCGCGACCCCCGGCGTGACAGGCCGGTATTCTAACCAACTGAACTACCGCTCCAAAAACTTGGCGTCCCCACGGGGATTCGAACCCCGGTACCCACCGTGAAAGGGTGGTGTCCTAGGCCTCTAGACGATGGGGACCCTGGACTTACGGTACTACAATTTGCTACTTTTACTACTAGCTTCTGGTGGAGCTAAGCGGGATCGAACCGCTGACCTCTTGCATGCCATGCAAGCGCTCTCCCAGCTGAGCTATAGCCCCTTAATTAGATGATCTTAAATAAGTAAGCTCAAGCAATCAAGACCGTAATTCTAGCCTATTTTTATACTTCTTTGCAAGCGCTCTTTTGTTTCCTCTATACCAATCAATGAGATAACCGCATCAATGGCCGGTGTTTGGGTGGTCGCAAACATGGCATAACGGACTGGCATAGCCAAAGCAGGCATTTTCAAGCCATGTTTGGTCAAAACAGCCTTAAAAGCAGCAGAAACAGCCGCCTTGCTACCATCCCCACCCTCTAACTCAGCAATAAAGTCAGAAATAGCAGGTCTAACAGCCTCAGGAATATTGGCATCTACATCAGCTGCAGAGTGATTAGGTCTATCCATATAGAATAACCTTGCACCCTCAGCAATTTCAATCAGCGTATTGGCTCGATCTTTAAGGATGTTAACAACACCAACAAAATCAGGACCCACATCAGTTTTAATCCCTAAATTTTGTGCAAAAGGTAATGCACGCTTTGCTAAATCAGTCGCATCCGCTTGCTGAATGTAATGATGATTTAACCAAAGTAATTTTTCTGGATTGTGTTGAGCTGGTGACTTACCCAAGTGGTCCAAATTAAACCACTCAACAAACTGTTCCTTGGTAAACACTTCAGCATCACCGTGAGACCAACCTAAACGAGCCAAGTAATTGAGCACAGCCTCCGGCATATAACCTTCTCGCTCGTAATCACGCACACTCATGGCACCATTACGCTTACTCATTTTTTCACCCTGGTCATTCAAGACTGTTGGTAAGTGAGCATAAATTGGTGAAGTTCCACCAAGAGCTTTAAGAATGTTAATCTGGCGAGGCGTATTGTTAACATGATCATCGCCACGAATGACATGCGTGATTTTCATATCTAGATCATCAACCACCACGCAAAAGTTATAAGTTGGAGTGCCATCTGGACGAGCAATCACCAAATCATCTAATTCGTCATTACTAATTTCGATACGCCCCTTCACGGCGTCATCCCAAATCACGCTACCGCCAATAGGATTTTTAAAGCGAATGACTGGCTTCACTCCTTCGGGAGGTGTTGGCAAATTTTTACCTGGCTCTGGACGCCAAAAACCGTTGTAACGAGGTTTTTCTTTGTTAGCCATTTGTTGCTCGCGCAAGGTATTTAACTCTTCCTCACTCATGTAGCAGTAATAAGCCAAACCATCTTTTAGCATTTGAGCAATCACTTCACGATAACGATCCATGCGTTGCATCTGATAAATAGGACCCTCATCAATATCAAGGCCTAACCATTTCATGCCCTCAATAATGACATCAACAGCCTCTTGGCTTGAGCGCTCTTGATCAGTATCTTCAATACGTAAAATGAAGTCCCCTTGCATCTTGCGAGCAAATGCCCAAGGGTACAAAGCGCTTCTTAGATTACCTAGGTGAATAAAGCCCGTCGGGCTGGGTGCAAATCGTGTTCTAACTGTCATAGCTGACATTATCTCATTGACAAGATTAACCCCTTATTTTTTGATTAAGGGTGCCTGCTTCGTTGCTAATAATCCACCCAATAAAAGTGCCAATCCAGAAAACAATAAACCACTGGCTAAACCACCTTTACTATCAGAAATCCATCCAGCAATGGTTGGTCCGACAATTTGTCCCGCTGCAAAAATACTTGTGAACGCAGTGATACCACCAACCCAATCAGTTGCAGGCATGTTGTGCTTCACAAACGCAGTAGTTGATGCCACTGCAGATAAAAATACACAACCAAACATGATTCCAGAAATAAAAATACCCATGATCGCCAGGGCATTCAATGTCACATCATAAATAGCCATCAACGCTGGGATTAAACATGCCAATCCTAATAAGGTATTCAAAATCGCTAATGATTGACCACCATTGTAGTGATCCAGCATCTTTGCCCAAAGTCGGGAGGATGCCATGACTGACAGACCCAAAACAGCATAAAAAATATTAATCGTGCTTGCCGTTAGGCCAAGTTGTTTGAGTAAAGCAATCACAAAGGTCATATAACCGATATAACCTACGCCAAAC
>JBEEOV010000016.1:0-20269 GCA_041191465.1 Pseudomonadota bacterium
TCAAATGATCCACAACTGCTCAAGCAACGCAGTGTGGCGCAACTGGTGGATGTTTTTTATACCTTGATTCATCGCTTGGGTTTGGTGAAGTTAATTCTGTTTTTTGGTTTTTCAGAGTTGTACTTTTGGTTTGAGGCGCAGCTTCACGACATGCAGTTCCATCGTTTGAATGTGGAAGGCTGGATACCTGGCGTTACTTCTATTCCTTGGGTGAGCTTTTTAGTTTATTTGGTGATTTTAGATTTTGGTGAATATCTTTATCACAGGGCATCTCACCATTGGAATTGGTGGTGGCAGTTGCATACTCTGCACCACAGTCAGAAACATATGACAGTCTGGACTGACAACCGAAACCACTTCTTAGATGATGTGGGACATTCGGCAGTATTTGCAGCATTGGCATTGATGATTGGTGTTGAGCCTATTCAGTTCCTTTGGATCATTGCGATTGGTCAGTTAGTTCAAAGTTGGCAGCATGGCAATCTAAATTTTGACCATGGTTGGTTAAAGTATGTGATTATTTCGCCTAAGTTCCATCGCTACCATCATGCTATTGGTATGGGACATGAAGCGCCAGGTAAGCCAGGTGTTTTGGGAGGTTGTAATTTTGGCATCTTGTTTCCATGGTGGGACATGATGTTTAAGACTGCTATATTTAATTCTCAAGCATATCCAACTGGCGTTAAGAATTTAGACGTGTCCAACCATGTGCTGACTCATCAGTGGCAAGGTTTAAAGCACGCATGGCGTACGCTTAAAAAGCCTAGTTAACCATTCAAAAGGATTTTGTGTTTAGATCGCTGGGTTTATCGATTGTCAGTCTCATGCATCCTAAGATGATTTGGCTCAGTTTGCGCCCATTCATGATGGTGAGTGTCTTTTGGGCTTTGCTATTTTTCTTTATTTGGGAGCCAGCGCTTGAGTCAATCAGATTTTTTATTACTAATTCATTTTTAACCGCATGGATGGCTGATGTTATGTCGGCTGCGGGTTGGGATGAAATCAGAGCGGTGATGGCACCATTGCTGTTGGTAATCGTTCTGATTCCTGTGATCACTATCTCATTGTTGGTGTTGGTGGCTTTTACTTCTGTACCTGCGGTGATTCGTTACATAGCTACGCAGCCTGGCTATCGAGATTTATATCAAGCCCATGAAGGTGGGTTGATGCGAAGTTTGCTATATGCCTTCGTATCCATTGTTATATGTTGTGCGTTGGTACTTGTGACCTTGCCTGTTTGGTGGGTACCTCCCATGGTTGCTATTTTGCCGCCATTATTTTGGGGTTGGTTGACCATGCGTTTGATGAGTTATGACGTGCTTGCTCATCATGCTACTGAGGCCGAAAGACAATCTCTTATGCAAACGCATCGCTGGCCACTACTCACGATGGGTATCCTTTGCGGACTCATGGGGGCGGTGCCGACATTCTTTTGGGCAACCTCGGCCATGGCAATTATTTTTTTCCCAATAGTTTCATTTGTGGTGCTGTGGATTTATTCCGTAGTATTTGTATTTTCAGCACTTTGGTTTGCACACTATTTATTGCATGCTTTGCGTGAGCATCGAGCGCAACATGGGATTGTTTTAGGCGACTCTTAATATGGCTAATAAAAAATTTCGTTTGATTGTGGTCGGTGATGAGATTTTGTCTGGCAAAAGACAAGACAAACACATGGCAAAAATGATTGAACTTCTCAGTGAGCGTGGCTTATCGCTATCTCAAGTTGAGTATGTGGCAGACGATCGAGAGGCTATCACTGAGGTTCTAAGAAGAAGTTTTGCAACCAATGATGTTGTATTTAGTACAGGTGGTATTGGTTCAACACCAGATGACCACACTAGACAATGTGCTGCAGCGGCACTCAACCTGCCTTTGGAATTACATCCTGAAGCTAAGCAACTTATTACGCAAAGAATTATCACCATGGCTGAGGGGGATCCGGTCAAAGGGGATCTCAATAGCTCAGATAATTTACTCCGCATGAAAATGGGAGAGTTCCCAAAGGGCAGTCAAATCATTCCGAACCCCTTTAATCAGATACCAGGGTTCACGATTCGTGAGCATTATTTTGTGCCAGGCTTTCCAGTGATGGCTGCTCCTATGATGACTTGGGTTTTAGATCACTTCTATAAGGACTTGTTTCATCAGGTAGATTTCCTGGAGCGCAGTTTTATCGTTCCTTTGGCGATGGAAGCAAGTTTGACACCGCTCATGGAAAGGATTGAAAATACCTTCCCTGATGTCAAAGTATTTAGCTTGCCGTCTGTGGGCGATCCTCAGAAGACAGGTGTTTTTGCTAAGCGTCATATTGAGTTAGGTGTTAAAGGCCAATCAGCGCAGGTTGAGTTGGCTTGGCCCAAACTAAGGCAGGGTGTGCAGGATTTGGGTCATATCATCCACGATTTGCACAATAATGGGGCTTAAACCCTCGTTAGCTTTGTTTTAGTGCTTAAATGCACTATATTGGTGCTTTTGGGGTCGGTGCCAGGGTCTTTTTGACCTAAAATGTGGTTAAGAATACGAGGCATGTTTATTTGGCATGCTTTGTGCATAGTTTTAGTTAGTGGGTTGTGTGGTGCCAAACACTGCATGACTGATTTGAGATTGTTCCAATAGGAGATTTGCATGACAACGAAGACCGTCGCAGATGTAATGAAGCTTGCAAAAGAAAAAGAAGTAACTTTTGTAGACTTCCGCTTTACAGACACTAAGGGTAAAGAGCAGCACGTATCTGTGCCTGTATCTCACTTTGATGAAGATAAATTTGAGAGTGGTCATGCATTTGACGGCTCATCAATTGCTGGTTGGAAAGGTATTGAAGCATCAGACATGTTGTTGATGCCAGATCCAGTGACTGCATACATCGACCCATTCTATGAAGAGCCAACATTGGTTCTATCATGCGACGTTATTGAGCCATCTGATGGCAAAGGCTATGACCGTGACCCACGTTCTATCGCTAAACGCGCTGAAGCATATTTGAAGAGCACAGGTATTGGTGATACAGCTTACTTTGGTCCAGAGCCAGAGTTCTTTGTATTTGACAGCATTACTTGGGGCAACGACATGCAAGGTTGTTTCTACAAGGTTGAATCTGAAGAAGCTCCTTGGTCATCAGCTACATCATTTGAACATGGCAACACAGGTCACCGTCCAGGTAAAAAAGGTGGTTACTTCCCAGTTGCTCCAGTAGACACATTCCAAGACATGCGTTCAGAAATGTGCTTGATTTTGGAATCTTTAGGTATTCCAGTTGAAGTACATCACCATGAAGTTGCTGGCCAAGGTCAGAACGAATTGGGTACTAAGTTCAGCACATTGGTTCAACGTGCTGACTGGACAATCTTGCAAAAGTACGTGATTCAAAACGTAGCACACGCTTATGGCAAAACAGCTACATTCATGCCAAAACCAATCGTTGGTGACAACGGTTCAGGTATGCACGTTCACCAATCAATTTGGAAAGACGGTCAAAACTTGTTCGCTGGTAACGGCTACGCAGGTTTGTCAGACTTAGCTTTGTACTACATCGGCGGTATCATCAAGCACGCACGTGCATTGAACGCGATCACTAACCCAGGTACAAACTCATACAAGCGTTTGGTTCCAGGTTTCGAAGCTCCAGTTAAGTTGGCTTACTCAGCACGTAACCGTTCTGCTTCTATCCGTATTCCACACGTGGCAAATCCTAAGGGTCGTCGTATCGAAACTCGTTTCCCAGACCCATTGGCTAACCCATACTTGTGTTTCTCTGCATTGATGATGGCTGGTTTGGACGGTATCCAAAACAAGATTCATCCAGGTGAAGCTGCTGACAAGAACTTGTACGACTTGCCACCAGAAGAAGATGCAAAGATCCCAACAGTATGTAACAGCTTGGATCAAGCTCTTGAGGCATTGAATGCTGACCGTGAGTTCTTGACTCGTGGTGGTGTATTCACAAACTCAATGTTAGATGCGTACATCGACTTGAAGATGGAAGAAGTTACACGCTTCCGTATGGCTGCTCACCCAGTCGAGTTCGATATGTACTACTCACTCTAATTGAGAGATTAGAAAAGGTAGAGCGCAGGTATGTTGCGCAAACCAGTAAAAGGGGCAGCAGTAGCTGCCCTTTTTTCTCAACCCACCGCATGGGATCAGTTGCCAAATGCAATCCTGGTGGTTGAGTACGCACATCAAATGGTCGTATATGCCAATCCAGTCGCAGAAGTTGGCTTAGATATTTCTAGCAAGTTGCTAGAAGGGCTCTCCATTCATGACCTGTTTGGTCATAACCCTGAGTTACTCAAAATGCTCGAAGCAGTGAAGGGCGATCAAATTGAGGCACAACGACAAGATTTGCAATTAGGACCCGGTCCAGCAAGGGCTGATCATGAGCCTATTAACGCCCACGTCGTGGTGGCAGGCTTAGATAATCCAGATTTAATACTGATTGAGTGGCTACCACTTGATCAGCAGATACGTAGCGAGCGAGATGACCGACTAGTGCAGCAGGTAGAGGCTAATAAGACTCTGATGCGCAATTTGGCTCATGAAATTAAAAACCCTTTAGGTGGTATTCGCGGAGCTGCGCAACTTTTAGAGTTTGAGCTACCTGACAAGGCTTTACATGAGTACACGCAGGTCATCATCAAAGAATCAGATCGTTTGCAGAGTTTGGTAGATCGTTTATTGGCCCCACACCGCAAACAGCACGTTGATGATTATGTGAACATTCATGAGGTTTTAGAGCGAGTCAGAAGTTTGGTGTTGGCTGAGTTTCCTCAAGGGCTCAAAATCAAGCGAAATTACGATATCAGCCTGCCTGATTTGTTAGGTGACCAAGAAGCCCTGATTCAGGCAGTATTAAACGTGGCTCACAACGCCGCACAAGCTCTTAGAAGTCAAATTGAACAGGGTGAGGCAGTGATTGAATTGCGTACCCGAGTTGCTCGTAATGTCACTATTAATAAGCAAAGATACAAACTGGCATTGGATTTGCATGTCATAGATAACGGTCCTGGCATTCCAGAGGAAATTAAAGACAAGATTTTCTTTCCATTGGTGTCAGGCAAAGAAGGTGGTAGTGGTTTAGGCCTTACGCTAGCTCAAACTTATGTGCAGCAGCACTATGGTTTTATTGGTTGCTCTAGCAAGCCTGGCCACACTGATTTTCAGATGCAGTTACCTTTCCGTCTAAAAAACGGTCAGGATTAAATAGAAATTAAGAATTAGGGATCAATATGAAGCCAGTTTGGATTGTGGATGATGATCAATCAATACGCTGGGTATTGGAGAAGGCATTGCAGCGCGAAAATATGCCTTATCGCAGCTTTAGTAATCCACAAGATGTTCTAGATGCATTTGATCGAGGTGAGGAGCCTCAAGCACTAATTTCTGATATTCGTATGCCTCGTGGTAATGGTATCGATTTGCTTCAACAAGTGAAAGCAGAGCATCCGAATGTACCTGTCATCATCATGACAGCGTATTCCGACTTGGATTCGGCGGTATCTTCATTTCAAGGCGGTGCTTTTGAATACATTACCAAGCCTTTTGATATTGCTAAATCAGTTGAATTGATTCGTAGAGCGGTTGATGAAAGCTTGCGACTTCAGAATCAAACACGTGAAGTGGCAGACCGGATGCAAGAGACGACTGAAATTCTTGGTCAAGCTCCAGCGATGCAGGATGTATTTAGAGCGATTGGTCGTCTATCCCAATCCAATGTGACTGTTCTAATCACTGGGGAATCTGGCTCTGGTAAAGAGTTGGTTGCTAGAGCGCTACATAAGCACAGCCCAAGAGCAGGTGGCCCATTTATCGCTTTAAACACGGCTGCGATTCCGAAAGACTTATTAGAGTCAGAATTATTTGGTCATGAGCGTGGCGCATTCACGGGTGCTCAGACAATGAGACGTGGTCGATTTGAGCAGGCTGAGGGTGGCACATTATTTTTAGACGAAATCGGTGATATGCCGTTTGATTTACAAACCCGCTTATTACGAGTTTTATCAGATGGTCATTTTTATAGAGTGGGTGGTCATGATTCGCTGAAGTCTAATGTCCGAGTCATTGCCGCCACACATCAAAATTTAGAGTCTAGAGTTGCTGAAGGTTTATTTAGAGAAGATTTATTCCATCGTTTGAATGTGATTCGATTGCGTTTGCCATCACTGCGAGAGCGTAAGGAAGATATTCCTTTGTTAGCCAGACACTTTATGCAAACCTCTGCCAAATCATTGGGCATGGAGCCCAAGCGCCTTTCTGATGATGCTTTAGTAGCCATTGGACAGTTACCGTTTCCAGGTAACGTGCGTCAGCTTGAGAACTTATGTCATTGGTTGACTGTGATGGCACCTGCTCAAGTGATTGGTGCGCAAGATTTGCCACCTGATGCAACCGTGATGGGGGCTGATTTACCTGAAGGGGTTAGCATTGATTCTTCCGTTGCTTATAAATCAGCAACACCATCTGACTGGGAGTCAGGTTTAGCACTGATTGCCAAACAACTTTTGCAAGATGGCACAAGAGAAGTATTCAGTGCTCTTGAATCAAAATTCGAAAAAGCTGTTTTAACGGCAGCACTCGAAGTAACTCGAGGTCGCCGTGTTGAGGCAGCAGAACGATTGGGGATTGGCAGAAATACAATCACCAGAAAGCTTCAAGAATTAGGAATCGACTCCTAAACAAAAGCTTCTTAACAGCTGAGAAGATTGCAGTTCATAATAGAGTGATTATTTAGTTATCACTCTATTTTTATTTATGTCATCTATTCGTATTGCTACTTGGAACGTCAACTCAATTAAGGTTCGTCTGCCGCATTTACTACAGTGGTTGGCAGCCCATGAGACGAGCAAAACCCCGATAGATGCCGTATGTTTACAAGAGTTAAAACTTACTGAAGATAAGTTTCCCTTTGCAGAACTTGAGGCAGCTGGATATTACGCCTTAGTGGCGGGTCAAAAAACTTATAACGGCGTAGCCATTATTTTGCGCAAAGCTTCTTTAGCAGCCATTGCTCAAGATTCTCAGACCGCATTTTTATCACCTATCAAAAACAACCCTAAATTTGCAGATGAGCAACAACGTTTGGTAACTGCCACAGTCGCATTTGGTGGCAAGGCTCCGATTCGGCTGATCTCAGCCTATTTCCCAAATGGACAGGCACCGGGCACAGACAAATTTGCTTACAAATTAGATTGGTTAGCCAGTTTGCATGACTGGTTAAGCGAGGAGATGGAAGAGCACTCTCGCATTGCTTTATTGGGTGATTACAACATTGCGCCGAGTGATGAAGATGTGCATGATCCGAAAGCTTGGGTTGGTCAAAACTTAGTATCACCAGAAGAGCGTGATGCTTTTGCAGGTTTAATCGAGATGGGCTTTTATGACAGCTATCGATTATTTGAGCAGCAGCCCAAAAGTTATAGCTGGTGGGACTACCGCATGATGGCATTTAGAAGAAATGCGGGTGTGCGGATTGACCATATTTTATTAAGTGAAGCTCTCAAGAATGAGTGCACGGCCAGTGTGATTGATAAAACACCTAGGGGGTGGGAGCAGCCTTCTGACCACGCTCCCGTGATCACAACCCTAGGCTAAGCCACCATGCCTTAAGAGAGCATCGATTTGTGGCTCTCGGCCTCTAAATGCTTTGAAGGATTCGGCAGCAGGGCGGCTACCACCCACTTCCAAAATTTCTTGGCGGTAACGTTCACCAGTGGCCTTGTCCAAGATGCTGCCTGTTGTCTTGGCCGCCTCTTCAAAAGCTGCGTAAGCGTCAGCTGACAGTACCTCAGCCCACTTATAGCTGTAGTACCCAGCAGAATATCCACCAGCAAAGATGTGGCTAAATGTATTAGGCCATCTAGAGATCTCAGATTGCGCTGTCACATGGATGGCGTCATTGATACTTCTGGATAGTTCTAATACACCCTGTGGGCTTGCAGTATGTGGATCAAAGCTGGAATGTAAGCGCCAATCGGTGAGTGAAAAAACTAATTGTCTAAGCGTACCTAAACCATTTTGGAAGTTCTTAGCTGCAATCATCTTTTCATAAAGAGCTTTGGGTAGTGTTTCACCTGTCTCAACATGCGATGTCATTTTTTGCAGAACTTCCCATTCCCAGCAGAAATTTTCCATGAACTGGCTTGGTAGTTCTACAGCATCCCATTCAACGCCATTGATACCAGATACGCCTAATGCACCCACTTTGGTTAGCATGTGATGCAAGCCATGACCACACTCGTGGAACATGGTAATCACATCATCATGAGTAATGGTGGGTTGTTTGGTAACGCCATTAATCGTTACAGGTGCAGGGAAGTTGCAAACCAAGTAGGCAACAGGCGTCTGCACTGAACCATCAGAAAAAGTTCTTCTACCTCTAGCGTCATCCATCCATGCACCGCCTCGTTTGCCTGGTCGGGCATATGGATCTAGATAGAAGTTAGCTAGTAATTCACCAGAGGTATTGGTGACTTTGAAAGACTTCACATCAGCATGCCATGTTGGTAGCGAATCTTCTTCGATTTTCACGCCAAACAGAGTTTGAATAATGCTAAATAAACCATCCAATACCTTTGGTAATGGGAAGTATTGCTTTAGTTCATTTTCTGAGAATGAGTAACGGGCTTGCTTAAGCTTTTCTGAGGCGTATGCCATGTCCCAAGGTTCTAGCTTATCGAGCTTGAGATGTTCTTTGGCGAATTGTTGTAAATCATCCCAATCTTTTTGACCATGTGATTTGGCGCGTTTAGCAAAGTCTTCAAGAAATTGATCAACTTCGGCAACTGTTTTGGCCATCTTAGGAGCTAAGCTCAGGGCGGCGTAATTAGCAAAGCCAAGCATCTTGGCTTCTTCGTCTTTTAGACGAAGTTGCGAGAGCATATTTTGGGTGTTGTCCCACTCAGATTTGCCGTTACCATACTCAGCGCCCAGCTCCGATGCTCTGGTGATGTAGGCTTGATAGAGTTGTTTTCTTAATGAGCGATTGTCACAAAATTGCATCACTGGAAAGTAAGATGGGAAGTGTAGGGTGAAAGCCCAACCATCTAATTTTTTGGATTCCGCTGTTTGTTTGGCTGCGGCCAAGGCATCTTCAGGTAGTCCTGCTAAATCCTGCTCATTTGTGATTTGATGCACGAAGGTGTCAGTCGCATCTAAGACGTGATCTGAAAACGCCTTAGATAGCAAAGCTTGTTCATCTTGAATGGTTGAAAAGCGTGGCTTTTGATCATCTGGTAATTCAGCGCCACCCAAACGAAAATCTCTGAGAGAGTTTTCTATTACTTTGCGTTGAGCTTGACTGAGTTGTTGGAACTCGGCTGATTGACTCAGCGCTTTATATTTTTTGTATAAATCGAGATTTTGTCCAAGGCTACTCCAGAAGGCTGTCACTTCTGGCAACATTTCCCCATAAGCCTCACGAAGTTCAGGGGTATCAGCCACACTGTTTAAATGACCAATGACTCCCCATGAGCGACCAAGTTCTTCTGTGGCATTTTCCAAAGGTTCTACTAGGTCTGCCCAAGTATTAGGGGTGCTTGGGTCGACAGATATGTCTACAGCTTTCTGAGCCTTGGTTAATAGCTCGGTAATAGCCGGTTTAATATGGCTTGCTTGAATAGCAGCGTAGTCAGGTAGACCGCGACCAAAGGAGAGTAATGGATTATTCATACAAAATATTATCTATCTAAAGCACAAAAAATTCAGGCGCCTATGAAGCGCCTGAGAATATATAAAGAAATCTGTTTTAAATCTTAATTCTTTCAGCTGCCTCAAGGGTGTTGAGAAGAAGCATGGTGATGGTCATCGGACCAACGCCACCAGGTACTGGAGTAATAGCCCCTGCAACATATTTCACTTCATCAAAATCGACGTCACCACAAAGTTTGCCATCAGGTAAGCGATTAATACCCACGTCAATCACAATGGCACCTGGTTTAACCATATTGCCAGTGATCATTTTTGGTTTGCCAGTGGCAACCACCAAGATATCGGCTTCTTTGGTGTGCGCAGGAAGGTCTTTGGTTTTACTGTTACAAATGGTTACTGTGGCACCAGCTTGTAGCAACAGCATGGCCATTGGTTTGCCCACAATGTTGGATGCACCAACAATCACAGCGCGAGCACCTTTGATGGGGTATTCGATGCTTTCTAGCATCTTCATGCAACCATAAGGAGTGCATGGTCTAAACAGTGGTGCGCCAATCATTAATGCACCAGCATTAGCGACGTGGAATCCATCCACATCTTTTTCTGGAGCGATTGCTTCGATCACTCGGTGGCTATCGATGTGCTTTGGCAATGGTAGTTGAACCAAAATGCCATGGATTGATGTGTCGCGATTTAGTTCAGCGATGCGCTGAAGTAATTTGTCTTCTGATAAATCGGCGGGATGTCTTTCCAAAATGGAATGCATGCCCACATCTTCACAAGCTTTTACTTTGTTGCGAACATATACTTGGCTGGCTGGATCTTCGCCGACCAACAGTACTGCTAAGCCAGGTTTAACGCCTTTAGCCGTCAGAATCGCTGTTCTAGTGGCAATCTCTAATCTAACTTTTTTGGCAAGTGCGTTGCCATCAATGAGTTGAGCTGGCATGTTAGTTATTAGTCTCTAATAGTGCTAAACGAAGCAGGTCAGCAACAGTGTTCACGTTCAGCTTTTCCATGATGTTGGCGCGATGAGCTTCTACTGTCTTAATGGAAATGTTCAAGTCGTCTGCAATTTGTTTATTGAGTCGACCTGCCACAATGCGCTCCAATACTTGCTTTTCGCGAACGGTTAGTTTGCTTAATAGATTCTGCGTGTTCTTTTGTGTATCAGCTTTGGCATAGTCAACGCGGGCACGTGCCAACATCTTTTCTACCAACACTTTTAGTTCAGATTCTTTAAAAGGCTTTTCAATAAAATCAACAGCACCTTTTTTCATGGTTGAAACAGCCATGGATACATCGCCGTGACCTGTGATGAAAGAGATCGGCATTGGGATACCTTCAGCCATCAAACGCTCTTGCAGCTCTAAACCAGACATGCCTGGCATACGAACATCCAAAATTAGGCATGCAACATTATCTTTATTGTCGCCTGCAAGAGATTGCAAAAATCTCTCAGCGCTAGGTAGGCACTTAACAACGTAGCCGTTGCTCTCTAATAGCCAAGTCAAGGAGTCTCTAACTGCCTCGTCATCGTCAACAACATAAACAATTTCAGGTTTGTTCTTCATAAGCTTATTTATCCAAGGGAAGTAGTATTGTAAAGGTGCAGCCAGGGATTGGCTCATCTTTTTCATTGAGGTTGTTTTGAGCCCATAAACGACCATGATGGGACTCAATAATTGATCGGCAAATATTTAGACCCATGCCCATGCCATCTTGTTTGGTGCTAAAGAACGGTTCATACAGTCTTTCTAGAGCATCTTCTGGGATTCCGGGACCTTGATCGATCACTCTGATACGTACCATGGCTGGTTCATGTGAATGATCAATGTCAGTTTTTACTTGAACTACTCGACTATATGCATTTTTATTATTGTTGCCTTTAATGGCATCAATAGCATTTTTTAATAGGTTAACTAGTACCTGTTGAATCAAAATGGGGTCTAAAAATAAAGTTGGAATTGTGTCGTTATAGGTGACACTTAACTGCACGCCATAACGTTGTGCCTCAATTTCAGCTAAACCAACTGAGTCTTCAATAATTGAATGGATATCTGTTACTTTGCTTTGCGGCTGGCTGCGTTTTACAAAGCCACGAATACGCTGAATGATCGTGCCAGCACGATGGGCTTGAGTAGTTGCTTTTTCGATGGCGGGCAAGATATCTTTTTCGATGTCTAAATTTTGCTGTGACTTAAGTCTTGTTGCAATGCCTGTGCAATAGTTACTAATCGCTGCTAATGGTTGGTTCAATTCGTGAGCAAGAGAAGAGGCCATTTCACCCATGGTGGTTAAGCGGCTGGAGAATTGCATTTTTTCTTCTTGCTGTCTGGTTTCTTCTTCAGCAGTTTTTCGAGCGGTAATGTCGGTCGCAACAATTAGCTGAGCCAAGTGACCGTCAACCCAAGAAATGTAGCGGCGGCGCACTTCGTACCAACGATTATTTCCACCAATTAAAACTTCTCTGAAATCTGATTGGCCCGGCGTTAATTCGGAGGCGGGTAAGCCGGCAAAGCCATCAATATTGTCATCGTCTAATTCACCCACATCACTTGGCTCAATTTCATGACCAGCAAGATCTAAGTGCGTTTGTGTCGTGGTGCCAAAATTTTCTCGATAGTATTTGTTGGCAAATAACAATTCGCCGCTTTGCAATGAAATCACAGAAACTGACGCATCCAAACTTTCCAACACGGTGGTAAAGCGCTCTTGAGCCAAAGCCAGTTGTTGACGAATTTTGATGGGTTCAGAAATATCCACAATCGAACTAATCCAACCATTCTGCACACCTTTTTCATCAATTAGCGGTGATACGAACGTGCGGGTATTAATTCGGGCACCATCTTTCTTTTCTAGAATGGCTTCTAAACCAGATCTAGGAGCATTGCCAGTCAGTGCCAAGGACATTTTCTTGATTAATTCTGGTTGCAACTCTTTGGGCCAAAAAGCAAATGGAGGGGCCATGCCAATTAACTCTTCTTTGGTCCAACCGGTCATGTCACAAAAAGCAGGATTGACATAAGTGATTACGCCATTCATGTCGTGAGCTCTCATACCAATTGTCATGGACTCTTCCATAGCGCGTCTGAAGTTGGTTTCAGTCTGCAAGTCTCGTTGTATTGAGTATCGTTTGATATTTTGTTTCCAAACGGACCAAAGACTCCAGAGCACAAAAGTACTCAAGCCAACCACCAACCACAACAAAGTTCTGTACGTTAGATTGGTCGGTGGCGGGTAGGTGCTGATGTGAAGATTTAATTGCGATGGTGTCTTATCTAAGGTGATTTGATGTTCAATCGATCTTGATCCAGTTTTTTTAGGATTCGATGCAACAAGTTCTTTACCTGAGCCATCTAGTAGAACAAATCGATACAAACCATTTAGTTCGCTTGGCACCATGTGCTGAAGAATTTTCTTCGCTGAATATAAGACCGCGATACCGCCAATGACTCGACCTGTTTGAATAATAGGCGTGACATGCCAGAACACATATTCTCGATCTGCGCGTAGCTTGTCATCTTCAGGGAAGTTCAGATAAATAACTTTACTGTAGACAGATTTATTAGTTTCTGATGCCTCAATAAAGACACTTGATAACTCTTCGTCTAGTGGAGCTTTGATTTTTTGACGGTCGTACCATTCGCTATGGTTACTCGCAACGGGAACAGTCCACAAACTCTTTTTATCTCGATCAATCCATCTTAAATGCAATATTTCTGGACTGTCCTGAATTAATGTGGTGGAGCGCTTCAAGAATGAATCAGGTGAACGCATTAGGTTCACTGAGTTACTGATTTCGCGGCTTAGTTCTAAGAGAGTGTCCTCATTCGATGAGAACCCTAGCAAGATGCGTTGTTTGGCGTACGCACTTTCGCGATACAACGTGTATTGCTGCTGATTTTTATCTTGGTAATTGAGTGTCCAAAGAATCAATCCCATCGCGCCTGTAAATAGAGTGATTGCTAGGATGGGCGTATATAAGAATGCGTAAGAACCCGCACCGTATTTCAGGTGCTTACCAGTGAGTTTTTTTGTGATTGACTCGAGGATTCGCGCGAAGACTTTGTTCAACTTAACTTCTTATTGACTAGGGGAAAACCATAGAAGACATGAGTTTAATTCGAGCTGAGAGTAGAACTATATTTTTTTGCACTTTTAATTTGTAGCACCTATGTTGCCAAGCAGCAATATTCCATATAGTGATAAATGTATTCGTTATGTGAAATATTTCTTGCTGCTAAGGCATGTCGTTTTTAGAATTTGTACAGCTTAAATGAGGTCAAAAGCCTCTCAAGATCAATGCTCGACAACGAGGAGTCACAGAATGACTGCAGTTCCAGAACAAAAAAATGGATCGAACCCAATTGATGTTGATCCAATAGAGACAAAAGAATGGATAGATGCCTTAAATGGTGTCATACAAAAAGAAGGTGTAGACAGAGCGGCTTATTTAATTGATGAGCAAATATCACACGCCAGGGTCAATGGTGTTGTGCAGCCGTTTCATGCAGAGACACCTTATATCAATACGATTCCTGTAGAAAAGCAAGCGAAGCTACCGGGTGACCAAGAGATTGAACACCGTATTCGCTCATACACACGTTGGAACGCAATGGCCTTAGTTCTCAAGGCTAATAAAGACACCAATGTGGGTGGACATATTTCCTCGTTTCAATCAGCTGCCACTTTATATGACGTGGGCTTCAATCATTTTTGGCATGCGCCTTCTGATCAGCACGGTGGAGACTTAGTATTTGTACAAGGGCACGTTGCCACAGGTGTTTATGCGCGTGCCTATATGTTGGGTCGTTTATCCGAAGAGCATTTGTTGAACTTCCGTCAGGAAGTCGATGGCAAAGGAATCTCTAGTTATCCGCACCCATGGCTAATGCCTGATTTCTGGCAGTTCCCAACCGTATCGATGGGTTTGGGTCCCATCATGGCTATTTACCAAGCCCGTTTCATGAAGTATTTACAAGATCGTGGCTTAGCTAAGACAGAAGGTCGTAAGGTCTGGGCATTCTTGGGGGATGGCGAAACTGATGAGCCTGAATCATTGGGTGCTATTGGTATGGCAGGTCGTGAAAATCTAGATAACCTGTGTTTTGTCATCAACTGCAACTTGCAGCGTTTAGATGGTCCTGTGCGTGGCAATGGCAAGATCATTCAAGAACTTGAGTCAGAGTTCAGAGGTGCTGGTTGGAATGTGATCAAACTCATTTGGGGCACTCACTGGGATGCCTTATTTGCGAGAGATAAAAAAGGCATCTTGATGAAGCGCTTGGGTGAAATCGTGGATGGTGAGTACCAGACCATGAAAGCCAAAAATGGCGCTTATGTAAGAAAAATTGTTTTCAACACTCCTGAGTTAGAAGCTTTGGTGGCGGATTGGAGTGATGAGGATGTGTGGAACTTAAATCGTGGTGGTCACGACCCTCACAAAGTTTATGCAGCATTCCATGCTGCGGCCAATCACAAAAATCAACCAACTGTGATTTTGGCTAAAACCATTAAAGGTTATGGCATGGGTGGTTCTGGTCAAGGCATGAACATTGCCCACCAAGCTAAAAAGATGAACATTGAGGACATCAAGGCATTTAGAGATCAGTTCAAAATTCCTGTGCCTGATGACAAATTAGAAGAGTTACCTTTGGTGAAGTTTGAGGAAGGTAGCCCAGAGTTGAATTACATGCGTGAGCGTCGCATGGAGTTGGGCGGTTATTTACCTCAGCGTCGCACCAAGGCTGAAAGTCTTGATGTGCCTAAGTTAGAAGCGTTTGCCCCGCTATTAGAGGCTACAACAGAAGGGCGCGAAATATCGACCACGATGGCTTTTGTGCGCTTACTTAATATTGTTATTAAAGATAAAGCCATTGGTAAACGAGTGGTACCGATTGTTCCTGATGAATCTAGAACTTTTGGTATGGAGGGTATGTTCCGCCAATTAGGTATTTGGAATCAGTTGGGTCAGCTGTACACACCTCAAGACCATGATCAGTTGATGTTCTATAAAGAAGATAAACATGGTCAGATTTTGCAAGAGGGTATCAATGAAGCTGGCGCGATGTGTGATTGGATTGCAGCGGCTACTTCCTACTCAACACATGGCGTACCGATGTTGCCGTTCTATATTTTCTATTCCATGTTTGGTTTCCAACGCATTGGTGACTTGGCATGGGCAGCAGGTGATATGCGCAGCCGTGGTTTCTTATTGGGTGGTACGGCAGGTAGAACAACTTTAAATGGTGAAGGTTTGCAGCATGAAGATGGCCATAGCCATCTATGGAGTGCTGCAATTCCTAACTGTATTAGTTATGACCCAAGCTTTGCCTTTGAGTTAGCAGTGATCATTCAAGACGGTATGCGTCGCATGATGACTGATCAAGACGATGTTTATTACTACATCACCTTGATGAATGAAAACTATGCTCATCCCGCTATGCCTAAGGGGGCTGAAAAAGACATCCTCAAAGGCATGTATCAATTAACCAGTGTGGGTGACGCCAAAGCCAAGCTAAAAGTACAGTTGCTAGGTAGCGGTACGATTTTCAGGGAAGTGATTGAGGCAGCCAATTTGCTGCGTGATGATTGGGGTGTTGCTTCAGACATTTGGGGTTGCCCAAGTTTTACTGAGTTGGGGCGTGATTGGAATGCCGTATCGCGCGAGAACATGCTTAATCCTGCTAGCAAACCCGTTTTGTCGCATGTGGAGACACTTCTAAAAGATAAATCAGGTCCTGTGATTGCCGCGACTGATTATGTGCGCATGTTCGCGGAGCAAATACGACCAGCGATTCAAAATATTGGTAAGCGATACACAGTATTGGGTACTGATGGCTATGGTCGATCTGATACCCGTGAAAAATTACGTCACTTCTTTGAAGTAGATCGTCGTTGGATCACTGTGGCAGCTCTCAAGACTTTGGCTGATGAAGGGCAGATTGAGCATCAAAAAGTTGCTGAGGCCATCAAGAAGTATGGTCTTGATCCTAAGAAACCAAATCCAATGACAGTGTGAGGACAACAAGATGACTAAAGTATTAGAAATCAAAGTGCCTGACATTGGTGACTACAAAGGTGTGCCAGTCATTGAGGTTCACGTCAAAGTGGGTGATCGTGTTGAAAAAGAACAATCACTGGTGACGCTTGAATCAGACAAAGCAACGATGGACGTGCCATCGTCTCATGCTGGAGTTGTAAAAGATGTCAAAGTGAAGGTGGGAGATAGTATTTCCGAAGGAGATGTTGTTATTTTGTTGGAGGATGAAAGTGCAGCAACCACCGCTCCAGCAACATCGACACCCACGCCGGCCCCAGCCCCAACATCAACATCCACTCAAACATCTGGTGCAACTTTAGAAATCAAAGTGCCTGATATTGGTGATTACAAAGGCGTGCCAGTCATTGAGGTACACGTCAAAGCGGGTGATCGTGTTGAAAAAGAACAATCACTAGTGACCCTCGAATCAGACAAGGCCACGATGGATGTACCCTCATCTCATGCGGGTGTTGTGAAAGAAGTGAAGGTCAAAGTGGGTGACGCTATTTCTGAGGGGGATGTTGTCATCCTTCTCACTGAGTCAGGCGCAAGCGCATCAACTACCGCAGCACCTGCTACTAAAGCTGTAGCAACTCCAAGTTCAGCACCAGCACCAACCTCAGCACCATCAACATCATCAACCAATGCGCCAGTGGCTGCTCCGCGTGTAGAAGCTTCGCCTGCAGCAGGTGGCATCAGTCATGCCAGCCCATCTGTGCGTAAATATGCACGAGAGTTAGGTGTAGATGTGATTAAGGTGAATGGCTCTGGACCTAAGGGTCGCATCACACAAGAAGATGTCCAGGCTTATGTCAAAAACATCATGACAGGCCAAGCCGCATCACCCGCAGGGGCTCCTGTGTCTGCAGGTGGTGGTTTAAATTTATTGCCTTGGCCAAAAATTGATTTCAGCAAATTTGGTGAAACTGAGACTAAGCCTTTATCAAGAATACAAAAACTATCAGCCGCGAATCTATCTCGTAACTGGGTGATGATTCCAGCCGTGACTTATCACGAGGATGCCGATATTACTGATTTAGAAGCATTCCGTGTGATGACTAATAAAGATAATGAAAAGCAGGGCGTCAAAGTCACCATGTTGGCATTCTTGATCAAAGCTGCTGTCAATGCCTTGAAGAAATATCCAGAGTTCAATAGTTCTTTGGACGGCGATAACTTGGTCATGAAAAAGTATTTCCACATTGCCTTTGCAGCAGATACACCGAATGGTTTAGTGGTGCCTGTGGTGCGTAATGCTGATAAAAAAGGTATCTTTGAGATTGCCAAAGAAACAGGTGAATTAGCTAAGTTGGCTCGTGAAGGTAAGCTCAAGCCCGATCAAATGCAGGGTGCTTCATTCACGATATCTTCTTTGGGCGGTATTGGTGGGACTTACTTTGCGCCCATCATCAATGCACCTGAGGTGGCGATATTGGGTGTGAATAAGGCAAGCATGAAGCCTGTTTGGGATGGTAAGCAGTTTGTCCCTAAACTCATTTGCCCACTGTCTTTGACGGCAGATCATCGCGTGATTGATGGTGCCTTAGCAACTAGGTTCAATGTGTATTTGGCTGAACTGTTGGCTGATTTCCGTCGTGTTGTTCTCTAAGGAAAATTGATATGTCTACGATAGAAATCAAAGTTCCTGATATTGGTGATTTTCATGATGTGCCTGTCATTGAAGTATTAATGAAGGTGGGCGACAAGGTTGAAAAGGAACAGCCATTGCTGACCTTAGAGTCTGATAAGGCAACCATGGAAGTGCCAAGTGATCAAAATGGTGAAATCAAAAGTGTGACTGTTAAAGTCGGTGACAAGGTTAGCCAAGGTATGGTGATTGCCACCATTGAAGTTTCTGCTCCTGCCGCTACACCAAAAACAACAGCGCCAGCAACTCCATCAACACCTACCTCAACAACTTCATCAGTTGCACCTACTCCAATTGCTGGATCGTATAGCGGAGCAGTTGATCATGAGTGTGAGATGCTTGTTTTGGGTGCAGGACCAGGTGGTTATAGCGCTGCCTTTAGAAGCGCTGATTTGGGAATGAATACCATCATTGTTGAACGTTATGCCACTTTAGGTGGTGTTTGTTTGAATGTGGGTTGTATCCCATCGAAAGCGTTATTACATACTGCTGCCATCATGGATGAAGTGAAAGCCATGGCAGCTCATGGAATTAGCTATGGTGAGCCCAAGATAGAGATTGATCAGTTACGAGCTCATAAAGAAAGCGTGATTGGTAAATTGACGGGTGGTTTAGCTGGTATGGCTAAAGCACGTAAAGTCAAAACTGTGCGCGGTGTTGGTAAGTTCTTAGATGCACACCATGTGGAAGTTGATTTAACAGAAGGTGCTGGTAAGAACGCCACAGGTAAAAAAGAGGTGATACGTTTTCAAAAAGCAATCATTGCAGCGGGTAGCCAAGCTGTGATGTTGCCATTCTTGCCTAAAGACCCACGCATTGTCGATAGTACCGGTGCACTCAAATTAGAAAAAGTACCTAAGCGCATGTTAGTGATTGGTGGTGGCATCATTGGTTTGGAGATGGCCACTGTCTATAGCACGCTAGGCAGCAAGATTGATATTGCTGAAATGATGGATGGTCTAATGGCGGGTGCTGACCGAGACTTAGAGAAAGTTTGGGAAAAGGTGAATGCTCCGCGTTTTGACAAAATCATGCTGAAAACTCGTGCCACAAAAGCTGAGGCAAAGCCTGATGGTATTCATGTCACATTTGAAGGTGATCATGCCCCAAACAATCCTCAAATTTATGACTTGGTATTGGTTGCTGTGGGTCGAACTCCCAATGGCAAAAAGTTAGATGCAGATAAGGCAGGTATCGTTGTTGATGAGCGTGGATTTATTCCTGTTGATGCTCAGTTACGCACCAACGTAGCTAATGTCTTCGCGATAGGCGACATTGTTGGCCAACCCATGTTGGCTCACAAAGCAGTGCATGAGGCCCATGTGGCTGCTGAAGTCGCTGCTGGTCACAAATCATATTTTGATGCCAAGCAAATTCCGTCGGTGGCCTACACTGATCCAGAAGTGGCATGGGCTGGTTTAACCGAGGAGCAATGTAAGGCAAAGAATATTGCCTACGAAAAAGGGTTATTCCCATGGGCAGCTAGTGGACGAGCGATTGCGAATGGTCGTGATGAGGGTTTTACAAAGTTGTTATTTGATAAAGAAACTCATCGCATCATCGGTGGCGGTATTGTTGGTACTCACGCTGGTGACTTAATTGGAGAAGTTTGTTTAGCTATTGAAATGGGCGCTGATGCTGTAGATATTGGCAAAACGATTCATCCACATCCAACGTTGGGCGAATCAATTGGTATGGCAGCTGAGGTCGCTCATGGTAGTTGTACAGACTTACCACCCCAGAAAAAGAAATAACTCCATCAATTGCATGGAATTTTAGATTTTTGGAGATAAAAAAACCCCCGCACGAGGCGGGGGTTAAAAGGTACTTGTAGATTAGATCTAACTGGGTACCGAGGAGACAACTTTTACTACAACAATTCTTTACAAGCCACACTATGATTGATGTGGCTTGCTATTTCCTTACTTCTT
>JBEEOV010000017.1:0-20168 GCA_041191465.1 Pseudomonadota bacterium
CGGTCGCAAATCAATGTGACGTGGAGCAATACCAGAATCCACATATGTTGGACATGTTGATAAAGCCAGAGTGGGTTGTGCGATGTACCCCTCTGGGTGAGCTTTTACTTTTTCTTTAAATTCAGCCACTTCAGCTTTAGTGGATGCTGGCCCAACTAACATGCCATAACCACCGGCACCATGAACCTCTTTGACCACCAAATCAGCCATGTTGTCCAACACATATTTCAAATCATCAGGCTTGCGACACATGTACGTTGGCACGTTTGAAATTAGCGGCTCCTCATCTAAATAAAAACGAATCATGTCTGTCACATATGGGTAAATTGATTTGTCATCAGCAACACCTGTACCGATAGCGTTACAAATAGCCACATTCCCAGCTTTGTAGGCTCTCAATAAACCAGCCGCACCCAATGCTGAATCAGACCTAAACACTTCAGGGTCCAAGAAGTCATCATCGACTCGTCGATAAATAACATCAACCCTCTTAGCTCCTTGAGTTGTTCTCATATAAACAACGTCTTTTTGCACAAATAGATCTTTGCCTTCTACCAATTCCACACCCATTTGTTGCGCTAAAAATGCGTGTTCAAAATAGGCTGAGTTATACATACCAGGCGTCAACACAACCACTGTTGCATTTGAATGCATATTAGGTGCTGCTTGACGCAATGTGTCTAGTAGCAAATCTGGGTAATGGGCAACAGGAGCCACGCGATGTTGTGCAAATAACTCAGGAAAGAGGCGCATCATCATCTTGCGGTTTTCCAACATGTATGAAACGCCTGATGGCACACGCAAGTTATCTTCAAGAACAAAAAATTCGCCTGTATTTTCACCATGAGTTGCTCTAACAATATCTATGCCTGCAATGTGGGCATAGATATTCATCGGCACATCTACACCTACCATTTCAGGCCTAAATTGAGCGTTATTAATAACTTGCTCTTTAGGAATAACTCCAGCTTTGAGGATATGTTGCTCGTGATATACATCATGCAAGAACATGTTTAAAGCTGTGACCCGTTGACGCAAACCAGTCTCCAAACGACTCCATTCTGATGCCGGGAAAATTCTAGGGACAATGTCAAATGGAATTGTTCTTTCAGTCCCGCCGCTTTCACCATAAACAGCAAATGTAATACCTACTCGACGGAACATTAAATCAGCTTCTTCACGTCGAGCGCTTAGATATTGATCACCCTGCTGACTTAACCATTGAGAGAATTGTTTGTAATGTGGGCGAGCCAATGTTGAGTTTTTAAAATCTCTCTCAAGATCATCTAAAGCCATCTCATCAAATGGCAATTTACGCTCCATGACCATCATGCTTTACTCCCGCAGCTATTGATATATTTATTGATGCCAAGACCTTCTATGCATGTCTCGCCAATGGTGTCTTCGCCACTCTTTATCTCTGAACTCCCAGACTTGTGCGCCTGTGTGCACAGTTTCCAAAATCGGAATTCCTCGCTCAACGTACCTACCAACAACCTTGGCATTAGGATGTCGATAACGATTTCGATAGCCCGCTTGAGCAACAGCCCAGTTCGGCTGTAACGCATCAAGAAAGATTTCGGAGGAAGAAGTAGCACTACCATGGTGCGGTATAAGCAAAATGGATGCCAATTCACTTGAACGCTTATATTCATTGGCGATAATGGCCTCACCACCTTTCTCAACATCCCCCGTCAACCAGAAAGAATAGTGCTGACTCCTCACCTCAATGACACAACTTAGTGCATTAGGCTTCCCAGAATGGTGCACGGCGTCAAATGTCATTTCAGAACCAGGGTGCCAAACCTTGAATAGAACACCATCCCAAGTCCAAACTTGACCTGCTTTGCAGGGTAAAGCAGGTATCTTTAACTCTCTTGTGCGCCTTAATAAAAAATGCCACTCCGGCAAAGTGCCCAACAAATCGCCAAATTGAATACTTTTCATAAGACTTAGTGCACCACCGACATGGTCTGTATCTTTATGACTAATAGCCAAGCGATCAATGTATGAAATGCCCTCACCCCTCAAAAATGGCAGGACATTTCTTTCCCCTGCATCTGACTCAGGCGATGTTTTAGGACCCGTGTCATATAACAAGCGTTTTGTTTGCGTTTCCACCAGCACAGCAGTACCTTGACCAATATCCAACACCGTGACTCTAAAATCACCTTGGGTTAAATCATTAGATTTAGTCCAAACTAATGGCAAACAACAACACAACCCTAATAAACGTCCTTTGTAACTTGCTAATAATGGCCCTGGTCGAATGGCATAAATAATTCCCAAGGTTGACACCACCATCACCAATAAGTTTGGCTGCGGCAAATAAGCTACCGACCAAAACCATGAGGACATGGGCTCTAAAAACCAAGCCACTAACTCCATACAAGCGTGAGCTATCCATAGAGAAATTTGACTTAATGGCGCAGGCAGAACTGCGCCCAACATTGCAAACGGTGTAACAATAAAACTAACTAGCGGAATAGCAAAAGCATTGGCTAGAGGTGAAACAACTGACACCTGAGAAAACCAATAGAGAGTCAATGGCAATAAGGCAATCGTGACCACTGCCTGAACTCGACTAGCTTCTTTAAATGACTGCCACCATTTTTGAGAGCGACTATAGCCATATTCAGATAAGCCATCCTGACCTGGCATCGCAAATAAAATTGCTGCTACCGCTCCAAATGACAACCAAAATCCGGGCGTATAAGCAGCCCATGGATCTAACAATAAAACAATGAATAAAGCCCACCACCAAATATCAAATGCTCTGGTAATTCGATTGGTCCAAAGAGCAACAGCGACCACACCAACCATGTACATGGTTCGTTGAGCAGGTATTTGGAAACCTGCCAACCATGTGTATATCAAAGCAACGGCAAAGCCACTCAGAGCGGCAACTTTTTGGGCAGGACATATCATTGGTAATGACCTTCTACGCCATAAACGATTTGCTAGAGCAGCCCCCATACCAGCCAACATAGTGACATGTAAACCAGAAATAGAAATTAGATGTCCAATGCCAGTGGCATTGAATACCTTCCAGTCCTTTTGCGAAATGGCATTTTGTTCACCCATCACCAACGCAATCAACACTCCAAGATATGGTGAATTTTCTGGTGCAGCTTTTTTGATACGCTCGCGCAATTGCCAACGTGATAACTCAACTATTGTTGTGAAGCTAAGGTCAAATTCATTGATAAGTTTTGGTCGCCATGATCTAGGCAAACCTTTAGCGTGCGCCTTGACTGAACCAGTGGCACCTAGATTTTGTTGAAACATCCAACGCTCAAAATCAAATCCATGCGGATTCATTAAGCCATGAGCACGCTTTAACACCACGGGTAATCGCCAACGCTGCCCCGGCTTGATTTCAGGTACTACTGTTTCACCTCGCCAACCTGGATACCAACCCAACGACAAACGCTTGGGGAAATATTGCAAATCTATCTGAATCAACTCATCATCAGATAGAACCGATTCAACTGTCATTGAAAATCGTAAAGATTGAGTTCCTTGACTAGGTAAACCATCCACCACACCCTCAACCAACAATGGAACACCTTCTAAATTTTGAGGTAAATCATTCTTGATTCGTTTGTGAGTTAAATACCCAGACCAGGTAAACCCAAGCGCGAATAATATGTACACCAAAATACAAAAGGAAATCTTATTAAGTGCCTGACGTTTTATTAATGAAAAGAATGCAATTAATAACAAACAAAAACCAAGAGATGTCAGCAACCAAAACCACAGACTCTCATTTGGTAACTGTGGCAAAAAAAGTAAAAGAGATTCCCCGGCAATGAATGCCGTTAATAAAAAGCGCAATGAAGCTATTGTTGAATTGAGTGAGTAAACTGGCTAGCTTGTATTAAGCTAGCCCAACGGGGTAAGACACGCAAAGCATTACTCGAACATATAGACTGTGTTTGAGTAATCAATGATGAACGTATTTCTGCTAGCACTGATGATATTTGAGGTAGTTCAGCTGGCTCGTTACGATGATGCTCTTGATGGGTCAACCATGCCGGCGGTATATCAGGGGCATCTGTCTCCAGCACCAAACTCTCAAAAGGCAATTCTTTGGCCAAGCGCCTAATTTGAAGCGCTCTAGGAAACGTCATAGCCCCTCCAAAACCCATCACAAAATTAAGCTTCATAAAATGCTCAGCCTGTTGAAAACTGCCATTGAAAGCATGAGCAATACCACCAGTAATTTTTTTTGATCTCAGCGCTTTTAAAATCACATCCTGAGATCTCCTAACATGCAAAACCACTGGCAAATCAAACTCTTTCGCTAAATCTAACTGCGCCTCAAAAAAGAAGGCTTGATGATGCGAGTCCAGTTCAGGCAAAAAATAATCCAAACCAATTTCACCAATACCCACAAATCGCGGATCACCCATGGCATCAATCACAGACTCTCTTAAAGTAGCCAAATCGGATTCTTTAGCCTCAGGGGTATAGATTGGGTGTATTCCCAGGGTGTAACACGTTGCAGGCAAAGTGTTGGCGGCATGATGAGCTAAATCTCTTACTGCTCGATAGTCTCTAGCCCTAACCGCTGGAATCAATACACCAGAAACGCCTGATTGGGCTGCCCGCTGAATCACCCCATCGCGATCAGCGGCAAATTCATCAGCATCTAAATGGCAATGAGTATCTAAACACAATGCCATGCTATAGAGCCTTTAATACACCATGATCTAAACGCAAAACACGATCACATCTTGCTGCTCGCAAAGGATCATGAGTCACAATCACAAATGCTGTACCTTGATTTTTTGCTACCTCTAACATTAGATCAAAGACAGAGTCTGCAGTTTCAGCATCCAGATTACCCGTCGGCTCATCTGCCAAAACACAACTTGGCTTTGTCACCAGAGCCCTCGCCACAGCCACTCTCTGACGCTCTCCACCCGATAAGGCTGCAGGTCGATGATCAACACGATGACTTAAACCCACTTTTCCGAGCATTTCCTCGGCGAATGCTCTAGCTTCCTGAGCAGAGACGCCTCTGATACGTAATGGCATCGCCACATTGTCTAGCGCACTAAATTCAGCCAAAAGATGATGAAACTGGTAGATGAATCCTAAGTGCTGATTGCGCACTTCATTTAACTGCGCCTCAGAAAGATTTTTTAATGACTTTCCAGCCAAATACACCTCGCCCTGCGTCACGTGATCCAAACCGCCTAATAAATGCAAGAGAGTACTTTTGCCAGAACCTGAAGCCCCAACAATCGCCAACTTCTCACCAGCAGCAAGTTCCAAATTAACGTTCGTTAGTACCTGTACGGCAAAGCCACCTTCACCATAAGTCTTCGAAATATTTTTAGCAACCAAAGCCATGTTCATATCAGCATCTCACTCGTAACGTAGCGCATGGGCTGGTTGAATTTTCGCTGCTCTCCAACTTGGATACAGCGTAGCTAAAAGAGATAAACCAAATGCCATCAATCCGACCGTTAACACGTCACCACTTCTGACATCAGATGGCAAACTGGAAATGAAATAAATATCTCTCGGTAAAAATTGGACTCTAAAGATGGCTTCAATCACAGGAACAATGACATCAATATTCAATGAAATCAGCAGACCAAGAGCTATACCACCTATTGTTCCAAGAGCTCCAATCATGAAACCTTGCGCAAAAAATATCCGCTGAATCATCCCTGCACTTGCACCCATGGTTCTCAAAATGGCAATATCGCCTTGCTTATCTGTCACGGTCATCACCAAGGTTGAAACCAGATTAAATGCAGCAACAGCAATAATTAAAGTCAAAATGATGAACATCATGCGCTTCTCAGTTTGCACAGCTGCAAACCAATTTTTATTCTGCCTGGTCCAATCTTTTACCCACAATCCAGGCAGCTTTAATGAAAGCTCATCAGCGACCTTGGCTGCCACCTGCATGTCATCTAACTTAAGGCGCAAGCCAGATGGTCCATCCAATCTTAGTAAAGCCGCAGCATCTCTCCAGTGAACAACCGCTAAGGTACTGTCAAATTCATAATGACCGCTATCAATAATGCCGACCAATTTAAAAGCTCTCATTCGTGGCGTCACGCCAGCCGGATTAATGTCACCTTCTGGCACCATAATGGTAATTCGGTCACCCAGTTGAACCCCTAAGATACCCGCAAGTTCAGCTCCTAATGCCAAGCCAAATTCGCCAGGTTTTAATCCAGTAACTTTTCCCTGTATGAAATGCTTTGGAATATCAGAAACATTCCCCTCCAACTCTGGATCAATGCCACGCAAGGCAACTCCGCGCATCACATCACCACGCGTGATCAACGCCTGAGACATAATCATCGGCGCAGATCCTTTGACATGGGGATTTTGTTCGACTTTAGCTATTAGGGGCTGCCAATCACCTAAACCAGATGGGGAGTGAACTTCGACATGGGATAACACAGATAACATGCGATCCCGTACCTCTTTCTGGAATCCATTCATCACCGATAAGACAACAATGAGGGCTGCAACACCTAAAGCGATACCCAACATCGAAACAGATGAAATAAATGACAAAAAGCCATCTTTTGAGCCGGTTTCCTTATTTTTCCCAGCTTTTCTCCTAGCGCTTGTATAGCGCCATGCAATTTCTAGTTCAATTGGCCAAATGCTCATAGCAAGGAGTTTAGCTTGGTCTTGGACAGAAGGTCTAATTGCCACCTAAAATCAGGGTTATGAAATATACGATTGCACTCATTGATGAGCAAAACCATGAATCACTGGATAGAGGTCTTGCTTATGAAAAATTTTTATTAGGCCCTAGCAACTCTAGCGCTCCTCTTGAATTGCAATCCTATGATGTCAACATCACCGATCACACTCCTGTAGCTCGCATTGAACCTGTACACATTCATGCAGCTAGAGATCACTTAGTTCTAACAAGCACTGAAATCCTAGATCTTCGACAAGATGAAGCAGATGCGCTGTTTGATTCAGTCAAAGACATCTTTGAGGAAATGGCTGTCGCGATTTATCGCCCCACTACTAGTCGATGGTTTATTGAATCACCCTCTCTTCAGTCACTATCAACTGTTAGTACTGAACAAGCCCAAGGGCGCAATATTGATCACTGGATGCCTATAGATACAACCACCGCTGGCGTTGCCCGCCAGTGGCGTAAATGGCAAAACGATATTCAAATGATTTGGTTCAATCATCCAGTTAATGAAGCAAGAGCATCTGAAGGAATGCTAACAATTAATTCTATTTGGATCAGCGGTATTGGCTCACTATCTAGAATTCAACCTAGCCAGCAATTACAGGGGGCGAAGGCACTACACAGCACCGACTCCTGCCTAAGCGTTCTTGCAAGATATCTCAACAAGCCACACATCTCATCAATTACCAATCGTGATTTACCCAACACCCTATCTCTAATATCCCTAAACGATCCAGGCATCACAGAACTTTGGAGCATGGCTGGTAATGCATTGATCAACGACGAAATTAAAGAAATTGTTCTGATTGATTTTCCAGAGGGGCAAGAAAGAACTCGTCATATATCTGTTAATCAGTTTCCTAAAAAAGGGTTTGGTCCCTGGAAAAAACCAGTCACTCCATCACTTCAAGATATCCTTCGCTCATGACCATTCAATTTATTGAGCGTAGCTTTTCAGAAAAAAATGCCACTTACCTTGAGCAAAGTGGTATTCATCCTGTCTTATCAAAATTGTTTGCAGCTAGAGGCGTAGAGAAACCGGAAGAGTTAGCTCTGGAACTGAAACATTTAATTCCACCATCCCAACTTAAGAACTGCGAATCTGCTGCCGTATATTTGGCCAATGCTATTGAAAGCAAAAAAAGATTATTGATTGTTGCTGACTATGACTGTGATGGAGCAACAGCCTGCGCTGTTGGTATCAGAGGTTTAAGAGCACTAGGTGCGCCGTGGGACATTCAAATTGATTATTTTGTACCCAATCGCTTTACCTTGGGATATGGCCTGACTCCAGAGGTTGTCGAACTAGTGGCAGCACTCCCTAATAAACCAGACATTCTCATCACAGTAGACAATGGCATTGCGAGCCTTTCAGGGGTTGAGAAAGCTAACGAATTAGGTATAGAGGTGCTAGTTACAGACCACCACTTACCAGCCGATCAATTACCTCGTGCCGCATGGATTGTTAACCCGAACCAACCTCATTGCAGTTTTCCAAGCAAAGCTCTAGCGGGCGTTGGAGTGATGTTTTATTTGCTGATTGCCTTACGTGCTGAGCTTCGTAAAAGAGGTGTTTTCACCGCCGAAACGCAGCCACGACTGGAGAATTTATTAGACCTAGTGGCATTGGGAACGGTAGCAGATGTGGCATCACTAGATAGAAACAATAGAGTTCTGGTCGCAAACGGTATAAAACGCATCAAGAGCGGTCAAATGCAGGCAGGTATCAGGGCTTTATACATAGCCGCAGGAAAAGACCCATCTAGATCAAGCACTTTTGATCTTGGTTTTACCCTTGGACCTAGATTAAACGCAGCTGGCAGACTAGCTGACATGTCCTTGGGTATTCAATGCTTACTATCAGATTCACAGGAAGATGCTCTTCGCTTAGCTCACGAGTTAGATCGCATGAATCGTGAACGCCGCACTATCGAAGCAGGCATGCAAGAAACAGCTCTTGCAAGCCTTGTAGATATACAAGTGGGCGAACAAGCAACCCTATGTCTAACTGATGAATCTTGGCACCAAGGCGTCATAGGAATTGTTGCATCAAGACTTAAAGAAAAGTTTCATCGCCCCACTCTCATCTTCGCCCCCGGCGAAGAAGCTGGAGAACCGGTACTCAAAGGCTCTGGTCGATCGATTACCGGCTTTCACTTGCGAGATGCTTTAGATCTAGTCTCCAAGAAGTATCCCGACCTGATTCTGAAGTTTGGTGGCCACGCCATGGCTGCTGGACTAACAATCCATCAAAAGTCTTTTGAAACTTTTAAATCATGTTTTGAAAAAATTGCCCAAGATTTGATGACCCCTGAAACCTTGCAGCGACAACTCGCTCATGATGGCAACCTTGATCCCGACTATATAGAACCAGAGCTTGGGACATTGTTAGCCGCAGAAGTTTGGGGGCAAGGATTTCCCGCCCCAGTATTTGTCGGTGAGTTCGAGGTTCTAAATCAAACGCTGATCCAGGATAAACACTTAAAACTCCAACTTAAGGCAATGAAATCTAACGGTTCAAGCCATTCAAGGACACTCAACGGCATCTGGTTTTCAAGAAATTTACCTCTCCCAAACCCTGCCAGACTGGCTTACAGACTCGTTACCGACCATTATCAAGGCGTTGCCAGAGCGCAATTACACATAGAGGCTCTCGATGAGCCTTTATAATCGCGCACCATGGAAGCAGAACAATTAAATCTCATTAGCAACACCCTAGAAGACCTCCGTACTCGTACGATTGAACTTCGGAGGTATCTTTGACGTCGATAACAAAGCAGAACGCTTAGTCGAGGTCAATCAAACCCTAGAAGATCCCAAAATTTGGGATGATCCAAAGCAAGCACAAGCACTTGGAAAAGAGAAAAAACTACTGGATGGCGTGGTTGGAACCATTAACTTTCTGACTGATAACATCACAGCTAGCCAAGAACTCCTTGAGATGGCCAAAGAGGAAGGTGACTTTGACACCATTGGTTCTATTGAGTCAGATACTGCCAATATGCGCAAACAAGTCGAGGACTTAGAGTTCCGCCGCATGTTTAGCAACCCCATGGATCCGAGTTCTTGCTTTATTGATATTCAATCTGGCGCTGGCGGGACTGAAGCCTGTGATTGGGCGAGCATGTTGTTACGTCAATATATTCGTTATTGCGAACGCAAAGGTTTTAAAGCTGAAGTTCTTGAAGTATCAGATGGCGATGTAGCCGGCATTAAAAGTGCCACCATTAAAGTTGATGGCGAGTATGCCTATGGTCACTTAAGAACAGAGACAGGTGTTCATCGTCTAGTTCGTAAATCACCATTTGATTCAGCCAATGGTCGCCACACCTCATTTACAAGCGTGTTTGTTTACCCAGAGGTAGATGACTCGATTGAGATTGATATCAATCCAGCTGACATTCGTACAGATACATACCGAGCTTCGGGTGCGGGTGGTCAGCACATTAACAAAACTGACTCTGCAGTTCGTTTAACGCATATTCCAACTGGTATTGTTGTGCAGTGTCAAAATGACCGAAGCCAACATAAAAACAGGGCTGAAGCCATGTCAATGTTGAAGTCGCGCTTGTACGAACATGAACTTCGTAAACGTCAAGCTGAGCAAGACAAACTAGAAGCCACCAAGAGTGATGTAGGCTGGGGACATCAAATTAGATCTTACGTGCTCGACCAAAGCCGCATCAAAGACCTACGCACCAGCGTTGAAATATCTAATACTCAAAAAGTATTGGATGGCGATCTTGATGCATTCATTGAAGCCAGCCTAAAACAAGGCGTTTAACCTATTACCAATATTCATTTCCATCGGAAAGATCATGAGCCAAGAACAACAAAGTCCTATCGTTGATGAAAACCACATCATTGCTGAGCGCAGAGAAAAATTAGCTCAACTACGTCAGAATGGCGTGGCTTTCCCCAATGATTTTGTGCCAACTCATCATGCTAATGACCTGCATGCCCACTATGGCGAATTAACCAAGGAACATTTAGCTGAAAAGAACATCACAGTTAAAGTAGCCGGCCGTATGATGCTTAAACGTGTGATGGGCAAAGCTAGCTTTGCAACTGTTCAAGATCGCACAGGACAAATACAGTTTTACATCAATGATGCTGATGCTGGAGCCGATTCTCATAATGCTTTTAAACACTGGGACATGGGCGACTTTATTGCTGCAGAAGGTGTTGTATTTAAAACAAATAAAGGTGAACTATCAATCCTTGTAAAGGATTTACGTCTACTATCAAAATCTCTACGACCACTACCAGATAAATTCCATGGTCTATCAGACCAAGAACTTAAGTATCGTCAACGCTATGTTGATTTGATTGTTTCACCCGAAACACGTCAAACATTTATCGCTCGTAGCAAAGCCATGGCATCGATTCGTCATCACATGCAAGATGCAGGCTTTATGGAAGTTGAAACACCAATGCTCCACCCTATTCCTGGTGGCGCGGCAGCCAAGCCATTCATCACGCATCACAACGCATTAGATATGCAAATGTTTTTGCGTATTGCGCCAGAACTTTACCTAAAGCGCTTAGTAGTAGGTGGTTTTGAACGTGTTTTCGAAGTTAACAGAAACTTCCGTAACGAAGGTGTGAGCCCAAGGCATAACCCAGAATTCACGATGATGGAATTCTACGCAGCTTACACAGATTACAAATGGTTGATGACGTTCACTGAAGAGCTCATTCGTGCTGCAGCTATTGATGCACAAGGCACTGCTGTCTTAACTTACCAAGGCAAAGCTCTTGACTTATCGAAACCATTCCAACGATTAACCATTGCTGAAGCTATTCTTAAATATGCCCCATTATCGAAGAAAGAATACACAGCAGCACAGTTAGAAGACAAAGAATTTATTCGCACGGAACTTAAAAAAGCCGGTGAAGACATTAATGGTCCTACACTTAAGAACGCTGGTTTAGGTGCTCTTCAATTAGCATTGTTCGAGGCAACTGCAGAGGAACATCTATGGGAGCCAACTTACATTATTGATTACCCGATTGAAGTTAGTCCGCTCGCAAGAGAATCAGATACTCGTCCTGGCATCACAGAACGTTTTGAATTATTCATTACAGGTCGTGAAATCGCTAACGGCTTCTCTGAGTTAAATGATGCTGAAGATCAAGCTGAAAGATTCCGCAAGCAAGTAGAACAAAAAGAAGCTGGCGACGAAGAAGCTATGTACTTTGATGCTGACTTTATTCGTGCACTCGAGTATGGCATGCCTCCAACTGGTGGTTGCGGTATCGGTATTGACCGTCTAATGATGTTAATTACCGATTCACCAAATATCAGAGATGTGATTCTTTTCCCTCACATGAGAAAAGAAGATTAATAAAAAAGGGACCCAAAGGTCCCTTTTTTATTAAGTGAAGTACCAGATCAATGATTTTCTTTGGCATGATTGATAGAGTATTTAGGTATCTCAATCACTAAATCTTTTTGAGCAAGGATTGCTTGGCAAGAAAGTCTTGATTGAGGGCATAAACCCCAAGCCCTATCTAGCAAATCATCTTCTAATTCGTCAGACTCATTCAAACTATCTCCACCCTCTCGCACAATCACATGGCAAGTTGTGCATGCGCAAGACATTTCGCAGGCATGCTCGATTTCAATATCATTTTCTAAAAGAGCTTCGCAAATGCTAGTACCAGCAGGCGCCTCAATCACCGCACCATCCGGACAATATTCAGCATGAGGAAGAACAACAATCTGTGGCATTTTTTATTTCCTATTAAATTTCTTCTATTTTTTTACCAGAAAGTGCTTTTTTAATACTCTCGTTCATTCTACGAGCAGCAAAATCATCAGTGGCCTTTGATAAAGACTCAACGGAGCGTCGCAGCACTTGTGCATCTTTGGCTGTTTCAATTAATTCTTTCAACGCAACCAATTTGCGATGAATCACATCCAACTCATCTTCATCCAATAAGTGCTTATCTTCTGCTAAGGCAGCCTCAACAGCTTCTACCAAACGCTTGGCATCAACCAATTCCTCGCGCAAAGCTCTCGCCTGCACATCGTCTGCAGCATGACTAAAGCTATCTTGCAACATAGAGGTGATATCACCATCAGACAATCCATAAGACGGCTTAACGTTAATATTTGCCTCAACACCAGACTGTTGCTCTCTAGCTGTAACTGATAAGAGTCCGTCTGCATCTACCTGATAAGTGACTCGAATACGAGCAGCACCAGCAGCCATTGGAGGAATACCTCGCAACTCAAATCTTGCTAGTGAACGACAGTGGTCAACAATTTCTCGTTCACCTTGCAGAACATGGACTGCTAAAGCAGTTTGACCATCCCTGAACGTTGTGAAATCTTGCGCTCTCGCTACAGGAATAGGTGTGTTACGTGGAATAATTTTTTCCACCAAACCACCCATTGTTTCAACACCCAAAGATAGCGGAATAACATCAAGCAACAACCACTCATCACCTTTTTGTTGATTGCCTGCTAGCAAATCAGCCTGCATTGCCGCGCCAATGGCTACAACTTGATCTGGATCTAAATTAGTTAATGGAGTTTGACCGAACAACTCCCCCACAGCACGTTGGACATGAGGCATACGGGTAGCGCCACCGACCATGACCACGCCCTTGACGTCCTCAACACTGAGTCCTGCATCTCTTAAAGCTTTCTTAGCAGCCATCAGAGTTTTATTCACCAAATGCTGAGTCAACTCAAAAAACTGAGCCTGACTAATACCTACATTAACCACTGTGCCATCACTCAATGTGACATGTACGCGAGCCAGAGGATTTTTACTCAACTGCTCTTTGACATCTTTTGAGGCACTCAATAGTAAGCGAGTATCTTTATCCGAAAGTAATTGCAACTTAGCTTGCTCTAAGACCCAACAGTACAAACGATGATCAAAATCATCACCACCTAATGCAGAGTCGCCACCTGTTGATAAGACTTCAAACACGCCTTTACTCAGGCGCAGGATTGAAATATCAAATGTGCCGCCACCCAGGTCGTAAACGGCATAAAGACCTTCAGATGCATTATCCAAACCATAGGCAATAGCAGCTGCTGTGGGTTCATTTAATAAACGTAGAACTTCGATACCAGCTAACTTAGCAGCATCTTTAGTCGCTTGTCGTTGTGCATCATCAAAATAAGCAGGCACAGTGATAACTGCACCAACAATCTCGTCGTTGAATGAGTCCTCTGCTCGCTGGCGCAATCTCGCAAGAATTTCTGCAGACACTTCAACGGGACTCTTGTCACCTGAAACTGTTTTCAATTTCAGCATACCAGGGGCATCAACAAACTCATAAGGCATGGATTCAGCGTGGGCCACATCCTTTAAGCCACGCCCCATGAATCTCTTTACTGAAATAATTGTGTTTTTAGGGTCACCATTGGCATTTTGTAAAGCTTGATAGCCTGCCTGGGTAGCTCCACCTGGCAAGTACCGAATCACTGATGGCAACAACTTTCTACCCTGTTCATCTGCCAAAACCTCAGGCAATGCATTCTTCATGGCTGCCACAAGTGAGTTAGTCGTACCTAAATCAATGCCAACAGCAATCCGACGTTGATGTGGAGCAAGCGATTGACCGGGTTCAGCGATTTGTAATAAGGCCATAAATGTTTTAACTAATAATTATGCTGATATTGCTTCTTCAAGCTCAACACTAAATTTATCTATAAATAGTAAAGCTCTTAGTTTTTGTGCAGCCAATTCAAAATTGTGTTCACCATCTATTGCCTGCTCTACTTCTTTTAAAACATCTTTTTTTGTTTTTTCAACTTCAGCATATAACTGCTCTAAGCCAGCAGCATCATGACGCACATCATCGAGAGTCTCACGCCACTCCATTTGTTGCATCAAAAAAGATGCTGGCATAGCCGTGTTAGTTTCAAGCTGCGGATCTACGCCATGTCTAGAGCAAAGGTATAGACCACGTTGAATTGGATTCATGAGAGTTCTATACGCACTATTGGCTAGTGTAGCCATTTGCATAGAAACTCTTTTTTCCGCATCACTACCACCAGCATGCAAATCTGGATGAACTTGTTTTTGAACTGTTAAATAAGCAGACTCCAACGCCTGCCTATCAATATTAAATTGAGGCTTTATCTGAAATAAGGAAAAGTAGTCATCAAACCCTGAAAGATTCGCCACAACCACACTCATCTTTCACATTAGGATTTTGAAACTTAAATCCTTCATTCAAACCCTCACGCACATAATCTAACTCTGTGCCGTCAAGATATGCGAGACTTTTCGGGTCTACATATACCTTAACACCCAAAGATTCAAACATTGTGTCTTCGGGTAACACTTCATCCACATACTCCAATTGGTAAGCCAACCCAGAGCAACCTGTGGTGCGAACACCTAGGCGTAGACCAATACCCTTGCCACGTCGCTCGATATAACGAGTGATGTGCTTGGCTGCCTTTTCAGTCAGAGTAATAGCCATGATTATTTTGAGTGCTTCTCTTTGTAATCAGCCACAGCCGCTTTAATTGCATCCTCGGCCAAAATGGAACAGTGAATCTTTACTGGTGGTAAAGCAAGCTCTTCAGCAATTTGTGAATTTTTAATTTCCAGAGCTTGATCAAGTGTCTTACCCTTCACCCACTCGGTCACCAATGAAGATGATGCAATAGCAGAACCGCAACCATATGTTTTGAACTTAGCATCTTCAATGATGCCTTGGTCATTCACACGAATCTGCAACTTCATCACGTCACCACAAGCAGGAGCGCCCACCATGCCAGTACCGACATGATCATCGCCCTTTTCAAAGGAACCCACATTGCGTGGATTTTCATAGTGCTCGATTACTTTTTCGCTATATGCCATATTTAACTCCGAATATTTTCAATATATTGTTAGTGAGCAGCCCACTGGATCGTATTTAAATCAACGCCATCTTTATACATTTCCCAAAGCGGCGATAAATCTCTTAACTTGGCAATCTTGCCTTTTACTAGATCAATCGTGAAGTCAACATCTTCAACAGTGGTAAAACGACCAATCGTGAAACGAATAGAGCTATGCGCTAACTCATCGTTACGCCCCAAAGATCTCAAAACGTAAGAAGGCTCAAGTGATGCGGAGGTGCAAGCAGAGCCTGAAGATACGGCAATATCTTTCAAAGCCATGATCATTGACTCACCCTCAACATAGTTAAAGCTGATATTTAAGTTGTGAGGAATGCGGTGATCCATATCTCCGTTGAGATAAACCTCCTCAATCTGATTCAGACCATTCCAGAGACGATCTCTCAGCATACGAATACGCTCGTTCTCACTAGCCATCTCTTCGCGTGCAATACGGAAACACTCGCCCATACCAACAATCTGATGAGTGGCCAAAGTACCTGAACGCATCCCGCGCTCATGACCACCGCCATGCATCTGAGCCTCAATACGAATACGTGGCTTACGACGGACAAATAACGCACCCACACCTTTAGGACCGTATGTCTTGTGGGCGGAGAAGCTCATTAAATCAACTTTCAGTGTTTGCAAGTCAATAGCAACCTTACCAGTTGCTTGAGCGGCATCCACGTGAAACACAATACCTTTTTCTCGACAGAATTCGCCAATGCGAGGAATGTCTTGAATCACCCCAATTTCATTATTCACAAACATCACAGAAACAACAATTGTGTCTGGACGAACAGCAGATTTGAATGCTTCAAAATCAATCAAACCATTAGGTAGTACATCTAGATAAGTCACTTCATACCCTTCGCGCTCAAGCTCGCGACAGGTATCTAAAACCGCTTTATGCTCAGTTTTAACAGTGATGATGTGCTTACCTTTTTCTTTATAGAAATGCGCTGCGCCTTTAATTGCCAAGTTATTACTTTCTGTAGCACCACTTGTCCAAACAATTTCTCTTGGATCGGCGCCAACTAACTTAGCAACTTCAGCACGAGCATTTTCAACTGCCTCCTCAGCACTCCAACCATATGCATGACTACGTGAAGCTGGATTACCAAACTGCTCACGTAAATATGGAATCATCACATCAACAACTCTAGGGTCAACTGGTGTTGTTGCTGAATAGTCCATATAAATTGGGAAATGCTCGGGACTAAACATTGGTACTGGTTTAGGTGATGACATTCTTAGTTCCTTATATCTCAGTATTTTTATAGTTTTAATTAATTGATTTGCTGTGCAAACGTAAACACTGAATTAGCCAATGGCTTTTTCTTAACATCAGAATCAGCCTTGTCTACAGCAGGTTTACCGGCTCTTTGAATTTCAGCCTTCACCTTGGTTTCATGGACCTCATGACTATGCACACGTCCCTCTTGTTGCTTTGCCAGATCTGCAAGCGATACAGAGCTTAAGTACTCAACCATTTTTTGATTTAAGTTCGCCCACAAATCATGTGTCATACAACGGCCGTTGCCACCCTCGTCGCCATGGCAATTACCTTTACCACCGCATTGTGTTGCGTCTAGCGGTTCATCTACCGCAATAATGATGTCAGCAACAGTGACCTGATCCGCTCTTCGCGCCAGCGTATATCCACCACCTGGACCACGTGTACTCTCTACTATGTCGAAACGACGCAACTTACCAAATAGCTGCTCTAAGTATGAAAGTGAAATATTTTGTCTTTGACTAATGCCGGCAAGAGTAACTGGGCCATGTGATTCACGCAAAGCTAAATCAATCATCGCGGTGACAGCAAAACGTCCTTTAGTTGTTAGTCTCATGTCCTACCTCGTCTTTAATGGTTTAGTTATATGGGCAATACCTGACTTCTAGACTCAAGTTTATCAGATACCTGATAAATATGCTCGGGTAATAGTGAACACTCCCCCTAAATGGAATATTGATCAATTAAATCAATTATTTAGGTGGAAATATTAATGCCTTGAAGTCGGCTCTGATACGCTCACGAACAGCCTTATACAAACGCTGCCTATCTAATGCAGGCAAATCTCTAGACCTCAAAGCCATGTTAAATGCCAAAGAGAAACTAACAAGAACATTGATGGCACCAATCAAAAGAATGCCCAAAATACCTAGCCAAAAGCCACTCATCAAAAAGGTCTTCCAACCCAAGGCAGTAGCAGCGGCCGCAAACTGACCAGCAGACAATGTGACGTGTCTAATATCAAGACCAAAACCTAAGAATGCCATGAAGGTTGGACCATAAATTAATAAAAAGCCCAAAGAAATATTTGCAGCAACAACAGAAATATTGTCACGCCACCAGCGTGCCCAGCGCTCTGAACGATCTTGCCCAAAAACAATGTTCAATCTTCTGTTGTAATAAATAACATCTTGAATGCGGTGCAAGACAAACCAGTTATCTACCAAACCAGCAATTAGGCTAGATAGCCACAACAATACGCCAGTGAATGCAGCAAAAAATAGCGCCCCACTAAAAGGTGAAACAGTTTGCAAAATGGCTTGAGCCTTAATGGCGCTCATCGTTGGCGAGCCAATGATGAAAATAATAGCTACTTGAATCATGATAACTAAGGGCACCACCATGACCAAGTTACCAAAAATTGAAGCCGCCTGAGACCTCATAAGTGCCATAGAGCGATCAACGAAAGTTTTTAAACCTTCATTGGTATGCGTTTGATCTAGTAGCTGCGCCAGAGCAGGTGCCGTCATAGCTGGCTGCTTTGTCGCCAGCGTGAAATTAGCAAATTGAATTAACAAAAAGCTGCCTGCATAGTTGGCTGCAAGGAGGAGGTTCTCAAAGAATCTAACCAAACCAAGGTTAACAATTAAGAATTTAAGATAAACAGTCCCTGAAATAACAGCACCACCACCGAGGGATTTTTTTAACATTGCAAAATACTCACGACGAGTCCCAGCAATATAGTGATCGCCTGCCTCGGCACTTCTTTCAACAACCTTGCGTGATAACAAGGCAAATGATTGCTCCGCTAAGCGTTTAACGCTTCTATGGCCTTGCACTGTGAGAATTAAATTAGCCACTAATGTGGAGTAATTTTGTAATTGATCACGGTATAACCATGCTTGCAACAACATCTCAACTCTTGCCAAACGCAAGCGCATTGTTTCAACTTGGAAAACAGTTTCGATAGATACACCATTCTCATCAAGATGAGAATAAACATCATCACAAGCTATATAACAAGCATCAATCACGTCCTTGAAGTCTTTTAAATATGCTTGATAGACATGTTCATTTAAACGAGGCTCATCCTTAAGAATTTCCTCAGCTAACCTACCCAACTTGTAAAACGGAGAGTGCTGACCACTGACCTCGCGTAGCCTCGACCTGACTGAATAACTGAGGCCGGATGCGCCAATGTAGCTAATTAATATGTGAATTGCTTCAGAAATATCTTTGAATAAATTTGACGCTTCTGTCGTTTGCTCTTGATAGTGCAACAAATCGTGCATAGCAATCAACGTGTCACGATCTAAATCATGCACCCAAGACGCATCATGCTCTCCCACAAACCCCAAAGCAAATAAAACGGCTAACTCTGGTTGATTCGGTGGAGGCGCTATGAGTCGATGACGAATACGCTCAGAAATTTCTCCAAAAAAACTAGGCTTGGTGGCAACACCTGTGTCACAAAGCAATGAGAGCGCATCGTTTTCACGCAAAATACTTCTGAGTAACTGTGCAATCTTTAATTTAACGTCTGGACGCTGCTCTAATAACTTCAAAAATGCCTTTAGGCGAGCATGCTCTGGGTGCCCATCCAAAACAACTGCACCACTCTTTGAGTTTTCTTGGCCTTTTTCCGTTTTATCTTGACGGCGCAACCAATACGCAACTTCAACCAACCAACGATTGCGTTCAGCCAAGCTGGCAGACACATCTGGCACCACCAAAAGACTATCAAGAGCTAATGATGCATCTCCAGAGTCTTTCCATAGCGCCCATAGACGTCGCACATTTTTTAAACCTAGCATCTGACTAATTTCCGTTTAATTGAATCGTATCGTGTAACTCAGCACCAAAAACCATCGCCTTTAATTTCAAGAGCTGATCCCTTGCTTGGGCAGCCTTCTCAAACTCTAGATTTTTAGCGTGCTCAACCATCATTTTTTCTAACTGCTTAATTTCTTTTGCCAACTGCTTTTCGCTCATATCCTCATAGTGAGCTTTTTCTTCAGCATATTTTAGCTCCTGACGTTTTTCATCAACGTCATAAACGCCATCAATAATATCTTTGATTCGTTTAACCACGCCTTTAGGTTCAATCCCATGAACTCTATTGAACTCAGTTTGTTTGGCACGCCTGCGCTCTGTTTCTCCAATGGCTTTTTTCATCGAATCAGTCACTTTATCGGCGTACAAAATGGCTGTGCCATTAACGTTTCTAGCTGCTCGCCCAATCGTTTGTATCAAACTACGTTCAGAACGCAAGAAACCCTCTTTATCAGCATCTAAAATTGCGACCAAAGAAACTTCAGGAATATCTAATCCCTCTCGCAATAAGTTAATACCAATTAAAACGTCAAAAACACCCAAGC
>JBEEOV010000018.1:0-19252 GCA_041191465.1 Pseudomonadota bacterium
GGCACATGGGCATCACAAGTTTCTAAGTGGACAGCCGGTCCAAAAGGTGATGGCTACGAATTAGATCTATATGGCGGCTACAAAACTGAAGTGTCAGGTGTAGGCGTAGACGTAGGCGTGATTACTTATAACTATCCTGGATCAAAATCTGGTAGCTCAAGTGGTGGTGATTACTTGGCGAATACACAAGAAGCCTATGTTGGTTTGACATATGGCCCTGCCACATTCAAAACATCATATGTATTGGGTAAGCATTATTTTGCTACTACTTCTAATGCAAGCGCTAGCGCGAGAGGTACTCTTTACTATGATTTAACCTTGGCTCAAGAAATTGCACCAAAGTTAACTGCCTCTGTTCATGCTGGATATACAGACTATAAGGAATCGGCCACATCATATGGCAAATTCTCATACTCAGACTACAACGTTGGTTTGACATACGACTACGAAGGTTTCTTGTTAGGTGCTAAGTATTATTTCAACAATACAAAAGCTGGAACAGAAGCTTATGCGAACGCAGCAAATTCTGATGCAGGCAACGGCAAATCAAACCTCTACAAGAACACTTTAGTTTTCTCAGTTCTTAAAGCTTTCTAACCCAGCGATCTCACGGAGAAACGTATGAAATTAATCACAGCAATTATCAAGCCCTTCAAGCTTGACGAAGTGCGTGAGGCGCTATCAGAAGTTGGCGTTTCAGGCATTACCGTTACTGAAGTTAAAGGCTTTGGTCGACAAAAGGGTCACACTGAGTTGTATCGCGGTGCTGAGTACGTTGTTGATTTCTTGCCAAAGGTCAAAATCGAAGCAGCAGTTGATGATGGCATTGTTGAGCGAGCAATCGAAGCGATTGAAAAATCAGCTAAGACCGGCAAGATTGGTGACGGCAAAATTTTTGTCTCATCTGTTGAACAAGTTATCCGCATTCGTACCGGTGAAACCGGTCAGTCTGCCCTTTAAAGCGAGGTAAGAAAATGACACATTGGATTAAACGTCTACTCGCAGCCGGCGCGGCGGCGCTAGCACTAGGTACAGTATCAATGGCAGTTTCATCAACAGCTTATGCTGCTGATGATGCTAAGCCAGCGGTTACTGCTCCTGCTGCAGCTGCTGCAACACCTGCTGCTCCAGCAGCTCCAGCTGCCGTTCCTAACAAGGGCGACACAGCTTGGTTGTTGATTTCAACTGCATTAGTTATTTTGATGACATTGCCAGGCCTTGGTTTGTTCTATGGTGGCTTGGTGCGTAGCAAAAACATGTTGTCTGTGTTGATGCAATGTTTGGTGATCTTCTCATTGGTAGCGGTGCTGTGGGCAGTCTATGGCTACAGTATTGCGTTCACGGAAGGTGGCGCGTTCTTTGGTGGCTTTGATCGTATCCTCTTATCTGGTATTACTGTTGATTCAGTGGCTGCAACATTCAGTAAAGGTGTTGTGGTGCCAGAGTTTGGTTACTTTGCATTCCAAGGCGCTTTCGCAACAATTACTTGCTGCTTGATCATTGGTGCATTCGCAGAACGCGCTAAGTTTTCAGCTGTATTGTTATTCATCGTTTTATGGTTCACATTCAGCTACTTGCCAGTTGCTCACATGGTTTGGTTCTGGCCTGGTCCTGACGCATTCACTGATGCAAAAGCTGCTGAAGCGGCAACAGCAACAGCTGGTTGGTTGTTCCAAATGGGTGCTCTAGACTTTGCTGGCGGTACTGTTGTTCACATCAACGCAGCGGTTGCTGGTTTGGTGGGCGCCTTTGTAATCGGTAAGCGTATCGGTTTCGGTAAAGAAGCCATGAAGCCACACAGCTTAACGATGACTATGGTTGGTGCATCACTATTGTGGTTTGGTTGGTTTGGTTTCAACGCTGGTTCAGCATTGGAAGCAAACGGTGGCGCTGCATTAGCATTCGTGAACACATTCTTGGCAACGGCCGCTGCTGTATTGGCATGGACATTTGCTGAATGGATCGCAAAAGGTAAACCTTCAATGTTGGGTGGTGCATCAGGTGCTGTAGCTGGCTTGGTTGCAATTACTCCAGCAGCTGGTTTCGTAGGCCCTGCAGGTGCATTAGTAATCGGTTTCATCGCAGGCTTCGTATGCTTGTGGGGTGTAACTGGTCTTAAGAAAATCTTGGGTGCAGACGACTCATTGGACGTGTTCGGCGTTCACGGTGTTGGCGGTATCTTGGGTGCTCTATTGACTGGTGTATTTGCTGACCCATCATTGGGTGGCACAGGCATCTATGACTATGTTGCTAACGCAGTAGCTCCTGACTATTCAATTGCTGGCCAAGTGTTTATTCAAGCTAAAGCTGTATTAACAACGATTGTATGGTCTGGCGTGGTTTCTCTAGTTGCGTACAAGTTGGTTGATCTAGTGATCGGTCTACGCGTACCAGAAGATGAAGAGCGTGAAGGTCTTGACATCACTTCTCATGGTGAGACTGCATACGAATCTTAATCAGTGTTTTGTAGTCAATCTGTAGAAATGTAGTGTGGAATAACCCCAATAATTGCAGCATTATTGGGGATTTAAAGAGCGGTTTCTTGAATAAGAACCCGCTCTTTTTTTATCTGTCTTAGAATGACAATATGGTCCCACATCTAATTACTGCCCTGAATGGTCCTTTACTCGAATTAGAGCAAAAGGTTTTAGAAGCTACGCCTGCTATCGAGCGTTGGTTTAGGCTCGAGTGGCAAGAGCACACGCCACCTTTCTACTGCTCTGTTGACCTCAGAAATGCAGGCTTTAAGTTAGCTCCTGTAGATACCAACTTATTTCCTGGTGGATTTAATAATCTTTCGCCAGAAATGCTACCTCTGGCCGTTCAAGCAGCTATGGCATCGATTGAAAAAATCTGCCCAGATGCAAAAAATTTATTGTTAATACCAGAGCGCCATACGCGCAACATGTTTTATTTGCAAAACGTAGCGCGTTTAGCATCGATTCTTCGTCAAACTGGATTAAATGTTCGCTTAGGTACTCTTTCTGAAGAGATTACAAAAGCCACGCCAATTGATTTGCCAGATGGTCAGAGATTAATTCTGGAACCGCTATCGAGAATCGGCATGAAAGGGCGTCGCCTTGGCCTCAAGGATTTTGATCCTTGTACGATTCTTTTAAATAATGATTTATCAGGCGGTATCCCGCCAATATTAGAAAACTTATATGAACAGTATTTGTTGCCACCACTGCATGCTGGTTGGGCGGTGCGCCGTAAATCAAATCATTTTGATGCTTATGATGATGTGGCAAAGAAATTCTCAAAGGTCATAGATATTGATCCTTGGATGATTAATCCATTCTTTACTAAATGTAATGGCATTAATTTTCATGAGCGTGTTGGCGAGGAATGTTTGCAAGAGAGCGTAGACAGCATCTTGAAAAAAATTGCTCGCAAATACCGCGAGTACGGTATTAAAGAAAAGCCATATGTCATTGTTAAGGCGGATGCTGGTACATATGGCATGGGCATCATGACTGTCAAAGATGCTAGTGAGGTGAAAGATCTAAACCGTAAAGAGCGCAACAAGATGAGTGTTGTCAAAGAAGGTTTAGAAGTTGCAGATGTGCTCGTACAAGAAGGTGTTTATACCTTTGAAAAAATCAATGAAGCCGTTGCAGAACCTGTTGTCTACATGATGGATAGATATGTGGTGGGTGGGTTCTATCGCGTTCATACGGGTCGTGGTGTTGATGAAAATCTCAATGCGCCTGGTATGCACTTTGTGCCTTTGGCTTTTGAGCACAATGCTATTCCTGATGTGGCAGCTAAGCCAGGTGTTGCTGTACCAAATCGTTTTTACTTGTATGGTGTAGTTGCTAGACTAGCCTTGTTGGCAGCCTCGCTGGAGTTGGAGCGCACGGATCCAGAGGCTGAGAATTAATGAGAAAAATACTATTTATTGCAGATCCATTAATTGAATTTGCAATTGAAAAAGATAGTACTTTGGCAATGATGGATGCCTGTCAGAAGGCAGGTCATCAGGTTTGGCATTGTCATACTCATGACATCAAAAGTATTGCATCATCCATTAAAGCTAAATGTTCGTGTATTGAGGTAAGCCGAGGTGGTAGCGATTGGTTTGTGACTTTAGAAACTGCTACTAAGCGTTTGGCAGATTTTGATGCTGTTGTCATGCGTAAGGATCCGCCTTTCGATTTGGCATATGTGACCGCTACTTGGTTTTTATCGGCAGCGTGTTTAGAAGGCGCTAAAGTTTTTAATAGCCCTGATGCTCTCAGAAACCATTCTGAAAAACTATCTTTATTAGAGTTTTTAGAGTTTGCGCCGCCAACGATTATTAGTAGAGAATTGGTTGATATTAAGGAGTTTCATCAGCAACACCAGGACATCATCATTAAGCCATTAGATGGTATGGGTGGTATGGGTGTATTTAGAGTTAAGGCTGATGGCTTGAATCTTGCTAGTATTGTTGAAACACTTGGTGAGAATGGCAGCAAGGCATTGATGGTGCAAAAGTTTATTCCTGAGATTATTGATGGCGATAAGCGAGTCTTATTAATCGATGGTGAGCCCGTGCCATATTCCTTGGCAAGAATTCCCCAGGGTGGTGAGGTCAGAGGTAATTTAGCCGCTGGTGGTAAAGGGGTTGCACAAAAACTAACGCAAAAAGAATTTGATATCGCAGATCAAATTGGGTCACAATTAGCTGGGCGAGGTTTGCATTTAGTGGGTTTAGATTTTATTGGTGGGTATCTAACCGAAATAAATGTGACTAGTCCAACTTGTTTCGTGGAAATTACCAATCAAACTGGACATGATGTTGCCGCTCAGTGGTTAAAAAGTTTAGAAAAAAAATTAAATTAATATGGCTGGAATACTAATCATTGCTCATGCACCATTGGCTTCTGCTCTTAAAGAGTTTGCTAAGCATGTCTATGGTGAGGTTCCTAACAGATTGGTTGCTGTTGACGTGATGGCGCACGAAGATGCGAAAATCACATTAGATCGCGCTGTAGAGGCTGCACATACAGTTAGCTCTCAAAATGGGCTATTAGTGTTGACGGACATCATGGGGGCAACGCCAGCAAACGTTGCCAATCGCCTAGCTCATAAACCTGAATTTAATGGCCGCGTGCGAGTGATTGCAGGTGTGAATTTGCCAATGTTGATGCGTGCGATTTCTTATAGGGCAGATTCATTAGATTCTGCCATGCAAAAAGCAATGCATGGTGGTCAGCAAGGCATTATTCCGATTGGCCATTTAACTCCTGCTATGGATACTCAATCAAACAAGACTTCGGAAGTTAAGGAATAAAAATGCCTAGTGCAGAAATTAACATCATTAATAAATTAGGTTTACACGCCAGAGCTTCTGCGAAATTAACTCAATTGGCTGCAAAGTACCCTTGTGAGATTTTTTTGTCGAAAGGTGGTCGCAGAGTGAATGCAAAAAGCATCATGGGTGTGATGATGTTAGCTGCGGGCATGGGTAGTTCTGTTTTGCTTGAGACAACGGGTGAACAGGCTGAAGAGGCTTTTGCTGCATTAGAAGCACTTATCAATGATCGATTTGGAGAGGGTGAGTAGTTTGTCATTCACGCTGCACGGCATTCCTGTTACCAACGGCATTGCAATTGGCAAGGCGCTACGCATTGCGCCATCTGCCATGGACGTCAAGCATTATTTGGTAGATGAGGGTGCCGAGCAAGCAGAGGAGGCGCGCTTACTGAATGCATTTGAGGTTGTTAGACAAGAGTTAAGAAGCTTAAGAGCTAGTTTGCCTGATGCCGCTCCAGAAGAGATGGGCGCATTTTTAGATGTGCACGGCATGATTTTGGCTGATCCAACTCTCACAGAAAAACCTTTAGAGTTGATTAGAGGTCGAAGATATAACGCTGAGTGGGCGCTGGCTACTCAACTAGAAGACTTGTTAGAGCAATTTGCGGAAATTGAAGATGAATATTTGCGTGAGCGTGCGGCAGATATTAGGCAAGTAGTTGAGCGGGTGATGAAAGTTCTGCATCACGGTGAAGATCATCAGACACTTTCATCGTTTTATAAAACCGTTTCAGAAAATCGAGAGCTAAGCGAAGTCATCGTTGTGGCGCATGATATTGCCCCGCCTGACATGATGCGTTTTAAAGATTTGGCATTTGGTGGTTTTATTACAGACTTGGGTGGTCGTACATCTCATACGGCAATTGTTGCCAGAAGTTTGGATATTCCGGCTGCTGTTGGCGTTAGAAGAGCCAGTGAGCTAATCCGTCAAGATGACTGGATCATTATTGACGGTGACCGTGGTATTGTCATTGTTGACCCTAGTCCATTGATACTAGAGGAGTATCGGCATCTTCAATCAGAGCGTAAGTTAGAGAAGAAAAAGCTATTAAGACTCAAATACACCCCAACTCTGACTTTAGATGGCGTGCCGATTGATTTGATGGCTAACGTCGAGATGCCAGAAGATGCTGAGCAGGCATTAGATTCTGGTGCAGTAGGTATTGGTTTATTTAGGTCAGAATTCTTATTCATGAATCGCAAAGGCGAAATGCCTAGCGAAGAAGAGCAATTTTGGGCTTACAGAAAAACAGCCGAGGCAATGAAAGGTCTCCCAGTTAGCATCAGAACTATAGATATCGGTGCTGATAAGCCTTTAGATGGTCAAGATGATGGTGGCCATTATCAATCCCCACTCGGTTTACGCGCTATCAGGTGGTCACTCTCTGAGCCAGAAATGTTTTTGATTCAGATTAGAGCTATCTTGCGAGCTTCAGCATTTGGAAAAATGAAAATTTTGATTCCTATGTTGGCGCATGCCCAAGAAATTGATCAAACCTTAGAATTAATCAGCGTAGCCAAGAAGCAACTTGAAAATGAATGTGTAGCATTTGATCCAGATGTGCAAGTGGGAGCTATGATTGAAATTCCTGCTGCAGCACTCTCTTTGCCGCTGTTTATTCGTCGCCTAGATTTCTTATCAATTGGTACCAATGATTTGATTCAGTACACATTGGCAATTGATAGGGCAGATAACTCTGTTGCGCATTTGTATGATCCATTGCACCCTGCAGTCTTAAGACTCATTTCTGGTGTTATTAGAGAGGCTAAGGCTGCCAATATGCCTGTGTCTGTGTGTGGCGAGATGGCGGGTGAGCCATCAATGACCAAAGTATTATTGGGTATGGGTTTGACTGATTTCTCCATGCACTTCAATCAACTTTTATCTGTGAAGAAAGAAATTCTTAGAGCGGATATGAGTGTATTGAAGCAGTCTGTAGATGAGTTATTAAACGCCATTGAGCCAGAAGAATTGCAAGCTGCTTTGCAAAAAATTAACGCTGTATAACGTTTTATAAGACAGTATTTAGCGGTACTTTGAGCAAACTGGGCAATCATCCCTTTGATGCAATGTGATTTGATCAACTTGGGAAGATCTTGCATCCCATAGTAGTAATTTGCCCACCAACGGCTCACCAATTTGCATAATTACCTGAAGTGCTTGGGCTGCTTGAATGCTACCAATGATGCCTACTAGCGGTGAAAAGACGCCCATTGTTGAGCATTGCACTTCATTAAATTCTTGATCTGCTGGAAACAAGCACGCATAACAAGGTGTGCCTGTTTGGCGTGGGTCAATCACAGTTACTTGACCATCAAATTTAATTGCTGCGCCACTGACAAGTGGTACTTGATGTTTAACGCATGCGGCATTAACCATGTGTCGAGTTGTGAAGTTATCGCTGCAATCTAAAACAACACTTGCGTTAGGTAATAGTTGTTCTAGTAGGTCAGCTGTTGCTTTTTCTTGTATGGCATTCACCTGAATATGGGGATTCAGGTTCTGTAGCATGGTTTTGCCAGATTGAACTTTAGCCAGCCCCACAGAATTTTGGTTATGCATGATCTGACGTTGTAGATTTGTTAAATCTACCGTGTCGTGATCAATCAGAGTGATTTTTCCGATTCCTGCAGCAGCCAAATAGGGCGCGGCAGCTGATCCTAAACCGCCAGCGCCAATAATTACAGCGTGTGCTGCCAGAATTTTTTCTTGACCTTCAATGCCAATATCATCAAGAAGAATATGGCGAGAGTATCTAAGAAGGTCTTGATCGTTCATGCGTCGCTCTAGTTATTCCAAGCGAGATTTAGATTTCTTAATAGGCTGACCTTTTAAATAAGCGGCAGCTTGTGTCAGCATGAAATCTTCCGCAGAACCAAATTCAGCAGGACGTTTCTTACGATCCTTCTCTTTTTCTTCTGGTGTCTTTTTCGCATTAATTTCTTCAATGCGTTGCAATTCTTCAAGTCGACGTTTTTCACGTTCGTTGATTAATTTCTCTTCAGAAGACTGCTTATTCTTCAGGTGTTTCTCGCTATCAATTTCTCTAGTAATGAGAACGTCATCTGGGTCGCCGTCTGGATTTTGATCAACTGCAATATCAGGTTTGATGCCGAATGCCTGAATTGATTTGCCCGATGGTGTGTAGTAATAAGCTGTGGTTAACTTTAATGCGGAATCAGAGCTAAGTGGGCGCACCGTTTGTACAGAACCTTTACCAAAAGTTGTTTTTCCAATGATTGTTGCGCGCTTATGGTCTTGCAGTGCGCCTGCAACAATTTCTGAAGCAGATGCAGAGAATGCATTCACCAAGACAACCATTGGGACTTTTTTAAAGATTGGGGCAAGCTCAGCTAGTACGTCATTGTTTTCTGACAGCCTGTAGTTATCTACATTAGCTTTAAAAACTTGTTTGGCATCTTCAGATTGACCCTTGGTCGATACAACTAAAGTTCCGGCTGGTAAGAACGCTGCTGATACGCCAACTGCACCTTGCAATAAGCCGCCACCATTATTTCTTAGATCTAGCACTAGGCCTTTGATTTGAGAATCTTTTGCGGCAAGCTCATTCAGCTTTTTGGCTAAATCTGGAATTGTTCTTTCTTGAAAGCTTGTAATGCGAACATACGCAATGCCAGCATCAAGTAATTTTGCTTTGACAGATTGAACTTTAATTTCAGCGCGAGTAATCGTTACAGGGAAAGTTCTATCTTCACTCTTTCTAAAAATAGTTAAAGTAATTTTTGTACCAGGCTCACCACGCATACGTCTGACAGCTTGATCTAGAGTCATGCCGCGTACAGGCTTGTCGTCCAGCCTAGTAATTAAGTCGCCTGACTGAAGTCCTGCTCTAGCGGCGGGGGTATCCTCAATTGGATTTAGAACTTTAACCACGCCGTCTTCTGATGTGATTTCAATACCCAAGCCAGCAAATTTGCCTTGGGTATGTTCTTGCATCTCGGCAAAATCTTTTTTATCTAAATAGGAAGAGTGAGGATCAAGGCCGCTCACCATACCTTTAATGGCATCAGTTAATAATCTTTTGTCTTCAACTGGTTCTACGTAATCTCTTTTAATTTGGCCAAAGACATTAGATAGATTACGTAACTCATCAAGTGGCAAATTAGAGTTGCCCTGTTGAGCAGTTGCAGAAAGTTGCAGTGTTAGTGCAACGCCTGCGATGAGGCCTGTGCAAACAAGGGCAATACTCTTAATCGACCGGGACATAATTTACTTTTCTAAATAGAAATGTTTAATAGGTTTCAAGTTGTCATCTAATTCATAAACCAATGGAACACCATTTGGGATGTTGATTTCCATGATGTCTGAATCTGAAACTTCATCTAGGTACTTTACTAGGGATCTGATACTGTTGCCATGAGCTGCAATTAATACCCGTTTACCTGAGCGGAGCGCTGGAGCAATGGACTCTTCCCAAAGCGGTAAAACGCGAGCAACGTTATCTTTTAGACACTCACCTAGTGGTATTTCTTCGCGCTTTAATTTGGCGTAACGCGGGTCGTTATACGAAGTTCTAGGGTCATTAGGATCTAATAGTGGAGGTCTTACGTCGTATGAGCGTCTCCAAATATGAACTTGTTCGTCGCCATATTTCGCAGCTGTTTCTGTCTTATTTAGGCCGGCTAGTGCGCCATAGTGACGTTCATTGAGGCGCCAGCTATGCACAACGGGTAGCCATAATCTGTCCATGGCTTCTTGGGCGTGCCAAAGGGTGCGAATCGCCCTCTTCAGCACAGATGTGTAAGCGATGTCAAAATCATAGCCGGCAGCCTTTAAACTTTCACCAGCTTGGATAGCTTGTTGAACACCGGTTGGTGTTAAATCTACATCAACCCAGCCGGTAAAACGGTTTTCTAGGTTCCATTGGGATTCGCCGTGGCGGATAAGTACGAGTTGTTTCATATTCACATTCTATAATTTACTGATGGACTTCTTTACAAATACAAATAATCTATTACTACTAGCAACTTTAGTAACTTCGGGCTTGGCACTGGCTTTGCCTCAGTTATTGGGTCGCTTTAATCAACAATGGCTAGGCGTTCATGCTGCTGTTCAGTCTGTTAATCAACAAGGAGCTCAAATTGTTGATATACGCAGTGCTGAAGAGTACGGTTCAGGACACATAGCAAATTCTAAACATTTACCAGTTTCAGAGCTTGATAAGGGCTTTAAGCATCTAAAACTTGATACAAACAAGCCTATTATTTTAGTTTGTTTAAGTGGTTCTAGAGCAAGTGGTGCCATTGGAAAGTTCAAAAAAGCTGGATTTTCAGAAATTATGTGTTTAGAAGGTGGTATTTCAGCGTGGAATCAGGCTGGTTTGCCATTGGTTAAGTAATAAAAGGTCCAAAATGCCAAAAATTACTATGTACAGCACACAAGTTTGCCCATACTGCGTGATGGCTGAAAGATTATTGACTTCAAAGGGCGCTGTGATCACAGAAAAAATTTTGGTGGACAAGGATCCATCTAGAAGAGAAGAGATGATGACAAGAACTGGACGTCGTACTGTTCCACAGATTTTCATTGATGAAACTCATGTGGGCGGATTTGACGACTTATCAGCGTTAGATAAAGCAGGTAAATTAGACCCATTGCTGGGTAAATAATTAAATAAAAGTAAATAAATAGGAAAAACATGACAGAAGCAGCAAACGGTTCAGCTAATACAGCGGACAACAATCCAAGTTTTCAGATTCAGCGCATTTACCTTAAAGACATTTCTTTAGAGCAACCAAACGCTCCGCAAATTCTTTTGAATCAAGGTGAGCCTAAGCTAGAAGTTCAAGTTGATATTCAGGCTAACCAACTTGATGAAAACAACTTTCACATCACATTGGTGGGTACAGTTACAACAAAAATTGAAGACAAAGTTCTTTTCTTGGTGGAGGCTCATCAAGCTGGTATTTTTGAAATTCGCCAAATGCCACCAGAGCAGATTGATCCGCTACTAGGTATTGCATGCCCAACAATTTTGTTCCCGTATTTGCGTTCAAATATTGCAGACATGATTAGTCGTGCTGGTTTCCAGCCGGTTCATTTGGCTGAAATTAATTTCCATGCTCTTTATGAGCAACGTTTGCAACAGGCTGCCGCGGCTCCTGCCTCAAATGATAGTGGCATCATTTTGCCGAACTGATATATGAAAGTTATTTTTCTTGGGGCCGGAGCATGGGGTACAGCAATGGCCATGCACGCTTCCAAGAATCCTAAGAACTTTGATGTGACTTTGTGGAGTCGCTCATCGTCCTTGGCAGATCAGATGACTAAAACTCATCGCAATGAAAAGTATTTGCCAAGCATTGATCTTCCTCAGCAGCTAAAAATTAGTGGTGATTGGGAAGCAATTTTTACTCATGTGGATGAGCAAGATTTATTGGTGATTGCTACTCCGGTTTCAGGGCTTAAAGAGACTGTTCATGCCTTGTTGAAACTCAACAAGGTGCCTAAAAATTGGGTTTGGTTATGTAAAGGTTTGGAGCCAGGCACATCACTCATGCCGCATCAGGTTATTGTGCGTGAGTTAAAGCTTGCCAATGCTTTAGATCGTGGTATTGGTTTGGCAGTTTTATCAGGCCCCAGTTTTGCCAGTGAGGTTGCAAAAGGTATGCCTTGCGCACTAACAGCAGCAAGCAGTTCTGCAGACTTGGTTGCTTTGATTCAGCAAGTTTTTCATCATGGCAATATGCGTGTGTATGGCAGCGATGATGTTGTGGGTGTTGAGTTAGGTGGCGCCATTAAAAACGTATTGGCGATCGCAACAGGTATTGGTGATGGTTTGGGGCTTGGTTTAAATGCACGCGCTGCGGTACTTACAAGAGGCCTTTCAGAGATGATGAGGTTAATCATATCGATGGGCGGAAAGTCAGAGACGGCGATGGGTTTAACTGGTGTCGGAGATTTAATCCTAACGGCAACAGGTGATCTTTCCAGAAATAGACAGGTTGGATTGCAGTTGGCGTCTGGCAAAAAATTATCAGAAGTATTAAGTGCTTTGGGGCATGTCGCGGAAGGTGTTAGATGTGCTCAAGCTGTCAATGATTTAGCTAAAGCACAAGGCATTGAAATGCCAATCACGCACATGGTGTGTGAGGTTTTATTTAACGAACAAGATGTTGCTGAAGCAGTGAAACTGCTAATGAGTCGCGATGCGAGACCTGAGTCTCGATAAACTATTCACCACCAATAAAATTCATTTGGCGCCAAGCCTCGTAAACCATAATCGCAGCAGCATTTGAAAGATTAAGACTGCGGCTGTTTGCGCGCATCGGTAGTCTTAGAGCTCTCTCGGGTAAAAAATAATCACGCACCTCTTGGTTTAGGCCTTTTGTTTCAGAGCCAAATACTAGGTAATCATTTTCTTGAAATTTACACTCTGAAAGATGTGCTTTGCCTTTGGTGGTAATGGCAAACATCCTATCTTGCGATGGTTTTTCGGATTCTAGAAATGCTTGCCAATTGGCATGAACTTTCATGTTGGCGTATTCGTGATAGTCCAAACCGGCACGCTTTAATCGAGAGTCTTCTAGAGGAAACCCAAGCGGTTCTATGAGGTGTAATTTCGCACCAGTATTGGCGCATAAGCGAATAATGTTGCCAGTATTGGGAGGTATTTCTGGCTCGACTAATACAACGTTTAGCATTTTTATTTATGAGGGGTTCTTAGAATTACCCAATTATGAACACTTTGGGCGCCAAAATCTTTAAGTAATTTTGCAATTGTGCTTAATGTGGCCCCAGTAGTCATTACATCATCAACGATCGCAATGCGATTATTTTTGATCATATTGATTTCAATTTGATTGATGTCAAACACGGTTTCTAATCTTTTGATTCTTTCGTTTCTGGTAGCTTGAGCCTGGTTACTTTCAAGGTGTCTTCTGTAAAGAATCGATGAGGATGTTTGAATCTTGAACTCTTTTGAAAACCATTTACATAGTTCCCATGATTGATTAAAGCCTCGCTGATATAGCTTTTGAGAGCTCATGGGCACTGGTATTAAAAGGTTGGCGTTGCTCATTAAATGATGGCTGCCATGAATTTCTACCCAGGTATCGACTAGACCCTTGGCGATTGCTACTTGATGTTTGTACTTGTAATCATGAACAGCATTGGTCAATAGGCCGCCATAACAATCAATACAAATAGTTTTATCAAATGAAGGTGTTTGGTTTTGACAATTAGTGCAAGATATTTTTGTTTTTTCGCAAATTGAGGCGCATTGTGAGCATCTGTTTTTTTGTTGGGACTTTAGTAAGTTGATGCACTTTTGGCAAATCCTAGATGCTTGAAATTTGCCACAGCCAATACACGAAGTAGGGAGCAGAAATTTCATGGGACGCTGAGTATACTGACGGCTATGCCCACAATCTCAACAGTGTCTAACTCATTGCCTAAATTTCTATCGCTTGAGATTGCAAAGCGCATGGAAGATAAGTTGTCGATTGTTAGGATGGAGCCCCAAATAATTTGTCACTTGGGACAAGTTGACATTGGGTTGCTCAGTACAAGATATCCCAGAGCAAAACATTTTTCTGCCAATCCCCAGTTGGTTGCAAAAGGCTTAAAAAAAACCTTTTTTAATTTGATCAATCGACCTTGCCTTGAGCTTGTAACGGATAAGGTCGATTTAATTTGGTCAAACCTAGAGTTGCAAGATGATGAAAACCCAGAGTTACTCATTAAAAAGTGGCGGGAGCTATTAAAAGTAGATGCATTACTCATGTTTAGTTACATGGGTCCAGATACTGGTAAAGAAATAACCAAGTACTTTGATGGCAAAGATTTAAAGGGTGTCCCAAGTGCATGGGATATGCATGATGTGGGCGATGCTTTATTAAAGACGGGGTTTTGTGAACCTGTGATGGACATGGAATACATCACTTTGGATTACGAAACACTAGATTTGTTAATTGCCGATGCTTTTGATTTGGGCCTATTAAATACAAGAAACCCAAGGCGTTCAGATTTACCTGAAGATTTACCCTTAAAAATAACTCTAGAAGTGGTTTATGGGCATGCGTGGACACCTACCCAGGATTTATCTAAGGCAGAGGGTGGCGTGGCGACAATTAGTCCTGACCAAATTGTTAGAGTAAAGCGCTAAGTAAGCAAGTGCTCACACACCCTGATGGCTAAGGGTTACTATCTAAATCTCTAAAAAACTTAGTAATTTATTGCGTTAGATCAAATTCACCAAATATAATCACCGGATATTACGTGCACAGGTAATCGTGCGATGCAATAGATCAAGAATTTATTAAATGGGAATCAAGATGAAACAACGCACATCATTAGCCGGTTTGCTATTTGGTTTAGTGGGCTTGCTCCAAGCTAATTTAGCTTGGGCTATCAATGACATGCCGGGTGGTCCAGCACGTTTTCAGTTAAACCTACATCCAGCTGCGACAAAAGTTGCTGAAGAAGTAGCAGTTCTACACTGGATGATGTTGATTATCTGTGTGGTAATTTTCGTAGCCGTATTTGGCGTGATGTTTTACTCGATTTACAAACACCGTAAATCATTGGGTCATCAATCAGCAAGTTTCCATGAAAGCACAACAGTAGAAATTATTTGGACAGTTGTGCCTCTATTGATTGTGATTGGTATGGCTTTGCCAGCAACAAAAACAGTTGTTGCTATGAAAGACACAACAAATGCTGACATCACAATCAAAGTGACTGGCTACCAATGGAAATGGGGTTACGACTACATCAAGGGCGAAGGCGAAGGCATTTCATTCTTGCAAACATTGTCTACACCTCGTGAACAAATTAATAACCAAGCAGAGAAGAGCGACACATATCTCATGGAAGTTGACAATGAGATGGTTGTTCCTGTTGGTAAAAAGATCCGTTTAGTAACAACGGCTAATGACGTAATTCACTCATGGACAATTCCTGCGTTTGGCGTAAAACAAGACGCGATTCCTGGCTTTGTGCGTGATACATGGTTCCGCGCTGAAAAAGTGGGCACTTTCCGTGGCCAATGTTCAGAGTTGTGCGGTAAAGAACATGCGTTCATGCCTATCGTTGTGAAAGTTGTTTCAGACACAGACTACGCAGCATGGGCTTCTGAGAAGAAAAAACAATTAGCAGCTTTGGCTGATGATCCAAGCAAAACATTCACAATGGATGAGCTAAAGCAACGTGGTGAAAAAGTTTATGCCGCTAACTGTGCAGCTTGCCACCAGCCGAACGGTAAAGGTGCTGGTGCATTCCCAGCATTGGATGGATCAAAAGTTGTTTTAGGCGCTAAAGACGGTCAATACAAAATCTTATTGAACGGTAAAAATGCAATGCCAAAGTGGAATCAGTTAAATGATGTCGAGTTGGCAGCCGTTATGACATACACGCGCAACACGTGGGGCAATAAGACTGGTGAATTGATCCAGCCAAAAGACTTCACTGCAGCACGCGCAGCTAAATAAACATATATAGATAGGTAATTGGAGCGACTATGAGCACAGTAAGCCACGCACACGATCATCACGATGATCACGCACACGACCATCCACATGGATGGCGCCGTTGGTTGTTTGCAACCAACCATAAAGATATTGGTACTTTGTATCTAATCTTCTCATTCGTTAGCTTGTTGGCTGGCGGTGTGATGGCTCTTTTAATTCGTTTGGAATTATTCCAACCTGGTTTGCAATTTATTCGTCCTGAACTATTCAACCAGTTAACAACTTTGCACGGCTTGGTGATGGTGTTCGGTGCCATCATGCCGGCTTTCGTTGGTTTTGCTAACTACATGATTCCTCTACAGGTGGGCGCTTCAGATATGGCGTTTGCTCGTATGAATAACTTTAGTTTCTGGATCATGCCTGTAGCAGCATCATTGTTGTTGTCATCATTCTTTGTTCCTGGTGGCGCAACTGCTGCTGGCTGGACGCTATATGCACCCCTATCTGTGCAAATGGGTCCTGGTATGGACATGGCTATTTTTGCTGTTCACTTGATGGGTGCCTCATCAATCATGGGCTCAATTAACATTATTGTGACTATTCTTAACATGCGTGCCCCTGGCATGACATTGATGAAGATGCCAATGTTCTGCTGGACATGGTTGATTACTGCTTATCTATTGATCGCTGTGATGCCTGTTTTGGCTGGTGCGATCACAATGGTTCTAACAGATCGTCACTTTGGCACAAGCTTCTTCTCAGCAGCTGGTGGTGGTGACCCTGTGATGTATCAGCATATCTTCTGGTTCTTCGGTCACCCAGAGGTTTACATCATGATCTTGCCAGCGTTTGGCATCATCAGTGAAGTAATTCCAACATTTGCACGCAAGAGATTATTTGGTTACAGCTCAATGGTTTATGCAACAGGTTCGATTGCGATCTTGTCATTCATCGTTTGGGCTCACCACATGTTTGCAACTGGTATGCCAGTAACTGGCCAGTTGTTCTTCATGTATGCAACTATGTTGATTGCTGTTCCAACTGGCGTGAAGATTTTTAACTGGGTTGCAACAATGTGGCAGGGTTCAATGACATTTGAAACTCCAATGTTGTGGTCTATTGGTTTCATCTTCGTGTTCACAATGGGTGGTTTCACTGGCTTGATCTGTGCGATGGCTCCAATTGACATCATGATTCAAGATACCTACTACGTAGTTGCACACTTCCACTATGTATTGGTTGCAGGTTCATTGTTCGCGCTATTTGCAGGTTTCTACTACTGGGCACCAAAGTGGACAGGTTTCATGGTGAATGAATTCCGCGGTAAGGTTCACTTCTGGGGTTCAATGATTTTCTTTAACCTAACATTCTTCCCAATGCATTTCTTGGGCTTGGCTGGTATGCCACGTCGTTATGCTGACTATCCAGTTCAGTTCGCAGACTTCAATGCTGTGGCTTCGATTGGCGGTCTAGGTTTTGGATTGATGCAGGTTTACTTCTTGTTGTTTGTTGTTTTGCCAACATACCGTGGTGGTAAGAAAGCTGAAGCGCAAGCATGGGAAAACGCACAAGGTCTAGAGTGGACTGTTCCATCTCCAGCACCATTCCATACTTTTGAAACACCTCCAACAGTTAAGTAATCCGTATTCGGACACTTATGAGTCAATCGGTTCAAGATAAAACAAACCCAAGCGCGAGTAATCGACGCTTGGGCTTAGTTTTGTTCACTGTTGTTTTAGTTTTCTTTGTCGGTATTTTTGCTAAGAAAGCGATATTCGGTTAATCAATGGCTTTTAATCTGACCAATTACAACCGTCAAATGTTGCTAAAACTTGTGGTTATTAGCTCAGCGATGTTTGCCTTTGGTTATGCCTTGATTCCGATGTACAAAGTTTTGTGTGAAGTAACAGGTATTAACGTTGTTACCAGTAAGAATGATTACGGTACGCGTGCGGTTAAAGCGGTTAGCAAGAATACTCAAGTTGATGAAAGTCGTTTGATCACTGTTGAATTTGATTCAAACACACAGGGGCCTTTTAGATTCCGTGCTGTCAAAAATTCAATGCAGGTGCATCCTGGCGAAATGATTCAAGTGGTTTATGAAGTAGTTAATACGCAAGGTAGAGCAGTATCAGCGCAAGCAATTCCAAGTTATGCGCCAAAACAAGCAACACAGCATTTCACGAAGTTGGAGTGTTTCTGCTTTGAGCAGCAAACGCTTAAGCCTAACGAATCGCGTGAGATGCCAGTAGTTTTTGTGATTGATCCAGCTTTACCGAAAGATGTAAAGAACATTACTTTGTCGTACACCTTCTTTGAGGTGGGTAATGGTCAAAAAGTAATTACAGGCGAACATAACAGTAAGCCGTCGAAAATATAAGTATGGAAAAGCAAAGTCGTAGTTCCATCATGATGTTTCTAATCTCTATGAGAGCAGTCTTGTGGGGGTTTTTAGGAGTGCGTAAGAGGTCTGGTCAGGATGCAGATATGTCTTCTGTATCTTTTGTTCATATTGTTCTTGCGGGCATATTAGGTGCAGTAATTTTTATGACAGTTTTGTTATTAATTGTCAAAGCAGTTGTAGCGAATTGATTTTTTAGGAGAGAGAGAATGTCTTCCAGTGTTTCAAAAGCCCCTTACTACTACGTACCGGCTCCAACACGTCATCCAATCGTTACCAGCCTAGGTTTATTAGGTTTTGGTTACGGTGCTTCCATGTGGGTTAATGGCAGCACATTTGGTATGTTGTTGTGTCTTGCTGGTGTGATTTGGACAATCGCATCTCTATACACATGGTTCGGTGATGCTATTCACGAATCTGAAACAGGTATGAACAGCGTTAACGTTGACGTCTCATACAGATGGTCAATGGCTTGGTTCATCTTCTCAGAGATCATGTTCTTTGGCGCATTCTTCTCAGCATTGTTCTATGCAAGAAGCATTGCAATGCCATGGTTAGGTGACATTGATAACAAATTGTTGTGGCCTGATTTTGCAGCAACATGGCCTAATGCTGGCCCAGCCGGTTTGGTTGATAGCTTTAAAACAATGGGTCCTTGGCCTATTCCTACTATCAACACCATCTTGTTGTTAAGTTCTGGTGTAACAGTAACTTGGGCTCACCACGCTATGCGTGAAGGTCATCGTAAGCAAGTTATTCAAGGCTTAGCTGCAACAGTAGCTTTGGGCGCAATTTTCATGTGCTTCCAAGTTTATGAATATATCCACGCTTATAGCGATCTAAACTTAAAACTTAGTTCTGGTGTGTATGGTTCAACATTCTTCATGTTGACTGGCTTCCATGGTTTCCACGTAACAATGGGTGCCATCATGTTGGCGGTTGTTTTGTTCCGCACAATGAAGGGTCACTTCACGCCTGAGAATCATTTCGCTTTCGAAGGTGCTGCGTGGTATTGGCACTTCGTGGACGTGGTTTGGTTAGGTCTGTATGTAGTTGTTTACTGGATGTAAACAATCACACATTAAAAAACGCCGCTTAAGCGGCGTTTTTTAATGTCAG
>JBEEOV010000019.1:0-35541 GCA_041191465.1 Pseudomonadota bacterium
ACTGGCATCAACTTGGCCTGGTAATCAACCAACACCAACTGTGTATCTTCGGCAGAAAGCAATATAGACATAATGACCTAGTTTTCTCTATGATGAATACATGGTATTTTCTTATAAAAAGAGAATGAAGGAGTAACTATTTTGTTTTTAGCCTTTTTAATCATCATTCCGCTCATTACTTTTATTTTCTATATCAGAGCGATTAGTAGAACATTAGCTGCAATTAGTGAACCCTATCGCACCCAGTCACCTGGTATGGCTTGGCTTCTTTTGATCCCCATCTTTAATGTAATTTGGTTTTTCTTTTTACTAAGAGCCATTAAAGATGGCTTTGCTCAGATGTACCGAGACGGCCTCACCCCAAAAGAAATTGATTCTGGTTACAACTACGGTATTGGCATGGGATGCTGCTGGGCAGCGTCATTCATACCTCAATTTATCTTTATTGCTTTAATACCCATGTTTGTGTTTTCAATCTTGCACTGGAATAAGCTCAACAGCGCTAGACGAGCAATCTCAAAACAACAAAATTACTCAAATTAATTATTCTTATTGATGCCAGCTTGCTGTGCCTTTTGTAACCACAGACTTAAAGCGGCGGCCAAGTCCTTCTTGCTAAAAGAACAACTCTCTTCCGTGAACAAAGAAGAAGATTCCAAGCGAGACAAAATACTTTCCAAGACATCAGAATATTTCTGCGGCAAGTGAGCTTGCTCACAAGCATCTCTAAAACTCATGATTAAGACATGTGTGTCCTGATCACCTGCCACCCAAGCATTTAACTCGTCAGTTAATTGATTCACGTTCATCTTGTTCTCCATACAAAAAAGGCTTCCTTGCGGAAGCCTTTTTGGTGTTTGACACTAATTAAGCATCAACAGTCTTTGCTACATCACTGAAGTCTTTGATTTGATCAAAGTTCATGTATTTGTAGATTTGACCGCTGCTTGCGTTAATCACGCCAATGTCAGCCATGTACTCTTCCTTCGTTGGAATCTTACCCAACTTAGAACAAATAGATGCCAACTCAGCAGAACCAAGGTACACAAATGTGTTTTTACCTAAGCGATTCGGGAAGTTACGTGTTGATGTTGACATCACAGTCGCGCCTTCACGAACTTGTGCTTGGTTACCCATACACAATGAACAACCTGGCATTTCCATACGTGCACCAGCACTGCCTAAAACGCCATAGTGGCCTTCTTCAGTCAATTGCTTAGCATCCATCTTAGTTGGAGGAGCAACCCACAACTTCACAGGAATATCACGCTTACCTTCTAACAACTTAGAAGCTGCACGGAAGTGACCAATGTTTGTCATGCAAGAACCGATAAATACTTCATCGATCTTCGCACCAGCCACATCAGACAATGTCTTCACATCATCTGGGTCATTCGGGCAAGCAACGATAGGCTCATGAATATCTGCCAAATCAATCTCAATCACTGCAGCGTACTCAGCATCAGCATCACCTTTTAACAACTCTGGCTTAGCCAACCATGCTTCCATCGCCTTGATACGACGACCCAATGTACGTGCGTCAGAGTAACCATTAGCAATCATCCACTTCATCAATGTGATGTTACTGTTCATGTACTCAATGATTGGCTCTTTGTTCAAGTGAACTGTACAGCCAGCTGCTGAACGCTCTGCAGACGCATCAGACAACTCGAATGCTTGCTCAACTTTTAGCTCAGGCAAACCTTCGATCTCAAGGATACGGCCAGAGAAAATGTTCTTCTTACCCTTCTTCTCTACAGTCAACAAACCTTGCTTGATCGCATATAGAGGAATTGCATTCACCAAGTCACGCAATGTCACGCCTGGCTGCATCTTGCCTTTAAAGCGAACCAATACAGACTCTGGCATATCAAGAGGCATCACACCAGTTGCAGCAGCAAACGCTACCAAGCCAGAACCCGCTGGGAAAGAAATACCAATTGGGAAACGAGTATGAGAGTCACCACCTGTACCTACTGTGTCAGGCAACAACAAACGGTTCAACCATGAGTGAATCACGCCATCACCTGGACGCAATGCAACACCACCACGTGTGCTGATGAAATCTGGCAACTCATGGTGCATTTTTACGTCAACTGGTTTTGGATAAGCGGCTGTGTGGCAGAAAGACTGCATCACCATGTCTGATGAGAAACCTAAACATGCCAAATCTTTCAACTCGTCACGTGTCATTGGACCTGTTGTGTCTTGAGAACCAACAGTTGTCATCTTAGGCTCACAGTATGTGCCTGGACGAACGCCCTTGCCTTCTGGCAAGCCACATGCACGACCAACCATCTTCTGCGCCAATGAGAAACCTTTGCCAGAATCAGCAGGGTTAGTTGGCAAGCGGAACAATGTAGATACTGGCAAGCCAAGCGCTTCACGTGCTTTAGCTGTCAAGCCACGACCGATGATCAATGGAATACGACCACCAGCGCGTACTTCATCAAACAATACGTCTGACTTCACCTTGAACTCAGCAATTACTTTGCCATCTTTAAGAGCTTTACCTTCGTATGGGCGTAGTTCAATCACATCACCCATGTTCATGTTGCTAACGTCCAACTCAATTGGTAACGCACCAGCGTCTTCCATTGTGTTGTAGAAAATCGGAGCAATTTTGCTACCTAAACATACGCCACCAAAACGCTTGTTTGGTACGAATGGAATATCTTCACCAGTGAACCACAAGACTGAGTTAGTAGCTGATTTACGTGATGAACCAGTACCAACAACGTCACCAACATAAGCTACCAAGTTACCTTTGGCTTGCAATCCAGCCAATTGCTTGATCGGACCAACTTTACCTGGCTCTTGTGGCTCAATGCCTTCACGTGGGTTTTTCAACATCGCCAATGCGTGCAATGGGATGTCAGGACGACTCCATGCGTCAGGCGCTGGAGATAGATCGTCTGTATTTGTTTCGCCAGTTACTTTGAATACTGTCAAAGTTAAGCTTTGTGGCACTTCTGGACGGCTTGTGAACCACTCAGCATCTGCCCAGCTTTGCATCACAGCTTTAGCGTTTGCATTGCCTTTGTCTGCCTTTTCCTTCACATCATGGAATTGGTCAAACATCAACAATGTCTTTTTCAAACCTTCAGCAGCAATACCACCAACTGTAGCGTCATCCAACAAATCAATGAGAGGAGAAATGTTGTAGCCACCAAGCATCGTGCCTAGCAACTGTGTTGCTGTTTCACGAGTGATCAATGGAGTTTTTTCTTTGCCAAAAGCAACCGCTGCTAAATAAGAGGCTTTCACTTTAGCTGCATCATCCACACCAGCAGGAACGCGATGTGTGATCAACTCTACCAATGTAGCTTCCTCACCTTTTGGTGGGTTCTTTAGCAACTCAATCAACTCACCAGTCTGCTGTGCAGATAGTGGTAGTGGTGGAATACCTAGAGCCGCACGTTCTGCGACATGGTCACGGTAGGCTTTCAACATAGTCTTTCCCTCTCTATTTAGACAATTAAATAAACCAATATTCTAAGACTTATATCTTATATAAGACTTGCAAAACTGGCAACATAACCATGAAAATTAGCTCAATTTCATTGCCTGTGCCTGACAAAATGATGTCAAATAAAAATAGCTTTTAAATCAATGATGTAAAGTAGCGACTTATGAAGAAAACAGACCTTTACAAGAATGCGGGATTGGCTGTGGCCAACCAAATGAAGAATTCAGCCCCAAAACCGAAGGGAAATGCCAAAAATACCTCCGGAAATGGCAAAAAACTGAACCCCCTTCTTGCCTCCCTGCTTAAAAAGCCTGAATAAGGCTCCAACAAGCCAATATTGAGTTAGAGGTCAAACTTTGCTTTGATCTCAGGCGGCCATGCTGCCGCCTTTTGAGCAATGAAATCCACCCAAACCATGGTAGCCCCACCATTGGCATAAACCGTACCAGGGTCGGTCGTGAGTGAAATCACATTAAAGGTATCCACACCCACTCTGCTTGGATTAGCAATATAGGTCTTGACCAGTAGATCTGCTGGATAAGCAATTTGCTTTAAGAAATTACAAAAAGCATTGACCACCACAACACCAGCATCTCCTTTGGTGACTTTCAAGCCAAAACTATCTAACCAATTAACGCGTGCTTGCTCAATGTAACGAAAGTAAACGGCATTGTTCACATGCCCCAAAGCGTCCATGTCACCCCAACGTACCGGGATGACTGATTCATGAACTAATTTTTTATCTTCAGGTATTTCAATGCGCATAAATGGTTACCTTGTTAGTGAAGATGTTAATCATCAAGGTGTGCTCTTATCAATCTTGAACCATGCTGCGTACATAGCAGGTAAAGACAATAGCGTTAACCCAGTGGCAACAATCAAGCCACCCATGATGGCAATAGCCATTGGCCCCCAGAAAACACTTCTTGAAAGTGGAATCATCGCTAGCACTGCAGCAGCTGCAGTCAAAATGATTGGACGATAGCGCGTCACACAGGCATGAATAATCGCTTCGCGCGCTGGAATGCCAGCAGCGCGGCCTTGCTCAATTTGATCAATCAAGATCACAGAGTTACGCATGATCATGCCAAGCAAAGCAATGAAGCCAAGCAATGCCACAAAGCCAAATGGTCGATTAAATAACAATAATGACAAAGCCACACCTGAGATACCTAATGGCGCTGTTAAGACCACTAGGAAAGCTCTTGAAGTACTCTTTAATTGAATCACCAACAAAGTAAAGGTGATGAAAAGCATGATCGGCACACCTGCGTTGATAGAGTCTTGCCCTTTCGAACTCTCTTCGACTGACCCACCAATCGTGACTCTATAACCTGGAGGCATTTTTTCAATCAATGGTTGAAACTCTTTAAACAAAACTGCAGTTGCAGTAGGTCCTTGGATACCCGGCATAACATCGGCTTGAACCGTGATCGCGTACTCACGATTTTCGCGCCACATGGTAGCTGGCTCCCAAACCACTTTGACTTGAGCAATCCTACCCAATGGAATAGCCTGACCAGAAACCGTGGTTAACATCGTCTCATTAAGATCGGTAACGTGATCACGCTCAGATCTTGGCAGACGCAAAACGATGGGTGCCAATAAATCACCCTCTCGGTATTGTCCAACCACCACGCCACCAAAATGACTAGATAGAGTCTGTGCAATCACTTGTGGCGGCACACCTAACTCGCGGGCCTTGGCTGAATCAACCTCAATTTTTGCAACAGGTTGATTCTCATTCCAATTGTCTTTAATACCGTAAATCAATTTAGATGAACGCATCACGCTCAATAATTGATTGGCTTCTTCTCGCAACTTAATTGGGTCATCACCCGTCACGCGGAACTCAACTGGATAACTAACTGGCGGGCCATTTGGAAGTAATTTGACACGCAACCTAGCTTCAGGAGCAACATCTTCCAATAATCTTGGCAAATCACGGTTCAAGCGGTCTCTTTCTGCCAGATCAGCAATGATGATTGCCTGAGAAGTATTGGATCTTGGAAAAATAATATCCAATGGCAAGAAAAATCTTGGCGCGCCGTGACCAATCCACATCGTCACAGACTGAACACCTTTTTGCTCCAATATTTTTGCCTCAATTTTTTTAGCTGCAGCTTCCGTAGCCTCGAAGCTAGCACCTTCAGCTAAGAATATGTCGACCAAAATCTCAGGGCGAGATGAGTCTGGGAAAAACTGTTGCTGCACCTGACTCATGCCAACAATACCCAAAACAAAACTGGCTATCGTTGCGATGATGGCTTTGCGATGATGATCAATACACCAAGCCACAACTACTTTAAAGCGTTGATAAAAAGGTGTATCAAAATGCTCATGCCCCGCCCCCTCAGGTGTTGCATGACTAGGTTCTTTCAATAACACCAATCCTAGATACGGCACAAATAAGACTGACACAACCCAAGAGATGATCAAAGCAGCAGCAGTCACAGCAAAAATGGCAAAGGTATATTCACCGACTGTAGACTTAGCAATACCAATTGGCAAGAAACCAACTGCTGTGATCAAAGTTCCTGTTAGCATCGGCATGGCCGTTAACTCGTAGGCTGCTGTCACAGCTTTTACTCTGTCGTAACCTTCTTCTAGTTTACGTACCATCATCTCCACCACGATGATCGCATCATCAACCAATAAGCCAAGAGCAATAATCAATGAGCCCAGTGAAATCTTATGCAGACCCACTCCAGATAGATGCATGATCAAGAATGTGACGGCCATGACCAAGGGAATACTAATTGCCACCACCAAACCAGGGCGCGCGTCAATGCGCCATGGATTTTGATGCAACCCCAAGGCCAAGAGGCTTACTACTAAAACAATAATCAGCGCCTCAAACAAGGTGCTTAAGAATTCTTTCACTGATCCAGCCACAACTTTAGGTTGATCTTGAATAAGAGATAAAGTTACACCAGCTGGTAAATCTTTCTCAATCAATTTGACTGCATCACCTAAGCGCTCGCCCAATTTCACGATGTCGCCACCCTTGGCCATAGAAATACCCAAGGCAACCAATTCTTCACCTTGAAATCTCACCTTACTAGCAGCGGGATTAATGATGTCTCTGCGCACATCCGCAACATCCCCTAAACGTATAGATGCACCAGAAGGTGTGCGCAGTGGCATAGCTTTGATGTCGGCAACATTTTCAAATGGGCCACCCACACGAATCGGCATAGAAAAAGATTGCGTCTCGACTGATCCGCCATTTTCAATGGCATTTTGCTGATTTAACTGTTGAGCAACGGTTGCTGGTGATAGCGAATACTGAGCCATCTTCTTTCTAGAAAGCTCCACATACACTTGCTCTTCTTGCAAGCCGTAAACATTGACTTTACCTACGTCTTTAACTTGCAACAGACTTTGTCTGACATATGTCGTGAAGTCTCTCACCTCATTGGGTTTGTAACCCTTGGCTGACATGGCATAAATCACACCATAGGTATCACCAAAGTCATCATCAAAATAAGGTCCATGCACACCGATGGGCAAGCCTGATTTAGAGTCACCAATCTTTTTTCTAACAGTGTAAAAAAGATTAGGAATATCTTTAGCAGGCGTACTATCTTTAGCAAAAAAGATAATCGTTGATTCGCCTGGATGAGAAAAGCTTCTGATCTTATCTATGCTTGGGACTTCTTGAAGTGTTCTCTCAATCTTATTGGTTACTTGATCGGCGACCTGAGCAGCAGTTGCGCCAGGCCACATCGTTCTAATTACCATCGCTCTAAATGTAAATGGCGGATCTTCGTCTTGTCCTAGCTGAAAGTAAGCTCCAATACCCAAAACCATCAGAGCAATCATTAGGTAACGTGTAATCGCAACGTTCTCAATCGCCCAACGCGATAAGTTAAATTTTCCCAGGCTCATTACTCAGCCTTTTCAGATAATGCGATGCGAACCTTTTGGCCAACACTTAAAGCATGCCAACCTGTTGCAATCACAATATCACCAGGCGCTAAACCACTAATTACTTCAGCAGAGGCATCATCCACCTTACCTAATTCAACTTTGACTGCAGCAATGGTTCCTGTGGATTTTGAGTCTTGATCCAAGGTCAACTTATAGACACTCACACCATCACCATGTATCGCGGTAATAGGTAATAACATGGCTTGCTTACCCTTTTGAACAACCTTGGCAGTTTTGCCATCTACCTTTATTTTTCCAACAACATCTTTGATATCAACCACCTGCCCCAATCCAAGATTGAACTCAGATAACTGACCAGACTCAATGGGGCGTAAGGTCACAAAACCCATCTGCTCCATCGCCTGCTCATATTTGGCGCGAGCACTTTCAATCACAGCCACTCGGCGATCGAACTCTGAGGCAGAAATAAAATTCTTTGCTCTTAAATCTGAATAACGTTTGAAATCTGCTTCAGCTGACTGCAACTCTGCTTTAGCTGCTCTATAGCTAATCAAGACTGCTGACTCAGATGAAATACTGTTAGGCATCAATCTCGCTAAAGATTGACCAGCTTGAACCCGGTCACCTCTCTTAACCAACACCTCCATCACCTTACCGCTAGCATCAAAGTTAAGTGTGCCGGGATCTTTATTGGCAACCTTAGCACTAGCATCTTCCAAGGATTGACCAACCACAATCACCTTTACCAATCGAGGGAGTGGACTCTTATCATCACCGCCGCCGCAACTGGCCAAAATTGAAATAACTAATAAAAGTGCTGGGATTGTTAATAGTTTTGATCTCATTCGACGATTTTAGTGCAATGCCCTATTGATTGCACTGCGTATCTCCTTAGCCAAACCTAAGCGTTGATCAGCAACAATAAATTGGCCAATTTGAATAGCTTCTTGGCCCATCTCGAGAACAACAAGCTGTTTTTTGGCATCCAGGTTTAACTCTGGATCTTTGACCCTTACCCAAGGCGCATTCCAATGCTTTACTGTGCGACGATTACCCAAAAATAGCTCTACAGTTAATTCGGTGCCACTGAGTTTGATTTTTTCGTAGTCACTGGCATGACGTGCATAAATCAATAGAGCAACACCCAATACAAATAACTCTGCGAATGTAAAAGGCAAAATCATCCAAGCGCCATGCCACCAAAAGTATGAGGCTATCAACGATGAGAAACACACCATTGATAAATAAAAAAGGCCTACCTGTCTTGGCGTAAATGAGCAATTACGCTTCATATGCCAAAGGTAACTGCTCTGCCCGTTAGCCATGGATTACTTCACACTCGCCGCAATACGATTCATGGCGTGAGCCAATGCGATATCACGCTCAGTTAAACCACCACTGTCATGGGTTGAAAGTGTTACTTGAACTTTGTTCCAAACATTGAACCACTCAGGATGATGGTTCATATCTTCAGCAACCACCGCCACTTGAGACATGAACCGAAATGCCTCATCAAAGTCTTGAAAAATAAACTCTCGATACAAGGCATCTCTGGTTGGCAAAATAGACCAACTAGGCAAGTCAGTGATCAGGGATTGGCGCTGCGCCAAGTTTAGTAATGCAGCCATGTGATTAATTTATCACCAAGCGCTGATGCTTGCTTGAGTCGACTTTAATCGACTAATTAATGATTAATTTAATCATCATTGCTGCTGAAATGAGCAATGCAAAAATGGCAAAAGCTTGTTGAACTCGCGGACCTGAAATCGACTTCACCGCTTGACGTCCTATCAATAAACCCACCACCGATCCACAGGCAAACGGCACAGCCAAAGACCAATTCATGGAGCCGTAGAGGTTCGAGAATAAAACTCCTCCAAACGACACAATGGTTAAAACTCCCAATGAAGTCGCCACAACTGACTTCATGGGTAAGTCTGTAAACTTTCTAAGAGCCGGCACAATGATGAAACCACCGCCCACGCCAAGCAACCCAGAAAAGAAACCTGCTAGCGCTCCTGACATTGCCAGTGCTCTGGCACATGGCAATGTCCAGGTTAATTTCCCAACAGTTTGATCTAGCATGCAAGGTGGCCCCAACTCATCATCAATACCAGCCAACTCTCTTTTTGCTTGTAGCCACATGTTTCTTGAAACCAACAATAAGACCAAGCAAAAAATAAGAACCAAGGGCCAATTAGGCAATTGATGTGCCAACCAAATACCGATGGGTGAAAAGAGTAAACCAGTACTGGCTATCAAGATGGCAGCTTTATAGCGCATGATCTTAGAACGCAATCCTAGATAAGCCCCCAAGCCAGCCGACAAAGAAACTGCGAGCAAGCCAATCGGCGCAGCCTCTGCCACAGTTAGATGTAAAAAAAATCCCAAAAGCGGTACCGATAAAATAGCACCGCCTGCACCCGTGAGACCTAGAAGCACTCCAACAAATATACCTAGAGCGACTCCAATGACTGTTAAATCCAAAGATTAACCAACTTGCTGGGCGAGCATGTAAAGATTAGTAGATCTTGCACCTGATCGGCAAAATGCCAAAATCGGACCTGGCAAAGTCTCCAATAAGCGCGCCATTTCTTGCGCTTGCTCTAGAGTGATTTGACCACTGACCACCGGCAGATAAACGTAATTCAAACCTAAAGCCTTAGCCGCTACTTCAACCTCTGCACTCAGCGGCTGGGTTGGACCACCTTCACCATCTGGGCGATTGTTAATGATGCTTTTGTAACCTTGACGAGCAATTTCAGCGACATCTTCAGGGGCAATCTGACCCAAAGTACCAAATTGATCTGTATGACAAGCGATTTGAAGTGGCATGCCACATCCTCCAGTGTTTGAATGATAAGTTGAGCTGTTACCAGCAATTACAGGTTCGCATGGCGGAGGAAGTAACCTCCATTGCAAATACTTCATTGCTAACGTTGCACCCACAACGAATGCTGCAAACGCAATGAATGAATTAATAGCCAGAGTAGAGATACCAGTCAAACCCTGACCGATTGTGCAACCCATTGCAGTTACACCACCAATACCCATTAGCACGCCACCAATTAGGTGATTGCCAGTGTCTTCAGCATTTCTAAAACTCTCCCAACGGAAAGTTTTAGTTACCAAAGAGTAAATAAAGGAACCAATCACCAAACCAAATACAGAAATAATGCCTAAAGTAACTTTTTTGCTGGTATCACTGAAGAACGTCAACCACTCAATAACATAGGCATAAGGAGCCACATAGGTCAGACTTTCCATACGCCCACTGTTAGTAGCTACAAATACTTCTTCCAAAGTATTAGGATCCTCCGCCACATAACCCAAAGACCCTGAAATCCACCAGATAGCCAAAATGGCACCACCCACCCCAAAGCCAGCCAATAGATTATTAAAGTTCCAGAAATCTTTTCTAGCGAGCGCAAAAGTCATCAGCGCCGCCCCTAAAACTAATGCAAGGCCGAGTTGCAAACTATTCTTGGCAATACCCCACTGGGCCGCCAATACGCTTGGCAAATCTTGCGATGTTGATAGTGTCAAAACCACTGTATCAACAGTATTGACTCTAAGAACACCAAACACTCCTTTGAGCGTCATGTAAGAAGACAAAGCCAAGGTCAAAAATACTACCAAAGACTTTAAGTTACCGGCACCAATACGAATCAGCGTTTTGCTGCCACAACCAGAAGCTAAGACCATACCAAAGCCAAACATCACGCCACCAACAATGGTTGATAACCATGTCAATCTGCTACCCGTATAAATTGACTTGCTTGTATCAATCATGCCTAGGTAACTCATGAGCCCCACACCCATGATGGCCACACCAATGGCCAATAACCATTGGCGCATACGAGTCCACTCACCCATGACCATCAAGTCGGTCACTGCACCCATAGTGCAAAAGCGTGTTTTTTGCAAAACAATGCCCAAAAGCACTGTGACCCCGAACGTGGTCCAGATAACATTAGTCGCAATAGTATTTAAATCGATTTCAGGCATAGTAGATATAGATAGAGCTCAAACCTTGTAAGCCTGCTATTTTATGGCATTTTTGTTGTTTGACTCTTGAGATACTCTTGGTCACTAAATCGCGGCACCCAATGTGGCTTATAAATCACAAATACAGCCAAGAGCATTCCTGACAGAGACCCTTCGGTAAACGACAAGATTAATAAGGCTACAAACCAATCAATGATATCCATGGATAGGCCCATGCTGGCTGGCCAAAAAGTTTGATGCCAAATCATTAAGGCAGCAGCAGGAAGAATTACGCTTAATACGCCCGCTACATAACCATGACCAAAAATAAATATGAATAAGTGTTTGGGCAAACAGCCGCCAATGATGCGCATCACGCCACATGCACACATAGCTGGCATCACACCCAACACTAAAAATTGGCGCAACGCATGATCCAAAGTCCAGCCGCTGACCAAAGCCACAATAGTAGTCACCCCAGCCAGCATCACAATCGCTGGTCTTAAGCCATACATAGCCACCAGTAATGAAGCGCCGAAGAATTGGAATGACAGACCCACCAAAGCTTCTTCAGCCATCCCTGGCAAATGAGCTCGAATATTCCAAGCCAAGCCTAGGGCAACAATGCCACCCAATACAGAATTCAGAACTTCTGGCCGGATCAGCACCTTCCAATGATCCTTGGAGAAAGCCCAAAAAAGAATAAGACCGGAAAGTGCTAGCGATAAACCGGTCATATTCATCATTTAGATCTCCTTATGCAGCAAACCCAGGGTTACCTTTGGCGCCTTCAATCTTAGGCATGTTCAAAGACTTGGCTTTGACAGTCTTAATATCTTTAAGATACTTAGCGACCACATCCCAAATTGGGTCGCCACCTACCGCCTTAGCTTCTTCTGCCACCGGAGCCCAACCAGCTACTTTGTATGTCTTGTTAGGGTCGATCAGTTTGCCATTCAACATCATGTTGCTGATACGTTTGCCAGCCTCACCTGTTGGGTTGATAGCGTATTGCAAACCACCGACACGCACCATATCACCACCTTGTTGGTAGTAAGGGTCTGGATTGAAGAGATTGTCAGCAATATCTTCCAATACAGTCTTGATCATGTCGCCTTTCATCATGGTCACAGTGGTCCAAGGGTATGTAATCGCTGTTTGGTCAAGCACATGTTCCATCGTAATTGCTTGACCTGGCAATAAGGATGTACCCCAACGAAATCCTGGGGAGAATGCAATTTCTGCATTTTTAACAGCCATCAAACCATCCAATATCAATTGGTCAAAGCTGCCATTAAAGTTACCACGACGATAGAGCAAGCCCTCTGTCACAGCTAACTTCTCACCCAACTTAGACTCGTAAGGAGCGCGGATCTTATCGATCAACTTATTCATAGCAGGATCTGCAGGAATCATGTCTGAGAACACTGGCAATAACTTGTAACGGAAATCAGCGACCTTGCCACCGTTCACCTTGAAATCCAACACGCCTAAGTACTTACCATTCGAACCAGCGTTTGTAACCAGAGTCACACCACCAGCATTTTTAACTTTCACAGGTGTTGGTACGCCATCATGTGTATGACCACCCATGATTGCATCAATGCCCGTTACACGACTAGCCATCTTCAAGTCAACGTCCATACCATTGTGAGATAGAACAACAACTACTTTGGCACCTTTGGCACGAACTTCATTCACCATCTTTTGCATATTCTCGTCTTGAATACCAAAAGTCCAATTAGCGACCATGTAACGTGGGTTAGCAATCGGTGTGTATGGGAAAGCTTGGCCAATCACAGCCACTTTCACACCATTCATTTCACGGATCACATACGGATCAAACACTTGGTCACCAAAATCATTGGTTTTGATGTTTTGAGCCAAGAATGAAATCTTGCCTTTGAAATCTTTTTCAACAATCTCTTTCACGCGCTCTTCACCAAGAGTCATCTCCCAGTGTGGCGTCATGATGTCTACACCTAAAGCCAAACAGGCATCCACCATGTCTTGACCATTAGTCCACAAGGAAGTACCAGAGCCTTGCCATGTATCACCACCATCCAATAGCAATGAACCAGGACGGCTTGCCTTCATCTTCTTCACCAATGTGGCCAAGTGTGCGAAACCACCCACCTTGCCGTACATAGCAGCAGCTTTTTCAAAATCTAAATAAGTAAACGCATGCGCTTCGCGTGTACCAGGTTTGATGTTGTGAGCCTTTAGCAAATGTTCGCCCACCAAATGAGGCGTCTTACCCAACTGCGCACCAAAGCCCAAGTTAACATCAGGCTCACGGAAATAAATTGGTTTTAATTGCGCATGACAGTCAGTGAAATGCAGAAAGTGCACATTACCAAAACGAGGCAAATCATAAAACTGATTCGCTGCAGACTGAGCATTTGAATAATCTGAATTCAACGCCATACCGCCCGCTGAGGCAACCGCTAAAACTTGCAAAAACTCTCTACGATTCATTGACATAATATTTCCTATATATAAAAAAAGACCGCAATATCAGCTGATATGCGGTCTTTATCTTTTCCCAACTTACTTATTAACTGGTGACTCAGGGTCCAACAAAAGAGCCATCACATGACGCATTTGATCTTCATTTAACAACTTGAAGTGCCCAATGCGTGGCATGTTGCTACATGCGTTATAGGCTTTAGCGTTGTAGATTTTTCCCCATGTGTACTGAACCACATCAACAGAATTGCCACGAATCTTGCCGTAATTCCAAAGTGATGGGCCGATATTGCCGTGAGAAATTTCTTTCTTATTGATTTGGTGACAGTTATAGCAACCACCACCAACCACTGTATCAGCCTTATCTGTCCATGTAGCACCGCGACCGCTTTGAGCAATCTTCTCACCCTCTTTCCAGTCACCTAGGTACTTACCATCTGATGGCAACTTAATAGTTGCCATGTTGGCTTTTTCAATCGCTTCACGTTTCTTGGCATCACCCTTACCGCCAAGAGTTGCAGGATCAGAACAAAACTTTTGAGTCTCATCACGATCCAAACGATCCATACCGGCTATACCGTTCGCTTTAAAACTTGCAGCATGATCTTTTTCAAACTTGCTTTGCGCCATCACAGAGGTGCTTGCAATGACTAAAGCTGCTGAAACTAATATATTTAATTTTTTCATGTTTATCTCCCGCGGCTTAGCGCTTCAATCCTGGTGTATTCATTTCACCACCATTCGCTTTAACACCCATATACACCGATAAAGCAATCGTTACATCAGATATATAGATAGGCTCTGGGAAACGCTGTTGACGATAGCAGTCATTCAAGCGACGCTGCATCGTCCAAAAGTTACCACTTGATACACGATAAGCTGGCCAGTAACCAAAACCTAAAGCAGCACCCTTTTGCGTTGTGATATTTGGCAAATCTTGCAAACGAATGCGCTTACCATCTTCACCATGGCAAGAGGCACAAGAGAAGTCCATTGGGCCACCTTGGAAGTAGAAAGCCTTCTCTCCCATAGCGTACATTTCTTTTTCTTTAGGATGCTTATTAGGCACATTGATCTTCATGCCCTTAGAGTGTGTCACCACATAAGCAACAACAGCCTCAACGTCTTTACGCTTGCCTTTTTCAAAGCCAGCGCTGATGATCTCTTTAGGATCATAGCCTTGTAACTTTTCCATGCAAGTAATGATGCGCGACTCTAAATCTTGAACTTTATTAGTATCTTTAAAGTAACGAGGCAACTCAGCGGCTGCACCCTTCACCACGCCAGGACCTTTACCTAAATCACATTTTTCTAATGTGGCATTTTTAGGACCCATGGCTTTTTTCCAAAGATCTTCACCAGCTGCTTCATACAACTCAGACGGATTACCGTCAGCAATCATCTCGCGATATTTAGCAATATCATCGGTCGCGCTTTGAGCCACAGCCGCACCAGCTAAAACAGTCAAAGAGACTAATAAAGCACTCTTCATTTTTATCTTCATTTTTGCTCCTCTAAAAAACAAAACCCCGCCATTCATTTGAAGATTAGCGGGGCTTTATTCACATACAAATTAGCTAATTTTTGCTTCGTCTGTACGTTTGTCGTTTTTATTATCTACCCAAGTGATGCTCACTGTGTCGCCCTTAGCGCCACCTTTGAACTTGAAGTTCAAGAATGGGTCCTTAGAAACAGCTGGGCCAAATTGGGCTTCAAATACTTGCTTACCTTTACATGTCGCTGTCAAAGTAGTGATGTGATGTGCAGGAATTACTTTGCCTGATGCATCTTTACGTTGACCTGTTTCCATGTCGTGCTTCATCAAAACTTTAACGTCTACTACGCCGCCATTCTCTTGGGCACGTACGCGCATTGGATCTGCCATTTTTATTTCCTTTCAGTACTAATTAGTCAGTTAAATGAATTTGTGTGTGGGGCATTAACCGCCGCAACCACCTAAAGTCACCTTAACTTCTTTTGTTGTCACATACCATTTGCCATCTGCTTTTACTAAAGCGTGCACGTTTGATGTTTGACCCATCTTTACGCGTGATGCCACAAATGCCTCAGAATCTGCTGTCAAAATGAACTGAGCCGCTAGTGCGCTTGGGTTCTTTTCAACCAAAATCGCCATTTGCTGTGTTTTTGGTAATGTTGATGTCACACCAACCGGTACAACCGCACCGTTTTCTGCAATATCAGGAGCATTAATAGTGATTGCTGATGATTTGTCAGCTGATGAACCACCCAATGACTTCAATACATCATCCAATGACTTTGCATCAAATGCTGCTTTATTCCACTCAGCTGCTTCAGCTTGAGAAATCAAGCCTGTTGCCGCCATCAAACCAATGATTGCTGTTAATCGCAATGCTTCACGACGTTTTAGGTTCATACGAACTCCTTCTTAAAAAACTAAATTTCAAAAAATTCTGAATACTTATCCATCTTAATGGTTTATTTGCCAGTAAGCATCCACCTTACAAGCACATCAATATCCCCTTCAGGCACGTGGGCATGCGGTGGCATTGGGATTGCACCCCATGTACCAGCACCACCAACTTTCACCTTCTTGTGCAACTTGCTCATCGCATCAGCCTGACCCTTGTATTTAGCAGCAACTTCTGAAATCGCTGGACCAATGGCGCGGCTAGCTGGAGCATGGCAGGTTGAACAATTATGCTTCTTAAATAAGCCTTCTGGTGTAATAGATTCAGCAGCAGACATATTGACCGCCATCAAACCTTTACCAGGCAACTTAGCCAAGGGTGGCTTTGTTGTATCTGCGCCACGGAATGGGCCATACGGTCTATTTTGCAGTGCAAGATTTTCGTGGGCATTGCGCGCATAGTCAGGCAATGTAGAACCAATCGTGACGTGTTTTGTGCAATTGGTCATACAGGCTGTTGCTTTAACGTCTGGCTTACCGCCCTCATTCCACATGCCATGAGCTTGAGTCATACCATTGCGGTTAGGCATTAGCTGTTGCACTTCAGCAATATTTTTATCGCTCAAAGTGAAGTCCTCAGGAACAATCTCAGCCATAGAAAGGATATATCCTAGAACAGCATATGTGTCATCCACAGACAATGTTCTTGGCGCATTCCAAGGCATGGCACGGTGGATATAGTCCCACAATGTAGATACTGTAGCGACCTTCATCAAAGTAGTTCTTTGAGGTTGCTTTTCACTGGTCAAAGAAGCAACGCGACCAGTTTTGATGTCCTCTTTAGTTGTACCACCAACGATTGGTGTAAACACCTCGTTAGATTCGCCAAAAGTACCGTGACATGATGCGCAACGACCTTCCCAAACCTCTTGACCACGGGCTGTTGTGCCAGATCCCTTTGGTAGACCTTTAAAGTCAGGTCTTACATCAATATCCCAAGCCGCCACTTCAGCTTTAGTCGCCTCACGACCAATATTTGGATATTTGGTTTGCGCACTAACAGCAGATACTGCAGCGAATGCCAAACCAGCTACAACGAGGTGTTTAGTTAATTGATTAGCCAACTTGAACATTGCTTAACTCCCCGTTCACATCAAGCTTCCAAGCTTGAATTGAATTGTTGTGATAAATCGAACGTGTGCCACGTACTTCACGTAACTGCTTGACCATTGGCTGTACGTAGCCAGTTTCGTCAGTAGCACGAGACATCAAGATAGCTGGCGAGCCATCCCATACCCAATCCATGTTAAAGCGAGTAATCGCCTTAGATAACACTGGTGTCTCTAAACGAGCTCTGCGCCAGTTATTACCACCATCCACAGAAATATCGACGTGTTTGATCTTGCCACGACCAGACCATGCCATACCACTGATGTTGTAGAAACCTTTGTCTAGCAACTGTTGGCCACCTGATGGTGTTGTGATCACAGACTTACATTCTTGTACGGTCGTGTATTGACGATGTAAACCACTTGGCAACAAGTCGATGTAGTGAACTGCTTCATCTTTCGTGGCATATGGCATGTCACCTACTTCAATACGACGCAACCACTTCACAGAACTCACACCTTGTACACCTGGCACTAAGAGACGCAATGGGTAACCGTTTTCTGGGCGCAACATTTCGCCGTTCATACCCCAAACAACTAGTACGTCTTTTAACGCGTTGTCCATTGGAATAGTTCTAGTCATACCAGAACCATCACCACCTTCAGCAAGAATATATTTACCCTTCTTAAGGTCAGCGCCACACATGTCTAACAAAACTGATAGAGGCACGCCTGTGAACTCGCAGCATGACAACATACCGTGCGTGTATTGCACGCTTGGTACCGCCACGTTACCCCACTCTAAACCTGTATTAGCTCCGCACTCAATAAAGTGAATGCGTGAAACGCTTGGCAAGCGCATCAAGTCATCCATCGTGAATACTTTTTCTTGACGCACCAAACCATTGATCATCAAACGGTGCTGTGCAGGATCGATGTCATACCAACCTTGGTGATGACGCTCAAAGTGCAAACCGTTTGGTGTGATGATGCCGAAAAATCCTTGTAACGGAGAAAACGCCACCGATGCCGCTGGCACACGAGTCAAACCTGGTGACTCACGGCGCTGTAATGCAGCCTCCCATTGAGATGGCATACCGTATGGACGAGCAGCAACCGGTTGACCCAAAGTCGTTTGCCATTGCTGCTTTTCTAAAATAACTTTTTCGCCTTCAGCGGCGATGGCAGTTCCTGCTGCTGTTGCACCCAAGGCCGCAACAAAACTTTTACGCAAGAAACCACGGCGCTCTTCACTCAAGCCATGCTCATATACTTCATCAGCAAATTGCTGAGTGACAAAGTTTTCTGGCGCACGACGCAACCTACCTATTGGTGTAGATTTCTTTTTAACTGGCACAGGACCCCCAAAGTTCAAACAACGCAAAATTATGTGTGTTGAATATTTTTTCAACTAGTATGAGATTATTCATCTTTATAGATCTTTTTGAAATATACAAATTACAAAAAGTTTGGTGTTTTTGTGCGGTTTAAGGGTAAGCACTATGAATTTTTTACGAACACTTATTTGCTTTATCTAACTGAAATTATTTTTTTGCAAACAGCTATAAAATTTCACTAACTATGTTATGTCATTCGATACACAAGCGCTCATACTTTCTCTCAAGCTCGCCTTGTGTACGCTTTTATTTTTAATTCCATTTGGCATCTGGGCTGCTTATCAACTAGCGCACAGCAAAAAAAATAAATCATTACTAGAAGCTTCACTTGCTTTACCACTCGTACTACCGCCAACTGTTCTTGGCTACTACCTACTTGTGACATTCAGTGAAGTTAAATTATTTAATCAACCTTTGGTTTTTACATTTACCGGTTTGGTGATTGCATCCATTATTTTTAATTTGCCATTTGCGATTCAACCAATTCAACGCGCATTCGAAGCAATCCCATTAGAAATTAATGAAGCCGCCAAATGCAGCGGCTTAAATCGTTGGCAAGCATTCAAGCTCATTCAACTACCTCTGGCTTGGCGAGGCATCATCAGCGCAGCTGTAATGACATTTGCGCACACGCTCGGAGAATTTGGTGTGGTATTGATGATTGGCGGATCCATCCCCGGCGAAACAAAAACGATTGCAATCTCAATCTACGATAGCGTACAAAATATGGATAACACCGCTGCAGCCATGATGTCCTTGGCCCTGTTGGTGACATCACTATTAGCAATCACCTTGAGCTATCAACTCACGAATCAAAAGAAGATCCGCTAATGCTCAAGGTTAATATTCATCGCCAAAAAGATTTTCCAATCAACATTCGGTTTGAATGTGATTTAGGTGAACTGCATGTTTTAGTTGGCCCATCAGGTAGCGGCAAGACCACAGCATTAAGAAGCATCGCAGGCTTGTCTAGCGTGAATGGATTCATTCAATGCCAGAATCAAACTTGGTTAGATACAACTCAGAACATTCGTGTACCAACCGAAAATAGATCCGTTGGATTTTTATTTCAGCAATATGCTTTATTTCCTCATCTCACCGTTTTGGAAAATGTCTGCATTCCACTTATAGCTAGAAACGTCTCTTCCCAGGATGAAGGTCATCGTTGGTTAAAGCGACTACGTATAGCAGATTTAGCCAATCGCTACCCTCATGAAATCTCGGGCGGCCAACAGCAACGTGTTGCCCTGGCTAGAGCTCTAGCTAGAGACCCTCAAGTACTTTTATTAGATGAGCCATTTTCAGCAGTGGATGCACCGACCAGGCAAAATCTTTATGAAGCTTTATCAGAGTTACGCCAAGCTGTGTCATTGCCGATCATCTTGGTCACCCATGACCTCAATGAAGCGATTCGCTTGGGTGACAAAATTACGGTTATTGATAACGGTACTAGCCTGCAAACATCTCCCCCTCAACAACTACTAGATAAACCGCGTAATGCGCGCGTCGCAGAATTAGTGGGAAGCCCGAACTTATTCAAAGGCATCTTCAATGCAGGTCAACTCTCATGGGGCAATAAGAATCTTCAACTCACAGTTAAAGATAAAGGGAAAATTAAAAAGGAAATTGAAGTTGCTTGGGTGATTCCAAGCCACTCCATCGAAGTCGTAGACGACACACAAAACACAAACAGTTACAAAAACAATCTAATTGACTGTGAAGTTATTAGAGTTCGACAATTGGGTCAAATTGCTGTGGTTTATTGGCAAGTTACGGAGTGTGATGATCAAATTGTCTGGCAAGCATCAGCGAATGAGCTCAGAAGATTAGGTATCGTAGTGGGTGCACATAAAAAGATTTACCTAGACCCTGATCAAATACACATCATGCCAGTTAATCCAGAGCTGATTAAATAACTACACGAGGTTGATGAAGATGAATAACCGCAGAAATATCCTCAAATTAACACTAGGCGCTGCAGGTTTATTGGTCTTACCTCAAGCCATTGAGCTAGCCAAAGCCACAGAGGATTTCATCAAAGGTCCTCGCGTCAAAGATCACCCGATTAAACAACTGAGTAAGCATGTTTGGATGATTTACTCACCCGATGGCTTTCCTACAGCAGAAAATCAAGGGATGATGGCCAACATCACTTTTGCGATTACTTCTAAAGGTGTGGTGGTATTGGATAGTGGTGCATCCCTTCAGATTGGTGAGATGGCAATCCGCATGCTCAAAACAGTGACCAAGCAACCAGTGATCGCGATTTTTAACTCTCACTATCATGGCGATCACTTTCTAGGCAATCAAGCTTTTATTGATGCTTATGGAAGCATGCCGATTTATGCACATCCTTACAGCCTTGAACAAATCAAGGGCATAGAGGGTAACACTTGGCGCAGCTTGATGGAGCGCTGGACCAATCAAGCAACCGTGGGCACAAAAGTGATACCCCCAACCCACCCCGTCAAACATGGTGATGTATTTAACTATGGTGATGTGACCATCAAGATTCACCACTATGGCGTGGCTCACACACCTGGTGACATTTGCATGGAAGTGGTTGAAGACAAAGTCACGCATGTGGGCGACATCGCCATGGATCAAAGAATTGCTAACATCGACGACGGATCTTATGTTGGCACATTCAAAACATACAAGGCTCTTTACGAGTCTGCTGGTCAGCAGCTTTGGATACCTGGTCACGGCCATGCCAAAAAAGAATTGCTCAATGAGTATGGTGCTTTTTTAGCTGGCATTTATGAAACATGTGTTCAAGCCGTCAAGGATGGCGTAGATCCGAGTACTGCTAAGGGCTTGGTATTAAAAGATCCTCGCGTCATTAAATACGCAAAAAATACCAAGGGGTTTGAATCCAATATTGGCAAATACGTGAGTCTTGCTTATCTAGAAGCAGAAAAGGAAGCCTTTTAAAGCTTCCTTTTCGGTTTGATTGAATTGATGGCTTGTCTTATTTTGCTGATAAGCCTGCCATCAAATCATTTTTGATATCTTCGATATTTTCTAGACCCACAGCAATGCGCACCAAACTATCAGTGATACCGGCTGCTGCACGAGCTTCTGGCGTCACACGCACGTGTGTGGTTGTAGCAGGATGAGTGATTGTTGTTCTGGTGTCACCCAAGTTAGCAGTGATTGATAACAACTTGGTACCGTCAATCACTTTCCACGCTGCCTCTTTACCACCCTTGAGCGTGAACGACAAAATAGGACCACCCATTTTTTGCTGAGCTTTTGCTAACTCATACTGCGGATGAGACTTTAAGCCTGGATGGTAAACACGTTCTACTGCCGGCTGTTGTTCTAACCACTCAGCTAACTCAAGGGCTGATTGACTTTGCTTTTCCACTCTTAAGTTCAGAGTCTCAAGCCCCTTCAAAATCACCCAAGCATTAAATGCAGACAATGTAGGTCCTGCCGTACGCACGTACGGGAAAACTTTGCCCAAAATAAATTCTTCTTTGCCAACTACTGCACCACCCAGAACGCGACCCTGACCATCTAAATACTTGGTCGCAGAATGAATGACAACATCAGCGCCTAATTCAATAGGCTTTTGCAAAGCAGGCGTGCAAAAGCAGTTGTCCACCACATAGAGAGCATTAGCGGCTTTAGCAATTTTTGCAATACCAGCAATATCAGCCACTTCCGTTAATGGATTAGATGGCGTTTCCAAATAAAACATTTTGGTATTTGGTTTAACTGCGGCTTGCCATGAGCCAAGATCTGACATGTCCACATAAGTGGTTTCAATGCCAAACTTACCCAAAATAGCAGTAAACAATTGAATCGTCGCACCAAATACAGAACGCGAGCACACCACGTGGTCACCTGCTTGCAGGTGTGACATGGCCACAGTCATGATGGCTGACATGCCAGAAGATGTAGCAATACAAGACTCGCCACCCTCCATGGCAGCCAAACGATCTTGGAACATAGCCACAGTTGGATTAGTAAATCTTGAATAGATAAAACCTTTTTCAGCATTGGCAAAACCATGAGCCGCATCAGCAGCGCTGTCAAAGCAGAAACTAGAGGTCAAAAACATTGCTTCAGAATGTTCGTTGAATTCTGTACGACGAACACCCGCCCTAACACCCAAAGTGTCAGTTTGCAGATTTTTAATGTCTAGAGGTTCTCTTTTTTTATCGCTCATGACTCAATACTACTCTTGAGATGCCAAATGTAAATGTAATTGTGATCTTGCCAAATCAGAACCTTCCGCTTGCTGACGATCTGCCAAAGATTTTGGTGTGTTGCGAGAAGCCTCTAAAGCATCCAAATATGACTCAGTGATGTCACCTGTGATGTACTGACCATCAAAGCAAGAAGCGTCAAAATTAGCAATCGCTGGATTGATATCGCGCACAGCTTTTTTAAGATCTTCAACATCTTGGTAGATGAGTTCATCTGCACCAATTAACTTGGTGATCTCATCATGCGTACGACCATAAGCCACTAACTCACTACGAGTTGGCATATCAATGCCGTAGACGTTAGGGAATCGCACAGGAGGTGCTGCTGAAGCAAAAATTACTTTTTTAGCACCCGCATCACGCGCCATTTGTACGATTTCGTAAGAAGTCGTGCCGCGCACAATCGAGTCATCCACGATCAATACATTTTTATCTTTGAACTCTAAGCGCATCGCATTAAGTTTTTGGCGCACTGACTTTTTGCGCATCGCCTGCCCTGGCATGATGAATGTGCGGCCCACATAACGGTTCTTAAAGAAACCTTCACGGTATGGCACACCCAATAACTTAGCCACCTGCATCGCAGCTGGGCGGCTTGAATCAGGAATTGGCATGACCACATCAATTTGAGACACATCTGTCTCGCGAGCAATCTTCTCAGCCAAGTAATTGCCCATCAATAAGCGCACGTCATACACGGTCACGCCATCAATGCATGAGTCCGGTCTAGCCAAGTAAACGTACTCAAAAATACATGGGTTCAAACGTGCATTTTCAGCACACAACTTACTTTGGAACTGACCATCCACACCAATGAAGATCGCTTCACCAGGGGCCACGTCTCTAACAAATTTAAAACCAAGACCTTCCAAAGTCACTGACTCAGAAGCAATCATCCATTCAGGACCTTGCGCTGTATCCATGCGACCAATACAAAGCGGACGAATACCAAATGGATCCCTGAAAGCCAATAAACCATACCCAGAAATCAAAGACACCACCGCGTAAGAACCTTTCAAACGCTTGTGCACTTCAGTTACAGCCGCAAAAGCAGCGCCCGCATCTAATGCAATGCTATTAGTGGCACGCTGCAACTCATCAGCTAATACGTTAAGCAAAACTTCAGTGTCTGAATTGGTATTGATATGACGACGGTCGCGATAGAACATCTCATCACGCAATGCTGGTGCATTGGTTAAATTACCGTTGTGCGCCAAGATGATGCCAAATGGAGCATTCACATAAAAAGGTTGAGCTTCTTCTTCGCTACTTGCTGATCCTGCGGTTGGATAACGCACCTGACCAATACCTGCATTACCAGGCAAGCTGCGCATATTGCGCGTGCGGAACACATCACGCACCATGCCGTTGGCTTTGTGCATGCTAAATGAACTGCCATTCATGGTAGCAATACCTGCTGCATCTTGACCACGATGTTGCAATAGCAACAACGCGTCATAAAGCAACTGATTTACTGGACTATTGCCTACTGCACCGACAATCCCGCACATATCAAACCTCTATCTTTTTAAAACTTACTTCTTCAACTGCTCAGACACCTGAGCAGCCCACTCATCTGGTAACCATGCATGCGCCATACCGGTCAATAACTCAACCGCAGGCAAACACCAAGCTTTACGCCATTCTGTTGTTTGAGAAAGACTGGTTAAAACAACCAAACTGCTCAAGATAACAACAATTAATAAACCTCTTAACAAGCCAAACGCAAAACCCAACAATCGATCCATCGGACTTAAGCCTGCTTGCTGCATGATTTTTGCCAAAAAGCGCCCGATCAAGGCACACACAATCATGGTCAGAATAAATAAAATGACAAAACCCAATGCCAATTGGGTCATCTCACCACCGGGAACCCCAGTTAACCACTCATGAGCTAACCATGTGGCGTAGTGGTAAGAAATCCAAGCGGCTGCTACCCACCCTACCAAAGCCAACACTTCTCTAACCAAACCACGCCACACACCCACTAACGATGAGATGACTAGGATGGTGAAGAAGGCGATGTCGACAAGTGTGAAATGAAGGTTCATGTTATCTGCGCCCGTCTATTCACTCAGACTTTTGCTCAATGATCTTCGGACTCAGACCAACGTATTTGACTTTTTTCTCTGCCGCCTCAGCAGCAGCTCGGTCGCTGTATGGACCAGATCTCAACAAATGTAATTTGCCACCATCTTTAGCAGTCTTGATATCTACATAGGTAGATACTTTTTGTTCATTAAGTTTTTTTTGCCAATTCTTCACGCGCTCTTCAGATGAGAATGCGCCAATCTGTACGATGTATTTGCCACTGTGGGCTGCAGGTGTAGATTTTCTATCTTCAAGAATCGATAAAACTTCCTCACCTTTGTCTAATGTTTTAGCAACGGGTGCTGGTTTATCAGACTTGGGCTCTTCTTTTTTAGTGTCTTTATTGGGTGCAACCACTTCAGCGCGAGATTCTTCAGGCTTAGGGTCCGTCTTTTTCTCATCCTTAGCACCTGGCTGAATAATTTGAACAGCAATGTCGTTGTTGTATTGCTTAGGCTTTGAATCAAAAATGATCGGTAGACCTGCAACGGCTACGGTCACTAAAAATATCGCGCCAATTAATCGATGTCTAGCACGTTGACGCTCAGGATCTTCAGTCAGGCCATCTTCAACTGGCGTGTTGTTTTTGGTACTTGGGCGGTTAAAGAATGGTAGGCGCATTAGCTAAATTGTTAGGTCAAAGTTGTGTCATCGTTAATGAGCTTTTGCATTTCGATAGGCCAACACACCAGCAACGGTATAGAAGGATCCGAATACCGTAATTCTATCACCCTCGCCCGCCTTTTTTAGTGCTGCTTGATAGGCTAATTCAGGACTTTCAAATACTTCAATACCAGAATCTTTACCCTCTTTAAATCCTAGGCCTCTTAGTTGGCCAGCTAAAGCCTCTGCCGATGCAGCCCGGGCTGTGGGCAAGTCGCAAAAATACCAAAAATCAACCTTATCCAGCATGGGTTTCATCACCCCTTGGATGTCTTTATCTGCCATCGCACCAAACACAGCAATGGTGTACGGGTGATAGGCCATGTTCTCTAAATTCTGCGCTAAAGCGGCGCTTGCATGAGGATTGTGAGCCACATCTAAGATGATGGTCGGTTGTCCAGGGAGAACCTGAAAACGACCCGGCAACTCCACCCATGCCATACCATTTCTGATTTCTTGAGCACCTACTGGCAAACGATCCCTAACCGCTATCAAGGCAGCAATCACAGCCGAGGCATTCAAAAGTTGATTGGCGCCCCGCAAGGCTGGATAGCCCAGACCTGAAAAACGCTTGCTGCGCCCTGCCCAACCCCACTGTTGTTTATCACCCTGGAAGTTGTAATCACGACCCATTAACCACAAGTCTGCGCCTATGGTATTGGCATGATCAATCAGAGATTGAGGAGGCACAGGATCACCACAAACAGCAGGTTTGCCAGAACGGAATATGCCTGCTTTTTCAAAGGCAATTTTTTCTCTGGTATCTCCCAGGTATTCCATGTGATCCATATCGATGCTGGTGACAATCGCACAATCCGCATCAATGATGTTCACAGCGTCCAAGCGGCCACCCAAACCCACCTCCAAGATCACTGCATCCAAACCAGCTTGTGAAAACAGATGCATGATGGCCAAGGTGGTGAACTCAAAGTAAGTCAAACTTGGCGGATTGGGTAATGAAGCTCTGGCTTTTTCAACGATGGCAAAGTGCTTTAACAACAATTCATCACTCACCATTTCGCCGCCCACACGCGCACGTTCATTGAACTTTAAAAAATGAGGGGATGTGTGACAGCCCACCTTATAAGAGGCGGCCAAAAGAATACTTTCGAGCAAAGCGCAAGTTGAACCCTTGCCATTGGTGCCACCAACCACAAAAACGGTGGCATCGATGCGTAACTGAAGAGCTTCTTTAACGCGATTGATACGTTCCAAACCCATATCAATGCCAACTGGGTGCGCACCTTCTAAATGACGCAGCCAATCATCTAAATTGTCAAACGTGGCAGACAAGTGGGTAGAACTTAAGCGACTGAATCAGTGGGTTGCTTTAACAACAACGCCAACAAGTCAGCAATTTCTTTACGCATATTGCGACGATCAACAATCATGTCGATGCCACCCTTTTGCATCAAGAACTCAGAGCGCTGGAAGCCCTCTGGTAACTTTTCGCGAACAGTTTGTTCAATCACACGCGGACCTGCAAAGCCAATCAAGGCCTTAGGCTCAGCCATCACCACATCGCCCATGAAGGCAAAGCTAGCTGAGATACCACCCATGGTTGGATCTGTTAGCACACTGATGTATGGCAACTTGGCATGTGCCAACTTAACCAACATAGCATTTGTTTTTGCCATTTGCATCAATGACAACAAGCTTTCTTGCATACGTGCACCACCTGTGGCGCTGATACAAATGAAAGGAACTTTTTGTTCAAGAGCCATCTGAGCACCGCGCACAAAACGCTCACCCACCACAGAGCCCATCGATCCACCCATGAACTCAAACTCAAAACAAGCCACCACGACTGGAATCGTGTGAATAGCACCAGCCATCACAACCATCGCATCTGTTTCACCCGTGGTGTCGATCGCATCTTTTAAGCGATCTGGGTATTTTTTAGTGTCTCTGAACTTCAGAGCATCGACTGGCAAGACTTCCTGACCAATCTCATGGCGCCCTTCTAAGTCCAATAATTTATCTAAACGCTGGCGCGCATTGATGCGCATGTGATGATCGCATTTAGGGCAAACATGAAGATTTGCCTCAATATCATTGCGGTAAAGCACTGCCTCACAAGATGGGCATTTAACCCATAAGCCCTCAGGAACGCTTTTACGTTGCGCAGGGTCAGTATGTTGAATACTTGGCGGTAGTAATTTATCGATCCAGCTCATATTTATTGGTCCAAAGCCTTGCGGATGTCTTTTAGGAAATTCTCTAGCGATTGTACTCTCTGTGAACTAGGGGTTTCCTCTAATAATTGCACAATTCTGCTACCAATCACGACCGCATCCGCTGTCTGCCCTACAGCCACGGCTGACTGGGCATCTCTGATACCAAAACCAACCGCAATAGGCACCTCAGAAGCAGCTCTAATTTGAGGAATAATGCTCGCCACTGCCTTGGTATCCAAATTGGCCGCCCCAGTGACTCCTTTGAGGGAAACATAGTAAATGTAGCCAGCAGCTACCTTACCTACCTGATCAATACGCTCCTGAGAGGATGTCGGTGCCAATAAGAAAATAGGGTCAATGGCAGCAGCACGACATTGCTTGGCAAAATCCTCGCATTCCTCGGGTGGGTAATCCACCACCAAGACACCATCAACACCTGCATCCTTAGCAGTTCTGACAAATACCTCTGTGCCCATGTGTTCAATAGGGTTTGCATACCCCATTAAAACAATCGGCGTGTGATCGTTTGTTTGACGAAACTCTTTGACGATCTCAATGCAATGCTTCAGCGTTGTGCCATGAGACAAAGCTCGCTCAGAGGCTCTTTGAATCACTGGACCATCGGCCATTGGGTCTGAGAAAGGCACACCCAACTCAATCACATCTGCACCACCACGCACCAAAGCATGCAATAACTCAATAGTCAGACCAGGCTCAGGATCCCCTGCCGTAATGAATGGAACTAAACCTTTACGACCTTGTGCTTTTAACTCAGCAAATACTTTTGCAATTTTTGACATCGATATTCCTAAAACTTCAAACCTGATTCTTGAGCGACTGTGTGCATGTCCTTATCGCCTCGACCTGACAAATTCACCAAGATGGTTTTATCTTTTGGCAAAGTTGGAGCCAACTTACATGCGTAGGCAATCGCATGACTGCTTTCCAACGCTGGAATGATGCCTTCAATACGACAGCAATCATGAAACGCTTTCAATGCTTCATCATCAGTTACTGCCACGTAATCTGCACGCTTAGAATCTTTTAACCAAGCATGCTCCGGGCCCACACCTGGATAGTCCATACCTGCAGAGACTGAATGCGTTTCAGCAATCTGCCCATTTTCGTCTTGCAATAAATAAGTGCGATTGCCATGTAACACGCCTGGCGTACCTGCCACCAATGCGGCAGAGTGCTCTTTGGTATTTAAACCATGACCTGCTGCTTCCACACCGATTAGTTGCACTCCTGGCACATCAATGTATGGATAGAAAATGCCCATGGCGTTCGAGCCACCACCCACGCAAGCCATGACATAGTCTGGTTGACGACCAATCATCTCTGGCATTTGTACTTTGCACTCTTCACCAATCACGCTCTGAAAGTCTCTCACCATCATTGGATAGGGATGAGGACCTGCCACCGTACCAATGATGTAGAAAGTAGTTTCCACATTGGTGACCCAATCACGCATGGCTTCATTCAAAGCATCTTTGAGAGTTTTAGTACCAGATTCCACAGGTACAACTGTGGCGCCCAATAACTTCATGCGATAGACGTTTTGCGCTTGACGAGCCACATCCACAGCCCCTTGGTAAACCACGCACTCCAAACCGAAACGAGCACAAATCGTGGCAGTCGCAACACCGTGTTGGCCTGCACCTGTTTCAGCAATGATGCGCTTTTTACCCATGCGCTTAGCCAACATCGCCTGACCAATCACATTGTTAATTTTGTGTGCGCCAGTATGGTTTAAATCTTCACGCTTCAAATAAATTTGAGCACCACCCAATTGATCACTCCAACGCTTGGCGTGATACACCGGTGATGGACGACCCACAAAGTGTTTCAGCTCCGAGTGAAACTCTGCTAAAAATTCTGGATCGTGTTGGTATTTGGCATAAGTTTCTTTGAGCTCATTTAACGCATACATCAATGTCTCAGAAACAAACACGCCACCATAAGGTCCAAAATGACCTCTTACATCTGGAAAATCATACATAGTCTTGACCTCTACACGGCTTGGGTGCCTTGATTGGCACCACGAACTACTTCAACAAACGCCTTCATTAACTCAGGGCTTTTCTGACCTTTAGCTGCTTCAATACTGCTAGAAACATCCACAGCACAAGGTTTAAGGTGCGAGATTCCCTCGACCACGTTGTGCGTGTTCAATCCACCACTCAAAACGACCCGATGCGCGTTTTCTTTTGCCCATAGTTCCGGTATCAAAGACCAATCGAATACATGCCCGCCTCCACCATAGCCTTCAACAAAGGCATCAAGCAAAAAACCGGCTGCTTTCTCGTATTGTAGAGAAAAATCAGAAAGGTTGAAGCCTGGCTTCATTCTGGCTGCTTTCATCCATGGCATACCCTCCGCAACCTCCTCACAGCGCTCTGGAGACTCATCTCCATGAAACTGCCATAAAGTCAGGGGCACACGGTCTTTGATCCTCTTTACCTCTTCATCGGTGGGATTGACCACCAAGGCTACTGCATCCATACCACCTGGCATCCGACCAATTAGGGCGGCAGCCATCTCCGGGCTCACATACCTGGGGCTGGGCTCGTAAAATACAAATCCTAGGGCATCCACCCCTAAAGAAACAGCTGCATCCACATCTGAAGAACGCGTGAAGCCACAGAACTTAATCCGGGTTTTATCAGGTGTATGTTTTAACAAGCCCACTTCAACGTACCTCAGTTCACTTAAATAGCTCTATTGGCAAGAGACTACCCGCCAAATTAGGCTTCGGAATCTCAAAATGTTCTGGATATCCTACCCTAATCAGGTACAAACCATCCGGCATGAATGTCGGTGCGGCTAATTGACGATTGCGGGCTTCTAAAACGCTAACCAGCCAATCAGAGCTTTCCTTGCCAGAACCGACCGCCAAAAGACTACCCACTAGGTTTCTGACCATGTGGTGCAAAAAGGCATTACCTCTCACCACAAAGTAAATCCATGGGCCATTTTGATGAATATCTAACTGATAAAGCGTTTTAACCGGCGTCTTACTTTGGCACTCAGATGACCTAAAGGAACTGAAGTCATGCTCACCCAATAAGCATTGACTGGCATCTCGCATTGCCTGCACATTGAGAGTCTTACCATGAGGCAACATGTAATACCCTGCTTTACCAGCAACCAATGGTGCTGGAGATGAACCGGTTAACACGGCATAACAGTAGGTTCTTTCAAAGCCACTAAATCTGGCATCAAAATCTGCCGGTACGGGCTTAACCCACTGCACACCTATTGTTGGGGGTAAGAAAGCATTCACCCCCTTCACCCAAGATAAGTCTGGGCGAACGATGTCGGTATCAAAGTGAACCACCTGTCCTAAAGCATGCACACCAGCATCGGTTCGCCCAGCAGTGATGGTGTTAACTTTGGTGATGGTAGGGTCGCCTATGAATTTGACGAGGGCAGCCTCTAGGTAGTCTTGAACTGTTTCGCCGCTATGTTGGGTTTGCCATCCAGAAAAGGCAGCTCCGTCATATTGCAAACCCAGCGCTAGACGCATGGCAATCTTATGATGTGCGCTGATTAATCTCAGCCAATAGTGAATTAGCCTGGATAGTCAAATCAGGGTCGACTTGACTGCTCACCGCCAAAACCTCTTGAATCGCCTGCTTGGCTGCTGAAAAACCTTCAATCGTGATGTAGGCACGAATCAAATTCAATTTAACGCGCAGAGTTTCAGCTGTTGGCAAGTCGGCAAGTGACGCGACTTGATTTTGAGTAGGTTTTGAATCAAGACTCAGATCCAAAGAAGCAAACAATTTAGCAGCATGCTCAGGCATGGCTACTTCTGCTGCTTTCGCTTTATTTGCTTCACTTTTCGAAAGCTTTAAAAGTACTAATAAAGCCACCAAAATGAATACCACCACCACGACAGGACCTGCGTAATCTTTCCAATCACTTGGCGCCTTAACGCCCGAAGCTTGATCACCGCTCTGAATCAGCTTTTTAAGATCAGCAATATTTTTTTCTAACTCAACAATTCTTTGTTTGGCATCTGAAAGTGCCTTCTCTTGTACGAGCAACTCTTCCATGCGGCGCTTTGCTTCACCTTCTAAGCCAGCTGCAGGACCCACCTTGAGACGATCACCTGCAAGCTCTGGTTTAGCAATATCGGTCAACGGCAAATTAGCTTGACCTGAACGATAGGCACTGTTGGCTGTTACAGCAATTTCTTTGGCTTCTTGCTTAGGCACGCTTTGCACCATCGCCTTACTTGGTACTTTTAATTCCGATCCAGCCATCAAGCGATGAATACTGCCGCCAGCAAAAGCTTGTGGATTAGCGCGGTATAAAGCAATCAAAGCCTGATCTAAATTGGCATCATCAAAGTCAGCGATGATCTTGGTGGCAATTTCTGTAAGAGTCTCGCCTGACTTCACTTCGACTTTCGCTTGATCAGCAACCATCAAGGTGTAAACACGTCGAACCAAACCAGCAGACCAGCGCAACTCCACCAAAGCGTCTAAGAAAACTTCATTAGGCGCCAACTTTAAAACTTCATCAGAACTAATTTTGATGGCTACGGGCTCTTGCTTAGAGCCTTTCACCAAACTCACACGTAATTGAGCTTGTGTAGCTGATGAAGTAATACCCAAACGTTGATACATCTCAGGACTGGCCAATGCTGCCTGGATGTCTTTTAGCGAGTCAAGCTCACCTGGATTAACTTGAACTGCAATCTGCGCTACCAATGGCTCACCCACTTTGGATTGGATACTTAAGTTACCCAAGTTCAAAGCAAGTGCCTGCCCAGCAAATACTGCTAAGGCAAGACTAACTAGGTAGCGCGACAAGAACAAATTAACGCTCCAACAAAATGCGCAACATGCGACGCAATGGTTCAGCAGCACCCCATAACAACTGGTCACCCACTGTGAATGCGCCTAGGTAATCAGGACCCATGGCTAATTTATGCAAGCGTCCCACTGGCACAGTCAAAGTGCCGGTTACAGCTGCCGGAGTTAAATCTCTCTCAGTTGTTTCGCGATCATTAGGAACTACTTTGACCCAGTCATTAGCGCCAGCCAAGATACCTTCGATGTCGCTCAATGGCACATCTTTTTTCAACTTGATAGTCAAACCTTGTGAATGGCAACGCATTGCGCCAATACGCACACACAAACCATCAATCGGAATGCTGCCCGCTGAACGGAATGGCGCATTACCTAAAATCTTGTTGCACTCAGAACCACCCTTCCACTCTTCTTTGGTCTGACCGTGCTCAACAGGCACATCAATCCATGGAATCAAGCTACCAGCCAATGCTGTATTGCGGAAGTTCTTTTTAGGGAAATTAGCAGAACGCATTGTTTCAGCTACTTTGCGATCGATATCCAAAATAGCAGATGCAGGATCAGCTAACTCTGCCTTGACTGCGTCATGCAATGCACCCATTTGAGATAACAACTCACGCATGTTTTGTGCGCCAGCACCAGAAGCTGCTTGATAAGTCATGGCACTCACCCACTCAATCATGCCTTCACGGAACAAGCCACCCATAGCCATCAACATCAAGCTCACTGTGCAGTTACCACCCACCCATAAATTGCCACCTTTGGCAATTGCTGAGTCAATCACAGGACGGTTCACTGGGTCCAAAATAATGACAGACTCATCGACCATACGCAGTGCGCTCGCCGCATCAATCCAGTGCCCCTTCCAACCAGTGGCACGAATCTTCGGATAAATCTCTTTGGTGTAATCGCCACCTTGGCAAGTAATGATGATGTCGCAACGCTTCAACGCATCTACATCATCTGCTGAATAGAGTTTCTTTTCATTCTTAGCCATTGCAGGAGCTGGGCCACCTGCATTACTAGTACTAAAGAAAACTGGTTCGATCAAAGCAAAGTCACCTTCGTCCTGCATGCGCTGCATCAGAACGCTACCAACCATACCTCGCCAACCTACTAAACCAACTAATGGAGTTGCCATAACGACACCTATCAATAAAAAATTAAATTAGGGATATCTATCTTACAGAGCTTTTAAAACTGCCTCACCCATTTCACGGGTACCAACCAATTTACAACCTTCAGTCTTAATGTCGCCTGTTCTGTAACCTTGCGCCAAGACTTTTTGTACAGCCTGTTCAATACGATCAGCCTGCTCTGCTTTACCCAATGAGTAACGCAACATCATCGCTGCAGAAAGAATTGTTGCCAATGGGTTGGCCACACCTTTACCAGCGATATCAGGCGCCGAACCATGACTTGGCTCATACAGACCTTTGTTATTTTTATCCAATGATGCAGATGGCAACATACCAATTGAACCAGTCAACATCGCCGCTTCATCCGACAAGATGTCGCCAAACAAATTACCTGTCACGACCACGTCAAATGCTTTTGGCGCCTTCACCAATTGCATCGCAGCATTGTCAACATACATATGGCTCAATTCAACGTCTGGGTATTCTTTACCAATACGCGTCATCACTTCTTTCCACAACTGAGAAGTTTCAAGCACGTTGGCTTTGTCCACGCTACAAACACGCTTATGGCGCTTTTGAGCGGCTTGGAATGCCACATGCGCGATACGCTCTACCTCTGGTTCGCTGTAACGCATGGTGTCAAAACCTTCTCTAGCACCCGGGAACAAACCATCAGTTGCCGTACGAATACCTTTTGGTGAGCCAAAGTAAATGTCACCATTTAGTTCACGCACGATCAAAATATTCAGACCAGCAACAATCTCCGGCTTAAGGCTAGAGGCTTCAGTTAATTCTGGATAACAAATCGCTGGTCTTAAGTTAGCAAACAAACTCAAATGCTTACGCAAGCCTAGAATTGCTTGCTCAGGACGTAACTCACGCGCCAAGGTGTCGTACTTCCAATCACCCACAGCACCAAACAAGATTGCATCAGCTTCTTTGGCAAGCTTTAATGTGTCCTCAGGCAATGGATGGCCTTTGGCTTCATAACCAGCACCACCTACTGGAGCTGTTTCCATCTCAAAAGACTCACCCAAGGCATTTAATACCTTAACCGCCTCAGTAACAATTTCTGGGCCAATGCCATCACCTGGCAATACTGCAATCTTCATGTAGAACCTTTAATAGGAAATTTAAGGAAGCTTGGTGCCCAACCAGGGCATGCGCAAGATGCGCTCTGCTTCGTAAGCTTTAATTTTATCGGCATGACGTAAGGTCAAACCAATGTCATCCAAACCATTGATCATGCAATATTTTCTGAATGGTGCAATCTCAAAGTCATAGGTACGCCCATCAGGAGCAATCACCTGCTGCTTTTCTAAATCAATGGTTAATTGATAACCATTAAAAGCAAATGTCTCATTGAACAAATGGTCTACTTGTTGCGCAGATAAAACGATTGGCAACAAACCATTTTTGTAACAGTTGTTAAAAAAGATATCTGCAAAGCTAGGTGCAATCACCGCTCTAAAACCATATTGCTCTAAAGCCCATGGAGCATGCTCACGTGAACTACCGCAACCAAAGTTTTGGCGCGCCAAAAGAATGCTGCCACCTTTATAACGAGATTGGTTCAATACAAAGTCAGGATTGACCGGACGAGTAGAACAATCTTGACCAGGCTCACCCTGATCCAAATAACGCCATTCATCAAAAAGATTCTGACCAAAACCAGTTCTCTTGATTGATTTCAAGAACTGCTTTGGAATGATGGCAT
>JBEEOV010000020.1:0-18354 GCA_041191465.1 Pseudomonadota bacterium
CATCAAGCCTCTGGCACGCTTGGCATAAAAAGAGATGATTTTGTATTTGCCCGCTTTTTCATCTTGGAATACCGGTGCAATGACTGGATAACCCAATTGGTTGGCCTTCACGGATTTAAAGTATTCATCAGAGGCTAAGTTAATTAATAGCTTGGATTTTTGTTTGTCTAAGTCTTGCTTCAAGGCATGGGTGATTTTGTCACCCCAAAAAGCGTACAGATCTTTACCCACCGCATTCTTGAAAGCCGTACCCATCTCCAAACGATAAGGCTGCATCAAATCCAATGGCTTTAAAACGCCATATAAACCAGACAAGACTCTGACGTGCTCTTGTGCATACTCCAAGGCCTTAGGTTTTAGGGATGGAGCATCCAAACCCTCATAAACATCGCCATTAAAAGCAAGAATAGCTTGCTTGCTATTTTTGCTTGTGAAGGTCTTCGACCAATCACCAAATCGAGCTACGTTCAGAGCCGCCAACTTATCAGATAAGTCCATGAGCTCAGCCACTTCTTGCAAAGATAGCTTTTTTAAATCTTTGATTAATTTGGCAGACTCATCAATGAAAATAGGTAAAGTATGCTTATCAGTGCTTGGGGGCGTGTCGTAATCTAAACTCTTTGCAGGCGAAAGTACTATCAACATGGCAGAATAATCAAAAGTGATGAATACAAATAATACTGCTTTGAAACAAATTACGCTTCCTACTCGTCTACCTAAAGTTGGCACCACTATTTTTACAGTGATGTCAGCACTAGCCAATGAACATCAAGCCATTAATCTTGGTCAAGGCTTTCCGGATTTTGGCTGTGACCCAGCTTTACCCAATGCCGTGCATGACGCCATGCAAGCAGGACATAACCAATATCCACCCATGGCTGGTGTTGGTGTGTTACGAGAAGGTATCAGCAAGAAAATATCTTCTTTATATGGCAAGACCTATCACGCTGATACTGAAATCACGATTACTGCCGGCGGCACTCAAGGCATTTTTACAGTCATCGCCTGTGCGATTGGTCCTGGCGATGAAGTGATTGTGATTGAACCGGTTTACGACTCTTATGTGCCAGCCATTGATACTGTTGGTGGCAAAGCAGTCCCGGTACAACTGATTGTTAAGAGAGACGCCACTGGCAAGATCACTGGCTATGAGATTCCTTGGGATGCGATGAGTCAAGCGATTACGCCACGCACCAAGATGATCATGATCAACTCTCCTCACAATCCAACAGGAATGGTGTGGGAGTCAGAAGATTTAAATAAGCTGGCAGATTTGGTGCGTAACACCAATATCTTGATTTGCAGTGACGAAGTCTACGAACACATGGTCTACGACGGCAAAGACCATCAAAGCGTTGCACGACACCCAGAACTAGCGGAACGCAGTTTTGTTATTTCCAGTTTTGGTAAGACCTACCATGTCACCGGTTGGAAGGTGGGTTACGTAGCAGCCCCCGCTCAACTGACTCATGAATTTAGAAAAGTTCATCAGTTCAATGTGTTCACAGTCAATACGCCTATGCAATATGGACTGGCTAAGTATTTAGAGACTCCCAGTCATTATTTAAATTTGCCGAAGTTCTATGAGCAAAAGAGAAATTATTTAAGGGCTGGTTTAGCTAATACAAAGTTTCGCTTACTACCCTCACCTGGCACATACTTTCAGTGTGTGGATTACACCCAGCTAGGCATTCCTGAAAGTCAACTCAGTAGTGCTGATTTTTGCCAATGGCTCACCAAAGAGATTGGTGTAGCAGCCATCCCAGTTTCTGCGTTTTATGGCAACCCGGTTGAATCAGGGGTGATTCGTTTTTGTTTTGCGAAAAAAGAAGAGACGCTATCAGAAGCATTAAAGCGTCTTAGTGTGTTGTAACAATTTATATAGGATCTGTCATGACCAAATCACAAGACATGATTAACGTTTACAGTTGGGCCACACCTAACGGACACAAAGTTCACATCATGATGGAAGAATGTGGCTATCGCTTGGGTAAAGATTGGTTAGCCCACCCTGTTGATATTGGTGCAGGAGACCAGTTCAAAAAAGAGTTTTTAAAAATCAGCCCCAACAACAAAATACCTGCCATGGTTGATCCCAATGGTCCTGATGGCAAACCGATGGCTTTATTTGAGTCAGGCGCCATCCTTCTTTATTTAGCGAGTAAAACCGGCAAGTTCTTACCAAAAACAGATCGCGCAAAATTTGAAGTGATGCAATGGCTCATGTTCCAAATGGGTGGCGTGGGCCCCATGCTTGGACAAACTCATCACTTCAGAATTTATGCGCCAGAAAAAATTGATTACGCCATTAATCGCTATACCAATGAAACGCGCAGACTCTATGGCGTGATGGATAAAGAGCTATCTAAGAAAGCGTTTATTGCCGGCAAAGATTATTCAATTGCTGATATTGCCATTTTTCCTTGGACACGCTCTTGGAAAAATCAAGGACTTACTCTCGAAGAGTTCCCGAACGTTTTACGTTGGCACCAAGAGATTGCAGCACGCCCTGCTGTTCAACGAGGTGTAGAAGTTTTGACATCTTTGAGAAAACCTCTCATAGACGATAAGGCCAGAGAAAATCTATACGGAAAAACTCAGTATCAACAACGTTGATACTGCTCATGATGATATGGGCTCAAGCCTTGATTTTTTGAATCAGGGCTTTTAAGAATACCCAAAGAGCTGGCAAACCAGGAATGATGATCATGGCTAGAGCCACTACCGAGAAATTAGCTTTCACCCAAGGATTGTCACCAATCAGATAACCTAAAGTCGTTAAGCCTCCCACCCACAATACGCCACCGACTAAGTTATAGGTGGCAAATCTAGGGTAAGACATATGCGCAACCCCCGCAATGAATGGTGCAAAGGTTCTAATGAACGGCAAAAATCTACCAACGACAATGGTAATGGGCCCATGCTTTTCATAAAAAGCATGGGTTTTATCAAAAGCTTCTTTGTTAAACCAACGTGAGTCTTCCCAAGCAAACACTTTGGGACCGAACCATCTGCCAATAGAGTAATTAACTGCATCACCAGCCACAGCAGCAATCAGCAAAAGAATTAACAGAATCGGCAAACTCATGCCACCAACAGCCGCAATAGCGCCAGCGACAAATAACAAAGAGTCACCTGGCAAAAATGGCATCACTACCAAACCTGTCTCAACAAAGATAATGGCAAAAAGTAAAACGTAGACCAAGGCACCCCACTGGTCAACAACAGTGACCAAGTGCTTATCTAAATGTAAAAACAAATCTAATAGGTAAGAAAAATCCATTACTGAAACACCACAGTACTCTTACCGTTTAAGAGAATGCGATGCTCTGCATGCCAACGCACAGCCCTAGATAAAGCCATACATTCCACATCACGCCCTACTGCTGCCAATTGATCAGGATCCATGGAGTGATCAACACGCTCCACACCCTGCTCAATGATCGGACCTTCGTCCAAATCAGTGGTGACATAGTGAGCTGTCGCACCAATCAACTTAACACCGCGCTGATGCGCTTGCCAATAAGGCTTAGCTCCCTTGAAGCTTGGCAAAAACGAATGATGAATATTAATGGCTTTGCCAGATAATTTTTCGCACACTTTGGGTGACAAAATTTGCATGTACCTAGCTAGCACCACCAAATCAATATTTTTCTGATCTATTAATTGCAACAATTGCTGCTCTTGCTCATCTTTACGCGCATCGGTTGCAGAGGATAGCGGCATGTAATGAAATGGAATGTTGTAGGTATTAGCCAAACCTTCAAAATCTTGATGATTCGAAACAATGCCTGCAATCTCAATCGGCAAATAACCACTGTGCGTTCTAAATAAGAGGTCATTCAAGCAATGCCCTAATTTAGACACCATGATCAATACTTTGGGCTTGCTCGCTGCATCAAAGAGCTCCCAGTCCATTTGGAACTTTTGCCCAACCGCAGCAAAAGAAGACTTCAATTGATCCAAATTGAGCGCTTGATTGGTCTGCGCAAAATGCACCCTCATAAAGAAGCGATTCGTGAATGTATCGCTAAATTGGGCAGAATCAAGAATATTGGCTGTTTCAGTGAACAGGAAATGACTCACCGCATGGACAATGCCAGGGCGATCAGGGCATGCAATTTTTAGAATAAAACCTTGTGTAGACATACCGCCATTATCCATAAAGCGCTGATTTAGAGCTAAAAATTCGCTATCAATGCCTGATGAAGCTTAAACTTATGCTTTTGATATTTAAATATAGAAGGTTTAGATATGGGCATTCAATCTGTTGGCATTATTGGCGCCGGAACAATGGGTAATGGCATTGCCCAAGCTTGCGCAGTTTCTGGATTAAATGTGGTGATGGTCGATATCAGTGATGCAGCCGTACAAAAAGGCTTGGCCACGATTTCAGGCAGCTTAGATCGCCTCATTAAAAAAGAAAAAATGACAGAAGCAGAAAAAACTGCCGCCCTCTCTCGCATCAAAACCAGTACCAACTATGCCGACTTCAATAGCACCCAAATGGTGATTGAAGCTGCTACTGAAAACTATGAACTGAAATTAAAGATTCTTAAACAGCTAGATGGCATTGTTAGCAAAGACACCATCATTGCTTCAAACACCTCATCCATCTCTATTACGCAAATGGCTGCTGAAGTTAGCAATCCTGAGAGATTTATTGGTATGCACTTTTTCAACCCAGTGCCTATGATGGCGTTGGTAGAAATTATCCGCGGCCTACAAACCAGCGATGCAACTCATGCACTGGTACAAAACATGGCCAAGGATTTAGGCAAAGAACCTATTACTGTCAAAAATGCTCCTGGTTTCGTGGTGAACCGTATCTTGGTTCCAATGATCAACGAAGCTTTCTTTGTATTGGCTGAGGGCCTAGCTACACCAGAAGATATTGATGCCGGCATGAAATTGGGTTGCAATCACCCGATCGGACCTCTTGCTCTTGCAGACATGATTGGCCTAGATACTTGTCTAGCCATCATGGAGGTGTACTTCAAGAATTTCAATGACTCTAAATACCGTCCCTGCCCATTGTTACGCGAGATGGTAGCTGCTGGCTACCTCGGTCGTAAATCTGGCAAAGGCGTATACGACTACAACTAATCATGCTTGCACCTATTACAAAAATTCTTGGTTACGCTGGCTTAATTCCATTCATTTTGCTTTCTGCCTTAGTGCAGTTCGCTGAATCTCCTTGGGACTTTTGGGCTGCTAATTCTTTATTGCTATATGGGGCAAGCATTGCTTCATTTGTAGGCGCCTTGCATTGGGGTCCTTTGTTAGGGCCACAGTCAAATAAAGTGACTAATAATTACTGGCGAGACAAAGGCGCTTGGCTATGGGGTGTAGTACCTTCTCTCTGCGCATGGGGAGCACTCCACTTGGCATTTTCAACTGGCTACTTTGTGATTGCAGCAACCCTATTAGCGGCATTGTTAGTTGACCGCCAACAATTTCGTCACCTGATTAGTGATGAAGCTTACTTAGAAGATTTTTTAAAGATGCGCGCCACACTCACCTTGGTCGCTGCTGCTAGTTTGGTGTGGGCAGGTATTGCTATTAGACAGTTCTGATATTTGGCATCTCTAACTTTTGACTTTTATACAAGTCATCAGTTCAATAATGAAATGGGGCAGTTAAAACTGCCCCATTATTTTTCTGAGAATTACTCTTGCTTAATGCTGATGAGCTTTTGCCAATAACTTTTCTGTGTAGGCAATCGCTAAAGCAGAAATAACAAAAGTTAAGTGAATCAGCGTTTGCCACAACAATGTTTTGTCATCCATGCTTGGCGCATTGATAAATGTCTTCAATAAGTGAATTGAAGAAATACCAATGATCGCAGTAGCCAGCTTTACTTTGAGAACGCCTGCATTAACATGAGACAACCACTCTGGTTGATCAGGATGATTCTCAAGTTCTAGACGAGATACAAAAGTTTCCCAGCCGCCCACAATCACCATCACCAATAAGTTTGAAATCATTACTACGTCGATCAAACCCAACACAATCAACATAATTTCTGTTTCTGTGGTGCCACCTTTAGCCATCATCATCGTGATCAAGTGCACCAACTCATGCCAGAACTGATACACATAAACACCTTGAGCCACAATCAAGCCCAAATACAACGGAGCTTGTAACCAACGACTCATAAAAATCCAGCGTGGCAAGGGGCGCAATTTCGCTTCTAAAGGATGCGGCGTGTTTTGACTCATAATTATTAGGACTCTATCTAGTTAGTGGCACAATTCTAATATTGAATCATGTCTTTATTACAGAATAACGAGCATTTTACGCCCCTAGCCGAATCCTTGCGCCCAAAGACTTTGGATGACTTGGTGGGTCAAACACATTTGTTTGGCACAGGAAAACCACTCGATTTAGCGTTCCGCTCAGGCAAACCTCACTCCATGATTTTATGGGGGCCGCCTGGTGTGGGTAAAACCACGATTGCTCGCTTAACAGCACATGTCTTTGATTGCGAATTTATAGCCTTGTCTGCCGTTCTTGCAGGCGTGAAGGAAATTCGTCAAGCCATTGAGCTAGCAGAACATCATCTACAACAATTCAATAAAAAGACGATTCTCTTTGTTGATGAGATTCATCGGTTTAATAAGTCTCAACAAGACGCCCTATTACCCTATGTAGAATCTGGCTTGGTCACGTTTATTGGCGCCACCACTGAAAACCCATCCTTTGAAGTTAACTCAGCATTGCTCTCCAGAGCCCAAGTGTATGTTCTAAAGTCTTTAACTCATTCAGAGTTATTAGAACTGCTTGAAAGAGCCCAAGCCTCCATCAAGGGTGTAACTTTTGATGAATCTGCAAAAGAAATGTTGGTGACCCTTGCCGATGGCGATGCCAGACGTTTTCTGAATTTGATTGAACAAACTTACCATGCGGCAAGCACTAATCAAGTTACTGTTGTTTCTGCTGATTTCTTAAAGAACTCTTTAGGGCATTTAACCAAGAGATTTGATAAATCAGGTGATCATTTTTACGATCAAATCTCTGCACTACATAAGTCTGTGCGCGGCTCCAATACCGATGGCGCCCTATACTGGTTTTGCAGAATGATTGATGGTGGTGCGGATCCCAAATATCTAGCGCGACGCATCATACGCATGGCTTGGGAAGATATTGGTCTAGCAGACCCAAGAGCCATGCAACTTGCCAATGATGCTGCTCTCACCTACGAACGCTTAGGTAGCCCCGAGGGCGAATTAGCGTTGGCTGAAGCTTTAATCTATTTAGCAGCGGCGCCTAAAAGCAATGCTGCTTACAAGGCTTACAACCAAGCACGCGCTTTTGTTAATGAACACGGTAGCGATGAAGTACCGATTCATTTGCGTAACGCCCCTACCAAACTCATGAAAGAGTTAGGTCATGGCAAAGCCTATCGCTATGCACATGATGAACCTCATGCTTATGCTGCAGGAGAAACCTATTTACCTGATGGCATCAAAGATCAAGCATGGTACCAACCGACTGATCGTGGTTTAGAAACAAAAATTAAAGAGAAACTGGCATTTTTGAAGTCTTTAGATGACCAGAGTAAAAAGAAGTGATAAAAAAAGCCTGCAAATTTGCAGGCTTTTTTGTTGTAGCGGCTTAATTTAAACCAGCATGTCAGCCCAAATATTTCTGGCCCAAGCTTGCGCATACTCACCCTCAAGAGGATTCGCGGCTGCTGAAACACCACCTGAACCTGGCACAGTCACCATAGTCTTCTTCGCTGCATCATATTGATGAACGCTGGCTACGTGAACCACGTCTTGAGCAGATACAAAGCTATAGCAAGTGTTGTTGTACACCGGCAATTGGTTGACTTCTGCACCACTCAAGATGGCTACAACTGCAGCAGCACAAGTCTTACCATGTTGGTTAGCCATGTGACCAGACTTAGGCATACCTGGTGCAATCTGAATTGAGTCGCCAAGGACGTGAACGTTTGGCGCAACTTTGGATTCAAATGTTAAGAAGTCCACTTCGCACCAACGACCGTTCATGTTAGCCAAACCAGTTTTCACTGCAATGGCGCCAGCACGCATTGGAGGCAACACGTTCAATACATCAGCTTTCACATCGTCATTAAATTCAAACTTCAATGTTTTACCTTTAACGTCAACGTCTGTTAACTGATGCTTAGGACGATACTCAACTCTACCCTCATAACGACGTGACCATGCCAATTTAAATAAACCTGGCTTAGATGTCACATCATCATTGGCGTCCAAAATAAGTACTTTGCTCTTTGGCTTGTTCTTTTGGAAATACTCAGCCACTTGGCAAGCACGCTCATACGGTCCAGGAGGGCAACGATATGGAGCCAAAGGAATTGAAATGGCAAATACACCACCATCCTTCATGCTTTCTAGTTGTTTTCTTAAACCAACTGTTTGCTCGCCAGCTTTCCAAGCATGCAACACTTGATTTTGCGCATTAGGCACCAACATACCTGGCAACTTGTCATACGTTAAATCAATACCAGGAGACACAATCAGGCGATCGTAGAACAATGATGCGCCACCAGTTAATCTCACTTGCTTCTTAGCTACGTCAATGGAAGCCACTGAATCTCTAATTAAATTAACACCATGATTTTTTCTCAAGCCTTCATAAGACACAGTGATGTCTTCTAGCTTTTTGCTGCCACCAATCACCAAATTTGACAGTGGGCATGAAATGAAATTTTGGTTAGGCTCAATTAATGTCACATCAGCTGTGTAGTTTGAGAACTTACGCACGTACTTAGCCGCAGTTGCACCACCATAGCCACCACCAATCACTAGAACTTTGGCGCCCTTGGCATCAATATTTGTTGTAGCGCAACCCACTAAAGTTGTTGCTGCAGCGCCGGCACCTACTAATTGTATAAATTCGCGTCTTTGCATCATCAACTCCTAATTATTTAGTTTTCTTTGGGGCTGCTTTTTCAGCAGGTAAAGAGGCAAAGTAAGCAGCAATCTGCTCAACTTGCTCATCTGTATATCCCTTGCTCAATTGATGCATGATCGAAGCCACGCGCTTACCTGATTTGTACTCATTCATTTTTTGAATGAGCTCAGCTTTAGTCTGACCTGCAAGACTGGCCATGCCGCCTTCAGAATAACCATCTGTACCGTGACAGGCTGAACAAGACGCTGCCCATTGTTTTACTTGCAAACTTTGAGCATTAGATACATTAGCCACACATAGCAATGCAATAAATATACCGACGATTAATGCCCATGGTCGACGATTAAATAATTGACTCATATTTCCCCCTCTTTGATAACTATTCGATGTTACTGATTTGGACTAACTAAAGCCCTTGGGGTTTAACCCTAAACTTAGCAAGATTTGCTAACTGACCAATTATTCAAAATCAGTGTGAAAAGTGCAAATAATTAATTTGCATATGGTTATTTGCTAACGTGATTAACGCTGGTTATTTTTGCTTTTCAGCGTAGCGGGCAAGTTCAAAGAAATCTAAGTCCACCATTAGTCCATAGTCTTTTTGCACGACCTTCCCCTGTGGATTAAGAACGTAGACCTCTGGCACACCCCTTCTTTTACCAATTGCTTTTGATAACTCCGGAGTCATCATTACGACTGGGAATGTGTAACTATTTTTAGCCAAATAAGCTTTGACGGGACTGGCGGTCTTATCAATTGAAATAGTGATGACATTGAGTTGTTGGGCTGGTATCTTTTGCACCAGCTGCTCCAAATGAACATTCTGCTTGCGGCAATATGAGCACCAAGTTGCCCATACTTGAACTACGGTATGTCTTTGCTTCCAATGATTCTCTGAATAGATTTGACCTTGCACTGAGCGCAACTCGCCTAACGGCAATTGATCACCAACCTCAATAGCTTGAGCCTGGATGCCTGTGATGAACAGGCTAATTAGTACAGCAATTGATGCAAATTGTTTCATGCTGAAATTATCAACAATCGCATCAATGCTGCCTAGTGATCACTCAACAAATGTCGTGAAGTTTTGAGCTGGCTCACGTTCAGTCACGAGAGTGTTTTCAATTTTTGACATGTCTGCATAACCCAATGACATGCCACACACCAATTGTTGTTCTGGCTTCAAATCTAGATGCTTGGCAATGATTTTATGAAACTGGGTAAATGCAGCTTGCGGGCATGTATCGAGACCTCGGGCTTTAGCCGCCAACATCACGTTTTGGATGAACATGCCATAGTCCAGCCAACTACCTTGCTGCATCACACGATCAATCGTGAAAAATATGCCGACAGGTGCATCAAAGAACTGAAAGTTTCTGGCGCCCTGCGCTTGCATCTTGTCTTTGTCTTCTTTACCGATGCCTAACAGTCCGTAAAGATCAAAGCCTACTTTGCGACGACGTGAAATATATGGGTCTACCCATTTAGATGGGTAGTAGGCATATTCTTCAGTGTGCTCTTTGAGTAATTCTGGATTTGCCAAAGCTGCCAAGATGTCATTCGTGATAGCTTGTTTCTTGCCACCAGTCACAACGTACACCTGCCATGGTTGAGTATTGGTGCCAGATGGGGCACGTCCTGCAACCTCTAATAACCCCAGAATCTGCTCTTTACTCACATCTTTAGGTAAAAAAGCCCTAATGGAGCGACGAGCCTTCATATTCTCATCAACAATTTTGGTGATATCTGCTTGATTCATGGAGTTTGTCTCTTATTGATTAATTAATTGAGCCTAGAGGATAAAACAGAGTGCCAGTTTCTGCCAAAGTTGTCTAATTCAGACAGACCTAGCCCCAAAAAACTCTCAAAAAGCATCGCTGGGGGTAAAAAGCCGATAAATATGTCAAATTTCGGGCTTTTTTGCCCTTAAACCCTAGTAAAAGCCCTGATTAAAAAAACATTCCCATTTAATAAATTTGTGCGATACTTGGTCTGTAGGTCTTCAAGTAGCTTCCGTCGTTTCCATTTTTCAAAATGGGTGATTCGGTTAGTTGAATCTTCCAGCCCTGCAAAGAAATGGTGAGAAATCACCACGTTTAATTTTTTTAAGGAATTTCAGTAATGGCAACAGGTATTGTTAAATGGTTTAACGACGCAAAAGGTTTTGGTTTTATTACTCCTGATGGTGGTGGTGAAGATTTGTTCGCTCACTTCTCAGCTATTCAAGGTAACGGTTTCAAAAGCTTGAAAGAGAACCAAAAGGTTAGCTTTGAAGTAACAACTGGCCCTAAAGGCAAGCAAGCTTCAAACATCAACCCACTATAATTCGGTTGATCGTTAAACAAAAACCCGACTTAGGTCGGGTTTTTTGTTGCCTATTTTTATTGCCTATCTGTGAATGGGTGGTTGGTTTATATCCAACCTAATGCGCCCAAGATAGTTCCGACCAATAGCAATAACAAAATATGTATCTTGGTTTTCCAAATCAATAGCACCGTGATGCCAGTACATAACCACAAAGCCCAATCAGTAGAAAACTGACTGTTACTGGAACTGATGATCCAACTGGTTGCCAAAATAGCTCCAATTACTATGGGCGCTAGACCTTGCTTAAACGCCAAGACATAGGCGCTGTGTTGATTAGCTTGCACCCATTTCGCAGTCGAGTAAGTGAGTAAAGAGCTGGGCAACATCACTCCTACCATGGCTAAGACCATCCCAATCGTGCCCCATAAATATTGAGCATACAAACCTACTGCTGAGTTAATGCCAATATGCCAACCCATCATGGCAATCACTAAGATATTAGGTCCTGGTGCTGATTGAGCAATTGCAATGGATGCAGAGAACTGTGCTTCAGTCATCCAGCCATTTTGATTCACCAAATGACGATGCATCTCCGGTATGACGGTCACCGCTCCACCGACTGCCATCAATGACACAGCCATGAAGTGCAAAAAGACAATGCCCCAATCACCCCAAGAAAAACTCAACATGACTTCACCCGTCGATAAGTCATATAAATAGAAAAGACTCCTAAAGTGAGCAAGACGTAGACCAAAGGAATTTTTACAAGTGCCACCAAGATAAAACACATGGCTGCCAAACCAATCGATGGCCAATACCCCAGTGGATGTTTTTTAAGCGCACTTGCAAGCTTGAGAGATGTGCCCGCAATTAAACCGGCGGCTACGGCTCCCATGCCTCTGATCGCCCCATTGATGACTGGGTACTCACCGAGATTCAAATAAAGGATGGCAATCAGCACCAGGGCTAACATCGGAAAAACCAACATGCCAGCAATGGCGACCAAAGCACCTGACAAACCAAAGTATCTAGCGCCAAAGATGATCGCCAAATTAATCACGTTAGGACCTGGTAGCACTTGAGCAACCGCCCACTCTTCCAAAAATTCTTCTTTGCTATACCAGCGTTTTTTCTCAACCAACTCTCGTTGAGCGACTGGTAGTACGCCACCAAACCCTTGCAGTGCCAACCAGGTGAAAGCCCAGAATATTTCGGTTTTGGATTGAGGATGTTGCTTCATGGACTTATTTTATCTTGTGACATTTCTGACTCTTGAAATGCTCATAAAAAAAGAGCGTCTAGAAACGCTCTTTTTTAAATTTGTTGATACTTTGGTTATTTTTCCTGCAAGCTTAGAGTCTTCACTTGCTCAGAAGCAGGCTTGACTGGACGACCTTGGAAATAAACATTCACTTGAGATAGGCCATTTGTTAAGACTGTGAATGGCGCCTTACCAGTGAAGGTGTGATTAGCGCCAGCATCAATCGTTTGCATGGTTGATTTACCTGAGGCGTCAATCACACAGACTGTCTGCTTGCTTTTAGTCACAACATAAACAAAGTTACCTGGTTTAGTTGGATCAGATACTGTGACACTCGTTGGGGTAGGATCAGCTTTAGGACATGCTGCATCAACAACTGCAGCAGTAGCTGCCGATGGTGTTGCAGACGCGGCCGTTGCTTCAGGCTTTGCTTCCTCAATCACTTGCTCTTGGGTTGCCTCCACCTTCGGGGGCTGTGGAGTTGAACTGAATAATTCAATGATGTTGTCTTTGGTGATATATAAGCCCACCAAGACCAAAGCAACTAAGACCAATGCGCCAACACGCTTGCCTGACTCAATTCTCGCTTGTTGAGACTTGCCCGAATCGCCAGATTTAATATTTTCTAAATTAACCTTCTCTTGAATTGGTAAAGTTTTCTGAATAGGTGCAGGTGGCACATCATCTGGTAAGTCTTGTACTGGAGCTTCGACTTCTTCAACTGGGGTATCAAATACCAAGTCTTTTTGCTTAATAGCATCACCATCAGGATGAACTAGCACACGCGCTTCATCTAGCTCTAATAGCTTGGCAATTTTCTTAGCCACAGTTACTTTGTGAGCTTCAGAATAGAAACTGCTCACACCACCTTCTTCTAATTCAATGATGTGCTTCTTTGACAAACAAGCCTTGTGCGCCAAATCCTCTGGCTTGTAGCGCATTTTTTCGCGCGCAGCTTTGAGCACCTTGCCCTGGATTTCAGGAAGGATTTCTAGTTTATTTTTTGAACCTGCTGCCATTTTGTCTCCAAGGCAATCTTTATAAGTAATAACGTTACTTTAGCATTGATTTAAATTCTTATAAGAAACAGTTAGTTATCCATAAGAATTACTATAAAACCTTCACTAAAGCCAGAAAACGAACCAAATCTTGCAAAGAATCAGCCTGCATTTTTTCCATGACCCTCGATTTATGCACCTTGATGGTGGCGTCCGTTGTGCCCAAACGAACAGCAATATCTTTGTTCATAAGACCATCAACCAAAAGCGCACACACTTGTTTCTCACGAGGGGTCAGAGATTCATACCGCTGAGTCACAGTCATACTTTGAACCGTGACCTTAAAAACTTCTTTATCTTTTTCTACTGCTGAGGCAACTGCTTTTAATAAGTCATCTAAGTTAAATGGCTTAAATAAGAAATCTATCGCGCCCTGCTTCATGGCAGTCACAATCTCATGCGGCATCGACTCGCCAGAAATAAAGATGATGGGGGTATTTCTACCCAACTGATTCAACTGTTTTTGCAACTCCGTTCCTAGCATGGTCGGCATGCGCATATCTAAGAGTATCGCTGCAGGTGATACCGGAATTGATTCTTCAATAAAGTTTTCTGGGCGCTCAAACACACTCACGCTATAACCATAATTGATCAACATCCTTGAGAGAGAACTCCTCATGGATGGATCATCATCAATTACATAGATGTGTCCTAAATCGCTCAAAACTGTCTCAATTCCTTTGATTTAATTTGAATTTGATATTAGTTACATTTGTCATATTGGGCTATTAGCCCAAAGGCTAACACCTCATAAAGAAAAGGCAGCCATTGCGTGATGGCTGCCCTGATTGCTGTGTTGGTCAATTTAGTGCTGATCCGGTGTTACCTCTAAAGCGACCAAGAATCTTGAAACCATGTTGTAGGTGGCGATCACTCCTACTAACTCAACCAATTGAGTATTACCCAACTGATCTTGTAAACGCTTCATCAGAGATCGATCCACTTCAATTGATTTTGTCATTTGAATGGTGAGCTCCAATGCATCGCTTTCAAGTGGTGTGAATAAACCCTCTGGCATCACTTGTGACCCTAGCGTGCGCAAAGCATTCACTTGCGCCTCGGTGCCACCTGCCTTGATAAATATTGGTGAGTGATGCAAAAACTCATAATCAGCACGATTAAGAACTGCCACACCACACATGGCTAGTTCACGTAACTTTAAAGGCAAACTGAGGTGACTTCTCACCTCGCCTAAAAAAGCATTCCAACCTCTTGAGAATGGCGTGCTGTGCAACAGCATGCGATCTAAATTAATTAGATCACCACCACGTCTCTCACGAATGGCTGCCACCAAATCCGCTGGCTCTTGCAAGTCCAGCGGTTGATATGGCACAAGGCGCTCTGTCATGACTTAGTTAGTTGCCTTGATGTTATTCGCTTTGATGAATACACCCCAAACGTCAATTTGTTTGTTCACAAACTCTTGGGCAGGCTTTGGACCCAACCCCATGATCTCAATACCTTGAGATTTCAAGCGAGTTGAGACGTCTGGATTTTTCAACGCCTTAGCCACTTCTTCATGCATGCGATTGATGATGGCAGGTGGTGTTTTTGCTGGAGCAATGATGGCCCACCAAGCTGGGGCTTCAAAATTCGGGTAACCACTCTCAGCAATTGTTGGCACATTTGGCATTTCTGGCGAACGTTTACTTGTTGTCACTGCTAAAGGCACAATGCCACCTGCTTCAACGTGAGGCTTGACCAAAAATAATGAGCCAATCGCTAATGGCACATGGCCAGCTAGAGCATCTTGCATCAATGGACCGCCGCCACGATAAGGCACATGTGTCCAATCAAACTTAGCATCTTTGGCCAATGAAGCTAAAGCCAAATGACCCAAGCTGCCTGTACCAATTGAGCCATAGCTATTTGGTTTTTTGGCTTTTGAATTGTCAATTAACTGTTTAAAACTAGTAATGCCAGAACTTTTGCTCGCAGTCAAAACCATCGGCGCAGTACCAATCATGGTCACTGTAGCCAAATCAGTTTTGGTGTTGTACGGCAATTTTTCAATCATGTTTTCGTTCACACCATGCGTGTCAAACACCACACCAAAGGTGTAACCATCTGGCTGAGCTTTAGCCACTGCTGCTGCACCAATAGAACCAGAAGCTCCGCCGATGTTTTCAACAATGACGTTTTGTTTTAATTGCGTTTGAAGTGTTGGCGCCAAAATTCTGGCTACTTGGTCAACGGATCCCCCTGGTGGGAATACAGCAATTAATTTAATAACTTTTTGTGTTGGCCAATCGTTGTTTTGAGCTTGAACCGCTCCAGAAATACACAAGGCTGAAATTAGCCCTGCTAATAGCTTAGCTTTCATATTGTCTCCTTTAATAGTGCCCGGCCTTTTTGGCTCTGTGACGACATAAATATCCCACACTCCTATAATGAATGCAATTAGAAAAAACACACCCAATAATGGAGACAAGCGCCATGCGCAAGAAAATAGTGGTTCTCGATGATTATGAGCACTCCTACGAAAAGCTATCCAATTGGTCAAACATCAAAGCTTTGGCAGATGTGGAGATCTTTAATGAGCCAATCTATGGCGAGAAGCTCCTAGCGACCCTTCAACAAGCTCATGCCCTAGTGCTAATGCGTGACCGCACACCACTACCGGCCAAGTTGATTGCAGAGCTAACCCATCTTGAATATGTGGTTTTTACAGGCACGCGTAATTTGGCTTTGGATGCTGCCGCACTCAAAGAAAGAAATATTCCGGTTAGCCATACGGAATGGGGCCCTTCTAAAGACAGCACGGCTGAACTCACTTGGGCGCTTATTTTGGGACTACACAAACGTCTTGTAGAACAAAACCAATTACTTCATGCCAAGCAATGGCGCAATGATCATTCTTTGTTACCCGTTTTAAAGGGTCGCACTTTGGGCCTCATTGGTCTTGGTGAAATCGGCAGTCGAGTTGCCAAAGTTGCTTTGGCTTTTGGTATGAAGGTCGTGGTTTGGAGTCCTAATATGACATCTGAAAGAGCTGCGGCTGCTGGTGTAGAAGCTGCGCCTCTGGATGATCTATTAAAAACATCAGACATTGTTTCTTTACACATTGTGGCTGGACCAAGCACCAAAGGAATAATTAGCGCAGAAAAAATCGCTTTAATGAAACCAAGTGCTTTGCTCGTGAATACCTCACGCTCTACCTTGGTAGATACCCAAGCGTTGGTGAAGGCACTTGAAGAAAAACAAATAGGTGGTGCAGCGATTGATGTATTTGATACAGAGCCTCTGCCCCACGATCACCCCTTAAGAAATACGCCCAACACATTATTAACACCCCATTTAGGCTTTGTGGCACAACCCGTGTTTGAGAGCTTTACACAAGGTGTGGTTGAGTGTTTAGAGGCTTGGTTAAATGGCCAACCAGTTATCCGCCCTTTGCCTTGATTGCGGCAATCCTAGAAGAGCCCTCGATAAGGTATGCCCTTATTGTGGATCTTCAGAGATGCCAGAAGTTCCTAAAAAACTAGCTGGCATTTACACCCTCAATTTAGAACATCAACTTCCAACCGTTGATCAAGCAATTGAGAAATTTGACCGCGTATTAGAAGAGCTGTCTGATACTGCCATGAGAGTTGTGAAAGTGATCCATGGTTATGGCTCAGGTGGTAAAGGTGGTCGCATCAAAGAAGCTGTGCGCCAAGAATTACTCTATCAACGACGCAGTCATTTGATTGATTCTTTTTACGCTGGTGAAGACTTAATCCCTGGTAAAGAAACCTACCAAGAACTCATGAAACGTCATCCGACTTTAAAAAGTGTTTTGACCAAAGATATTTTTGGTAATGCAGGTATTACTTTGATTGTTTTAAAACGATGAGCACATCACAAACTTGCCCAAAATGTGGGACTACTTTTACCTGTGGCGTTGCCCAAGGCGAGACTCACTGCTGGTGTATGGAACTGCCACCGATCCCGAAAGAGATCACGGCAAAAATGGCAGGAATGTCCGAGGGTTGTTTATGCCCCAGTTGCCTCAAAGAACTGGCTAAAGCAGCCAAGCTCATTCAAGAATAAGACTGTTGAGTCTCTATCGAGACTATTACTCAGAACGGCTGCACACCCATTCTCTGCGTTGCCACTCACCTGGTTTTTCAGCAAAAACCATCCAAATCACCAAACCGCTAATCACTGACCAAACTGGGTTAGAAATCAATGTTTTCATTTTTATTGCTCCTTGAGACTCTATTAAATACAGGGCTTAAGCCACATACTGTATAAATATACAGTATTTTATAAAAAAGTCAAAATATTTATTAAAAAGCTTAAAAATGGTCGGAAATGGCCAAATCGTCATTAGGTCAAACAATGGGTTTATCCTATTGCCTAAAGGAAATATGACGCATGACAACAACAGAAATGATCTTTGATGGCCTGGTCTGGCTCATCGGTGGTTTGGTAGTAATTTATATGAGCAAACGCTACTGGGTGATGTTCCGCCACTACAAGAAGCCCTCTTCGGGCAGTTGCAATGATCAGAGTTCATGCTCATCTTGCCCCAGCAAAAAGCAATCAGCCAAGGAGCCCCTATGAAATCATCTTTAATCAATCAAGCATCTTGGCTAAAGCTAGCTCAGACTCTAATCGCTGCTGCTATTTTTACGGTATCTAGCGTGTCTTTCGCGCAGGCAGATGTACCTGAGAGTAAAAATTATCAAGGTATTCAGTACATCACTGGCGGCATTGGCAGCGAAGAATCTGAAGCCATGTTGGAATTGGGTAAAAAATGGCCCTTGGTATTGGAGTTCTCACAAGCACATCCACAAAGACCACTATGGGTCGCTGATGTGACTGTGAAAATCATCGATC
>JBEEOV010000021.1:0-17641 GCA_041191465.1 Pseudomonadota bacterium
TGTTGGCTTTGATATTGATCTGACCGCCATTGCCAGTATTGCCTTTGGCATTCGCTGTGATGCTGCCTGAGTTCTGGACGTTATCGGCCAAGATCTCAATCACACCGCCGTTATTGACCATGGAGCTGGTGCTGATGCGGCCACTGTTCTTGATGACTGAGCCCATCAACTGGGCGGCTGAGTTAGCAGCGATCACGACCATGCCACCATCCACCTGAACCACACGCTTGTTCTCAATCAATGATTTGTAGGCAGAAGCATCCACCTTGACGGTCATGAGTTGATCCCCGCGGAAGTCCAAGGTGACTTGACTGCCGCTAGCCAAGGCCACAAGGTTAGCAACTCCACCCTTGGCTAGGATATAACCTTCGTTACGTACTTCTGGGGCTAATAAGGCGATATAGCCCTTGGGGTCGTTGGTTTGGAGCTTGCCGTAGTTGACCACAGCGCCTGTGCCATTGCCTTTGAAAGTGCTCTTACCTTCCATGAAATCTTTGTCATTGATAGCCATCGTTGTAGCAACGATGGCAGCAGCATCTACCTGTGAACCCTTGCCAAATACAACACCGTTGGCATTGGAGATGATTACCTGCCCATTGGCCTTGATCATGCCGTCGATCTGAGAAGCAGTTGCTGAAACCACGCGGTTATGGATCACAGCTTGAGCATTTGGTTGAACAAACTCAACCTTGGCATTAGCCCCCACGTTGAAGCTGTCCCAATTCACAACTGCACGCTGAGAAGCTTGAACAACATTCAAAGTGTTGCCAGACTGGGAAATTGTTGCAGATCCAGCCACCGCTCGACCACCAGTGGGTAACGCCGTATTAGTCTGAGCACAAACTCCCGTTGAGGCAAAAAAAGCCACAAACATCAGGAAGTTTTTGCTAGCGACTCTCATTTAAAAAGTCCACTGAACTTGTGCCCATACATAGGCACTGTTGGAGCGTTTGTCGTTGTTTACTGCTACACCATCGGTATAGAGAGGGTTGCCCCCCAACTTCCAAGCAATGCTGGTACTCCAAATAATGTCTTTATCTGCTCGCTTTAAACCTGCACCAACACCCTTAAGAATGTATGAATTATTGGCATTAGTGCTGCCTTTATTAGATTGATAAAGAGCTTTATCCTTGTACTGCTGAACCAGACCTGCATCAAAAAATGCTGTAGCAACCAGCTTATCTTGCAACTGTTGCTGAATTTCAGCATTGATCATAATTCCTTGAGCACCACCACCTTGAGAGCCTGGATAAGCCCTCACACCATTGGGCCCGCCCAAATAAAACTTCTCGGCTGAATCCAAGTCAACTGAAGCATATTGACCTGACATTGAAACCGTAAAAATTGTCTGATCGGGAACTAATTGCTGATTTCTGGACAAACTAAAGTTGTATTTTGTAAATGTCTTTGGGATCGTAGAGTCATAATCTAGGCGACCGCCTCCAACGACAATATGGCCTTTGGTAAGGGTAATAGAGGCGGAATTAACACCGCCACCATTCCAACTATCAAACTGGTTGCCAGACAGGCCCAAAACCATATTCTCAATACGATAATCACTGGTATAGACGCCATCTGCTGCATTTTTGTTAGCGTAAAGCTTACGATCAAGCCCAGCTGTAAAATTCCTGTTTGCCTCAGGACTTCTCAATATCGGATAGCTAAGATTGAGCCCAACAGTTTTTGCATAACCAAACCCAGATGCTGAGCTTGTTGGGTAAGCAAACTTACCAACGTTTTGATAATCCAAATAACTGGCTGATGCCCCAACTCTCCAACCATCCGTGTTAATCGGCAGTGAATAGCTGGCCTGAGAGTAATCTGACCCCAATGACTTGATGTTGCTAAAAGACAATTGATCTCCATAGCTACCTGGATTATCAAAAGTCACATTGACAACCCTTTGAAGGACGCCAGTACTACGGCTACCATAGTTATTGCCTTCAATCTTGCCTCGATATGGGTGAGTGTCAGCTAGTGAAAGCCTTAAATCAACCTCTCCCTCATTTTTACCTGGTTCTAACTGAGTGGTAACTGCCACACCAGGGGTTTCATTCAGGATGTAGATAGATCTCTCAATATTTTGCGTTTGAACAATCTCAGACAGTCGATTTGCATCAGTAATGTATCGCCTTGCACGGTCTTCCGTAAAACGCGACGGGCCATTTGGCATATCGATATTCACCGCACCTAGTTTGGCCTCTAAGACCTTCAAAACCACAATGCCGTCTGTAATACGTTGAGGGGGCACAGAGACTTGGGCTAATTTGCCATAAGTTTGATACAAGGCAGCCACAGCATCAGCAGCTTTTTGTAAATCTTGAAACGGAACTGTCATGCCAAGCCAGGGCTTTAAGGTCTGCTGTATGGCTTCATCAGGAATGCTTTTATTGCCGTCAACTCTAAAACCTTTGATAGTGACTTTGACTTCACCAGGCCTAGCCTCCTCTGGCTTGGCTTTCTTAGTGGGTGCCTGGGGTTTAGGTAGAGCCTGTAAATTCGGGACTTGTTTTTGCAATTCTTGTTGCAAAGCTCCAGCGTCTGGTGCCGCGTGCGTAGACATGGCTGTCAAGCCAAGTAATGCAAGGGTCAGAAGAGCTTTTAATTTCATGAAGACTGTTTTTACTTTTTTAATTTTTTACCCGAATGCGCATTTCGTATCTATTTATAAACGCACGCACGCGATTGTATGGAATTAAGCATTTTTTAGCCAGCAATGAATCTAGCTAAGTTCTTGTATTGCTGAAGAAATTTTCATAATTTTTATAAAAATATGAGTCTGAAACTCAAGCTAAAACCTTCACAAATTTTGAGTAAAATTGAAAGAAGATTCCTCAAAAAATTACAATGTCCACACTGAAAACAAAAAGTTAAGCAAGCAAAAAGCCACCCTAAGGTGGCTTTAAGTAGAGATGGCTTAACTTTAAAGGTTAAGTATTGGTAAAGAGATCTGGTTTTACCTGTTCAGCAATTTTTATTTCATTCGCTTCGTAACCTTCTGTCTTTATTGAAGAGTTAGAAATTAACTTTTTAAGGTCTTCAGGCTTTTTCATTCCTAATTTACCAGTCATACGTGACCGATGGACTTTAACACTAGCCTCTGAAGAGTTAAGAATAGTAGCAATCTCACCGTTCTTTTTACCTTCAGCAGCTAAGAAGAATACATCACGCTCTTTATCAGTTAACTTTTCTAATAAAGCTAACTTTTCAGTTTCATTTAATATATCAGGATTAATAGTGATTGGTTCAACTGATTCTGATTTTTCTATTACTTTCTTTTCTTTAATAGGCTTTTCATTTTTATTAACAACTGGGCTTACTTGTAAATCTGATGCTCTAGTAGCTGATAATATAGGGGCATCTTTTTTGACTTGGCCACCTGCAATAAGTAAATCTTCGGATATTTGAAGTGACCAAGCGATATTATTAATTAGAGTGCTGATTAAATATACAAGACTTGTCCAATAAACCACTTTAGAAGTGACAACAATATATTGGTCACCGATTGCAGCTAATGCACCCAAAGTTAAAACTGCCATGAATAAACCCTGAATCCATAGAACGCTACTTATTAAATAGATATATTTACTACGGCTATGCTTGGCTTGTACCCCAGCGAACCAAGCACTATATATAAGTGTCGCAGAGATAGGTGCTAGTAATATAGCCTCAAGGCTACCTAGTGGTGCATTAAATAATCGGCTGAAATAGAACAACGCCCCAGTTACACCTACCCCCCCAAGACAAATCAGTGAAGATTTTTTTGGTAAGGCATATCCAGACCAGATCCCAAGTGAACTGAGGACAATTAAGCTACCCATTAGCACTGAAATGGGTCCCAGAACCCATGATTGTGGTAAAGGATCGGTGATTTGCATCAAAGTTACGATGTAACCTAAGCCCATCAATAATCCCCCAAGGCTCCATAAAATAACGGATCTACCTTTTTTTATTAATAGGATCAACTGTGTAGCAGAGAACCCAATAGCAATTAAGCCAGTTAAGTAAATAGTAGTAACGTTATCTAGCGGTAACATGGTTAACCTTAACCTTCTATGAATGATGGAAAGGTGGAATTTACCTGAATTAACTAAATTGGTAAATATTCTTCACTGTTCTATCCTAATAATCGCCTAACGGTACTCCTCTACATCCTGACAAGTCTAACTAAATGATAATTTTATTAATTAACGTAATGTTTGCCATTACGAATATTTAAAGAACAAGAGCCATAAAAAATGCCACCCTAAGGTGGCATTGGATCTAAGTGTGGATCAATACACTAATTGCTAAATCGACAAGTAAGCTTCCTGCCTTGCATTTTCTGATCTAAGTCCCGGTACCCATGCTTTGGTTGGAAGACCATAGGCTTTCTCAAGATGGGATGCTCTGCCCTGCACAGTTTTCCAGTCCACCTCTAGATAAGGGCCTTTGAATGCAATGACCACCACATTGCAGTCATGCACTTGTTGGAAAACCAATACACGATTATCAAAGGCATCGCAGATATTCTTAATATTCGTTTTAAAGCTCTTGTGGTTACCAAATAAGTTAACTGTCATAACTCCTGGTGACTTAAGAGAGTCATAACAACCCTGATAAAACTCCTTGGAACTTAAGACTGGCCCCCTGGCAGTCGCATCATATAAATCAACCTGTAACAAGTCGATGGTTTCATGATGTTTCTTGTAGGTTACATACTTGAGGGCATCCCCTTGCAGAATTTCAAGGTTTTTATTGGGCGGCGGCAAATGAAACATCACTCTAGCTGCCACAATGACTGCTGGGTTCAAGTCCACCGCAGTTACTTTGGCTTTTGGAAAGTGCTTGTGGGCAAACTTAGTTAAAGCCCCAGTCCCCAAGCCCAACTGAACCATGTGAAATGGTTCTTTTTTAAGATTTTGCTGATTATGTTGGAGCCGCTTGTCATTAGGATCAAGAAACAACAAACCTGCCATCATTTGCTGAGCGTATTCAAGATCAATGTAGTCAGGATCATCGATGCGCATGGCACCTTGCACCCACCAGGTACCAAAGTGCAAGAAACGTACACCCCTCTCCTCTGAGAAAGTCACTGGCGCAAACTCTGGCTTGTTGTTAGATTGAGTTTTTTTAGATTTATTTACTTGCTTGGTACTTTTTTTATTTTTTGCATTAGCCATGGCAGCCTCATGTAAAAGAACCAGACCTAAAGCTTCAGTCTGGTTCATCGTTTCTTGCATTAAATGTGTGACGGAATTACTTGGTCCACACCCTGGCATTACGGAACATACGCATCCATGGACTAGCTCCATCAGCAATTTCTTGCCACTGCTTAGGAGCCCAACTCATTTGCGCCGTTCTAAATACACGTTCAGGGTGAGGCATTAATACAGTGAAACGTCCATCCGGTGTAGTTAAACCAGTGATACCTTCTGGCGAGCCATTCGGGTTCAGTGGATAGGTTTCAGTAGGATTGCCCTGGTTATCAACAAATCGGAGAGCGACCAAGCCTTTTGCTTGTGTCTGCTCTTGATTACCTTGCTGACTGAAGTTAGCAAAACCTTCACCGTGAGCAACGGCGATCGGTAACTGGCTACCTGCCATGCCTTGCAAGAAGATCGATGGAGATTCTGTTACTTCTACCATCACCAATCTTGCTTCGTATTGCTCTGATTTGTTACGCGTGAACTTAGACCAAGTTTCTGCACCAGGAATAATGCTCGCTAAATTCGACATCATCTGACAACCATTACAAATACCTAAACCAAATGTATCAGTGCGGTTGAAATAGGTTTGGAATTGGTCTTTGATGCTCGAGTTAAAGAGGATTGATTTAGCCCAACCTTCACCAGCGCCTAAAACGTCACCATAACTAAAACCACCACAAGCCACCAAACCTTGGAAATCTTTGAGGTTCACTCGACCAGCAATTAAGTCACTCATGTGTACGTCATAACTTGAGAAACCGGCCCAGTCCATTGCATAAGCCATCTCTAAATGCGAGTTAACGCCCTGCTCTCTAAGAATCGCCACTTTAGGTTTAACCCCTTTGGCAATATATGGCGCAGCAACATCTTCACTAGGATTGAAAGTGAGTTTTGGCTGCATGCCAAGGTCAGACAAGTTATCGACTAAATCATTCTCGCTATCTGCACAAGCTGGGTTGTCGCGCAAACGAGCAATCTGCCAACTGGTGCTCTGCCAAAGTTTTTGCAATACATGACGAGGCACATCCAAAATCTTCTTCGCATCACGCCAAACTTCAATTTGACCAGTGGTATTTGGTTTGGCAACCACATGACTACATGCGTATAAATTGTGCTCTTTCAAAATAGCAAAAACTGCATCTCTGTCAGTACGTTTTACCTGGATCAATGCACCCAATTCTTCATTAAAGAGTGCTCTTAGAGTCAAATCATTTCTTCTACCGGATACTTGTTGCGCCCAGTTCTTAGCATCACCAAAATCTGACTCGTGGTCTTTATCAAGAACAAGCATGTCAACGTTCAAAGACACGCCCACATGAGCGGCAAATGCCATTTCAGTGGCTGCTGCAAATAAGCCACCGTCTGAGCGATCATGATAGGCCAACAACAAGCCTTGACGTCTTATCTTGATAATCGCTGCAGCTAAGTTTTTGAGATCTTGAGGATCATCTAAGTCAGGCGTAGATTGACCTGCTTGGTCAATGACTTGCGCCAAGATACTTCCAGCCATACGGCTCTTGGCTCTACCTAAATCAACTAAAACAATTTCTGTATCTAATGCTGCACCCTGCTCATCTTTCACTTGTAGCAATGGTGTCGTTGTTTGACGGGCATCGGTTACCGGCGCAAAAGCAGAAATAATCAAAGAAACCGGCGAAGTCACCGCTTTCTTTTCTTGCGTTTGCTCATCTGCCCACTGAGTTCGCATTGATAAAGAGTCTTTACCCACCGGGATTGAAATACCCAATGCAGGACACAACTCCATACCAACAGCTTTCACTGAATCAAATAACTTAGCATCCTCACCAGGATTGCCACAAGCTGCCATCCAGTTAGCAGACAACTTGATATCTTCAATTTTGTCGATATCAGCAGAAAGAATATTAGTGATAGATTCAGCCACAGCCATGCGAGCAGCAGCTGGTGCATTCATCACAGCCAATGGAGTTCTTTCTCCCATCGACATGGCTTCACCACGATAGCCCTTGTAATCCATCAAAGTAACAGCAGCATCAGCTACTGGAACTTGCCAAGGACCCACAAATTGGTCACGGGCATTTAAACCACCGACAGTTCTATCACCAATAGTGATCAAGAATGACTTACTCGCCACTGTTGGATGTTGCAAAACAAGACTTGCTGCAATATCTAATTGCACATCAGTTAAATCTACCTCAGGCAACTGCTTTTCTACACGCTTCACATCACGATGCATGCGTGGCGGCTTACCTAATAACACTTCCATTGGCATATCAATTGGTAAGCGCTCGTCTTTACCTTCAGGCTCTTTGGTATCAACCAAGAACAATTGGCGCTCTTCGGTAGTTTCTCCCACAACAGCAATTGGGCAACGCTCACGCTCACACATGGCTTGCAAGATGGGTAAGCTTTCTTTAGCGATTGCTAACACGTAGCGCTCTTGAGATTCGTTACACCAAATCTCTGCAGGACTCATACCGCTCTCTTCTAATGGCACTTTACGCATATCAAAGATAGCACCCAAACCAGCACCATCTGCAAGTTCAGGGAATGCATTGGATAAACCACCAGCACCAACGTCATGAATCGAAACAATCGGGTTCTTATCACCCAATGCACGACATGCATTGATCACTTCTTGAGCACGACGCTCAATCTCTGGGTTACCGCGTTGTACAGAATCAAAATCTAAATCGGCGGTATTAGCACCTGTTGCCATGGAGCTAGCAGCACCACCTCCCATACCAATGCGCATACCAGGGCCACCTAGTTGCACAAGTAAATTACCTGCCTTGATTTCTTTTTTGTGAGTATGACCATCGTCAATCGCACCGATACCGCCAGCAATCATGATGGGCTTGTGATAGCCACGACGCTCACCATCAATGGTTTGTTCGAACACACGGAAATAACCACCTAAATTAGGGCGACCGAATTCATTATTGAACGCAGCACCACCCAAAGGACCTTCAATCATGATTTGCAATGGAGAGGCAATACGCTCAGGTTTGCCATAAGGCTGTTGATCCCAAGGTAATTGACTACCAGGTAAGTTTAAGTTTGATACAGAGAAGCCACATAAACCAGCCTTCGGTTTACCGCCAATACCAGTGGCACCTTCATCACGGATCTCACCACCAGAGCCAGTAGAAGCACCAGGATATGGAGCAATGGCTGTTGGGTGGTTGTGCGTTTCCACCTTCATCAAGGTATGCGTGAGTCTTGTCTTCTTCACATACTCTTGTTGTTCATTAGGTGCCCAAACTTCCGCTTCACAACCAACCATGATGGCTGAGTTGTCAGAGTAAGCAACCACCGTACCATTCGGTTGCAATTGGTGCGTATTACGAATCATTGCAAACAATGATTTATCTTGCTCTAAGCCATCAATGGTCCAAGTAGCATTAAAAATCTTGTGACGGCAATGTTCACTATTAGCTTGAGCAAACATCATGAGCTCTACATCACTTGGATTGCGATTAAGCTTTTTAAAGTTCTCAACCAAGTAATCAACTTCATCATCAGATAAAGCCAAACCCATTGAAGTATTGGCCTCTTCAAGCGCTGCTTTTCCACCACCCAAGATATCAATACGCGTGAAGTGTTTATCAGCAAGCGTTTGATATAACTCAGCTGCTGCGTCAATGGTTGGTAAAGTAATTTCGGTCATACGATCATGAATCGCCGCCAAAACTAGCTGGCGCTGATCGTCACTTAATGATTTCTTGCTTGTCCAGAAAAACTGGACGCCACGTTCAATACGCAAGACATTCAGGCCACAATGATGTGCAATATCCGTAGCCTTACTTGCCCATGGAGAAATCGTACCAATGCGAGGTGCTACAACTGCTTTATCCTGCTTACCTGCAAACAAACCTTTAGCTTCTACCAAGCTAAATGGCTCACCGTAGTTTAATAAGCCTTTAAGAACATTTAAATGATCACCAGAAAGTTCTGCATCAGACCAAACAAAATGCACAAATTGCGCTTGGATCTGAGTGAGCTCAACACCTTGCTCTGATAATGAGCTCAAAAGGCGCTGTTGGCGGAATTGAGAAAGGGCTTCGGCCCCGTTTAGGCTTAAAAAACGACGATTTGCAGGCATCCCATAATTATAAAACGAATAGGATTTGACCTCTTGTTTTTAAAGCTATTTTTGGCTTTTTTTAGCCACCTGAAATCACCCGCCCAGCATTTAAAACCATCTGGCGCTGGCATCGCTTAGCCAAAGCCGTATCATGGGTAACCAAAATGAGGGTTGAACCAAGATCTTGGTTCAATTGGAAGAGTAAATCGATGATTTTTTGACCATTTTGCTCATCCAAACTACCCGTTGGCTCATCAGCAAACAAAACATCAGGCTCAGTAACAAATGCTCTAGCCAACGCAACCCGTTGCTGCTCACCGCCAGACAAAGTCTTAGGGCGATGTTTTAAACGCTCCGCAAGACCTACTTTTTCTAACCACACCTGCGCTTTAGCAGCTGCCTCAGCTCTGGGCATGCCAATTAACTCAAGTGGGAGTTGAACGTTTTCCAATGCATTTAAGTGGTCAATTAACTGAAAGGATTGAAAAACGAATCCCACGTGGTGGGCTCGGATAGCCGCACGGTCATTCTCATCCCCACCTGATATATCTTTCCCCATCAATAAAACCTGTCCCGCGCTGGGAGTATCTAAACCAGCTAGTAAACCTAGCAAAGTACTTTTGCCAGATCCACTGGCACCAACAATAGCCAGGCTATCACCCTCTGCCACGGAAAAAGAAATATCATGCAAAATGGTCAACGATCCATCTACAGTAGAGACAGTTTTACCTAAGTGCGATACATCTAAAACAGTTATTGGTGCGCGTATAGACATGACAGATAAAGTAAAGATTCTTGTAAAACTAACTTGGTGGATTCGATCAAGACACATAGTACTGGTCTTTGCACTATTGTGCATGGCAGTTTTACATACCCCCAATAGCTTTGCGAGTAGCCCCAAAATATTAATCCTAGGAGATAGCCTTTCTGCCGAGTATGGCTTACCTCGTGGTACTGGCTGGGTATCGTTATTAGATAAACGCCTTGCCTCTCATCAGTTATCGTGGTTAACCATCAATGCCAGTATTAGCGGTGAGACCAGCGCTGGTGGCCAGGCTCGCCTACCAGCGTTACTAAAAACTCATCAGCCACAAGTTGTCATCGTTGAGCTTGGCGCCAATGATGCTTTAAGAGGTTTGCAACTGCAGGCGACTGAGAAAAATTTACGACAAATCATTCAGTCTTCTAAAAAATCAGGGGCGCAAGTATTAGTTCTGGGTATGCGTATTCCACCAAACTATGGTGCCGATTACAGCAATCAATTCTTTCGTTTATTTGCAACACTGGCCCAGACTGAACAGGTTGAATATTTGCCATTTTTCCTAGAAAAAGTGGCAGACAAGTCTGAACTCTTTCAAGCAGATCGAATCCATCCTAATGTCCAAGCCCAAAGCATCTTATTAGACAATGTTTGGCCAAAATTAAAACCGATGCTAAAACGTTAAATAGGTTTTAGCGGCAAGGTGATGACAAACTCAGCACCACCTGCAAGAGGCGCTTGATAGCTAATACTTCCTTGATGTCTATCCACAATATGTTTAGATAGCCACAAGCCTAAACCCATACCGTCTTTCTTATTACTACTCATTAAGTTAAATAAATTTGCCCTTAATTCTTTTGGCACCCCTGGACCATTATCAGCAATGCTGAGCTTGATTTCAGACTGAGTGAACTGCGTTGATATATCAATCTTTTTATGTTGAATATCAAAATTTGATAAAGATTGGATAGCATTATTTAGGAGATTCAATATCACTTGACTGAATTCATTGCTATTCATTGGAGTCAAATGATTGCCACTCAAATTCATATTGATTTGTATTCCATAATTCTTAGCCTGAGGCATGATGATTGGCATTAAATCTTGAATCAAATCATTCAGATTAATAGGCGTTAACTCTACTTGGTCCTGCTGAAAGATATTTCTTAAAGTTGAAACAATTCGAGATATTCTTTGATTGTCCTGCTCAATATTAAGAATAACATCCCTGATTTCGGATGAAGTCTCTGTGCCCTTATCCATCTTGAGCTTCAAAAATTCAGTATTTAAAGAAATGGCGGTTATAGGCTGGTTCAACTCATGCGCAATCGATGCCGATAGCGCACCTGTAGCAGCAGTTTTATTAGCCTTCAGTAATGAGGCAATCAACTCATCTCGTTCAAGAAGAAGTTTCTTAATCACTTCATTTTCATTTGAGAAAGCAGCACTAGATAAAGCCATCTTTTCTGTCCAATAACTGCTAATAGCAATGTATGCCACCGTATTAGCTACCAACTGAGCAATCGTGAAAAATATCAGTGTTTGCGGTAACTGCTCGACTCTTTGAATTGAAAAAGTACTCAATCCCAAAACAACTAAACGGCAAATTGCAAAACTCAACTCAATCATCGTGGCATATTGCAAATAAGTCAGCTGCGGAGACGAATCAGTTTTTCTGATTTGAATTAGTTGATGAATTTGAGAGCTAAACAACAACAAAGCCAAACAAACCATATAGGCAGTTCTGATCTCAAAATTTCCGTAATGGCGTAGCAACTCAAAAATAATGAAGAAGCCAATGATCGATACTTTTGCAACCGAATCAAGTCGTTTAGAAACCGCTTGAGTCAGAGATTTACAAAATAACCACTGATAGATAGCAGCAACATAAAAAAGCGTATTCGCTATTGTGAAGTTGAATGCTGGGCGCTCAACATCATTGACAAAGATGACACCGAAACCAAATATGAATAATGCAGAAATATTAGCAATCAAGGACCCCATCCAATAAGGACTTGGTCGCACTAAATTCCTAGATCGATGATAGTGAAACAAACCAATCAACAAACCCAGCTGTATTGAAGCTAAGATGAAAAAGTAAAGGGCAATTAATGGCTTTAACATACGTAGAGTATATCGGTGAACTGAGTTAGGCTGAATGAAAAAAAGCCCTGCATACCAGGGCTTTTAGTGAACTCATTTCTTATTGATTTTCTTACTTAACTTGATTAATTTGCTTAACACCTGCTCGTTCACGAACACTATCAAAATATGTAGCTGCTTCTGACTGAGTACCTAACTGAGCGATTTGCTGAGCTTGGCTCGCTCTTAACTTAGGATCAGCTTTGCTAGGTTGCTGAATTTTAGTGACTCTGTAAATAGCTAGACCACCACCAGTAGCTTCAGCACTAACCACAGCAGGTAGCTTTGTTGAATCAACTGACGATACTGCATCAATGGCTGCCGCAGTTAAATCAGTTGGTTTATTTCTAGATACCCACTTGGCAGCTCCAAAACCAGCTACATCTGCTGGATTCTTCTGTAATGCTTGCAATTTTTCTTGGCCAATCTTAATGGCTAAATCTTGCGCCATCTTAAGACTTACTTGCTTTTTCACATCTGGAGCCACTGCATTAAACGGCATCGCAGACTGAGGATTATGAGCTGTAATGCGAGCAGAAATCAGCTTACCTGGGCTTAACTCTAGCGCTTCAATATTACGGCGATTTTTAATGGCATCGTCAGTAAAGATGGCTGCCAGAACCTTAGGGTTATTGAGTGGGTGATCTGCTGACAATGCATTAGCACCACCGCGCGTTATACCCTTGAATGTTTGCACAGACAACTTCAAACGATTAGCCACTGGAGCAAGACTATCAGGCTGTTCATAAGCCATATTGGCAAATAAGTCCGCTTTTTCAGCATAGGCTTTTGCATCCTTAGTGTCTGCTTGCAAAACAACGTACTCAACATCGATTGTTTCAGGAGCTTGATACGCTGCCACATTCGCTTGGTAATACGCCTCCAAATCCTGTTGAGTAGGATTTACCTTAGACAAAAAGTCTGCTGGAATAAAGCGCAACACTTGAACTTCCCTCTCAGTTTCTAGAGCTTGCGATACTTTTTCTGCAACCTTGCGCGACCCAATGCCAGTTGCCATCACAGAGGTCAAGACATGACGAGTCATTAACTCGTATCGACGTGTACCTTCAAATTGCTCGACAGTCATGCCATTACTTTTCAGCAATTGCACATAACGCTCGTTATCAAATTTACCGTCTCTATATAAGGCTTTGATTTCAGGAATCTGCGTCAAATCACGAGCCAAAGCTTCAGGGGCAATGGCTAACTTTAGAGACTTTAACTCGTAGGCTAATAGACGTTGCTGAATGATTTCACCCAAAACAGATTGCTTAAACGGCACACTATTGACCATCGCTGAATCAACGCGGCCCTGTTGTTGCTGCAAACGATCAGCCCTGGCTTTGACGGCGTTATCTAACTCTTGGCGAGTAATAGCAACGCCGTTGACTTTGACCAAGTCACTATCCTTGCCCATGTCACGCACATAACTTTCAATGCCTAAAAAGACAAATGATGGAAGGATGAGCAATAGCAAAAGCCCCATCAGTAATTTTTGGTACTTACGGATCGATTCAAGCATGGATTTTGGTAGGTTTTGACGTAGAAAAGTCAGAAGAAATCTGTGGTGGGTGCTGAGAGGGTCGAACTCCCGACATTCGCCTTGTAAGGGCGACGCTCTACCAACTGAGCTAAGCACCCACAGAGAAGACGAGAGTATACAGCACCTTCATCTTCACTGCAAATTTTTTCAACTTTTGAGTTAATGTTTGTCCTGACACAAATAGTTTTTTAGACCATTTGCGTCAGGGTCTTACTGTCTTGCTCAGTGCTTCAAGACCTCGCCTGTAGCGGCTTGAGCAGTCTTACTTGCCTCTGCAGCCTTAGCGATTTCTTCTGGAGTGAGCTCAGGCAAAGGCTCTGGCATTTTTTCAAGCGCCAACTCCAACACCTTATCAATCCAACGCACTGGAACAATCTCAATAGCGTTCTTCACGTTATCAGGAATATCAGTTAAATCTTTGATGTTTTCTTCAGGAATCAAAGCTAACTTAATACCACCGCGATGCGCTGCCAACAACTTTTCTTTCAAGCCACCGATTGGCAAAACTTCGCCACGCAAAGTGATTTCACCAGTCATCGCCACATCAGCTCTTACAGGAATACCTGTTAGAACAGATACCAATGCTGTTGTGATGGCGATACCTGCTGATGGACCATCCTTAGGTGTTGCACCTTCTGGGAAGTGAATATGAATATCTTTCTTCTCAAAAGCTTCTTCTGCAATACCTAATTTGCGGCCACGTGAACGCACGACTGAACGGGCAGCTTCCACTGATTCCTTCATAACATCACCTAGCGAACCAGTTCTGATCGTATTGCCTTTACCTGGCATCACAGCGGCTTCAATCGTTAGCAAATCGCCGCCCACTTCAGTCCAAGCCAAACCAGTCACCTGACCCACTTGGTTTTTCTTCGCAGCCAAGCCAAAGTCATAACGACGCACTGACAAGAACTTATCTAGGTTAGAACTATCCACCTTGATCGGCGCAGCCTCTTTCTTCAAGAGTAACAACTTGACTACTTTGCGGCAGATCTTGCTGATCTCACGCTCTAGAGCACGAACACCTGCTTCACGAGTGTAGTAACGAATGATGTCGCGAACGGCTGACTCATCAACGGCGATTTCTCCAGCCTTTAAACCATTGCCCTTGATTTGCTTAGGCAATAGATAACTCATCGCAATGTGGGTTTTTTCGTCTTCGGTATATCCCGCTAAACGAATCACTTCCATACGATCCAACAATGGGCCAGGAATATTCAATGAGTTAGATGTGGCAACAAACATCACATCGGATAAATCGTAATCAACTTCTACATAGTGATCTTGGAATGTGTGGTTTTGTTCTGGATCTAACACTTCCAACATGGCACTCGCAGGGTCACCGCGGAAATCCATGCCCATCTTGTCAATTTCATCTAAGAGGAACAATGGATTACGCACCCCCACTTTAGTCAGACTGGTCAAAATTTTGCCAGGCATTGAACCAATGTAAGTACGACGATGACCACGAATCTCTGACTCATCACGCACACCACCTAGAGCCATACGCACAAATTTGCGATTAGTAGCACGAGCAATAGACTGACCCAATGATGTTTTACCAACACCTGGAGGCCCTACTAAACAAAGGATCGGAGCCTTCACTTTTTCAACACGTTGTTGAACAGCGAGATATTCCAAAATGCGCTCTTTGACTTTATCAAGACCATAGTGATCTTCGTTAAGCACCTTCTCGGCATTGGTCAAATCGTTATTAACCTTGCTCTTTTTCTTCCAAGGCAAGTTCACCAATGTTTCGATGTAATTACGAATCACTGAAGCTTCCGCTGACATTGGTGACATCAACTTGAGTTTCTTCATTTCAGATTCAGCTTTTTTCAAAGCTTCTTTAGGCATCTTGGCAGCTTTGATGCGCTTCTCGAGTTCCTCGATATCAGCACCCTCTTCACCCTCACCTAATTCTTTCTGAATCGCCTTCACTTGCTCATTCAAATAATACTCACGCTGACTCTTTTCCATTTGACGCTTCACACGTCCACGGATGCGCTTTTCTACTTGCAAGATATCAATTTCACTCTCAAGATGAGCCAAGATAGCCTCTAGGCGCTCAACGACCGTTGGCAGCTCTAGTAACTTTTGCTTTTGATCCAACTTAATTGGCAAATGTGAGCAAATGGTGTCAGCTAAGCGGCCTGCATCATCAATACCCTGCAAAGTAGCCAAAATTTCTTGAGGTATTTTTTTATTCAGTTTGACATATTGATCGAACTGAGAAACCACGGCACGTCGCAATGCCTCAATCTCAGGAACTTCAGTAGCGGCAATCGCTTGAGGCGTCGCATCGCACATGAAATACTCTAAGCTATCCTCAACATTGCTAACGTCAGCACGCTGAGTGCCCTCCACTAGAACCTTCACAGTTCCATCAGGCAATTTAAGCATTTGTAGAATCTTTGCAATACAACCAACGGTATACAAATCTTCTACTTCCGGCTCGTCTTTTGCAGCTGCTTTTTGCGCAACGAGCAAAACACTCTTACCGGTTTCCATGGCAGCTTCTAGAGCTTTAATAGATTTGGGTCTACCCACGAACAATGGAATCACCATGTGTGGGAACACCACCACATCTCTAAGCGGCAACAAAGGCAGCTGGATGGGTTCAGAAGGAAGTAACAAGTCACCAGGCATGGTTTATCTCCAAAATGTGTGTTTGTATTTTCCTACAGAGTAAGAATACATCGAATTTGGGGCTGTTTTAATCAAAAACAAGGGTAAAAACTAAGAAAAATGCGAAAAAAAGCATTTTTTAAGGTTTTTTTGCTGGGTACTGAGCGTATTTTTTGAGAGATTTAATAAAAAACCCCCTATTTAGGGGGTTTTTACTCAAAAAGCTCGATTTACTACTAAGTTTAGTAGATGCGATCTCTTTAAGATGCAGCTTTTTCTGATGCCTCTTGATACAACATAAGTGGCTTGCCATCACCATTAATGGTGCTTTCATCAATCACGACACGTTGCACATTTTCTAGACTTGGTAAGTCATACATCACATCCATCAAGGCATGTTCAATGATCGAGCGTAAACCGCGCGCACCAGTCTTACGAGCAATAGCTTTTTTAGCAATCGCACTTAGCGCATTAGGGCGAACTTCTAGCTCAACACCTTCCATATCTAATAAGGCTTGGTATTGCTTCACCAAAGCATTATTGGGTTCAGTCAAAATTTGAACCAAAGCTGCTTCATCTAACTGCGCGAGTGTTGCTACAACTGGCAAACGACCAATTAACTCTGGAATCAAACCAAACTTGATCAAATCCTCTGTTTGAACTTCCTGCAACAACTCTGAAATAGAACGGTCATCTTTACCACGCACTTGAGCGCCAAAACCAATGCCAGCCGTCACAGTGCGTTGCTGAATCACTTTCTCCAAACCATCAAATGCACCACCGCAAATGAATAGGATATTCGTTGTATCTACTTGCAAGAAATCTTGATTAGGATGCTTGCGACCACCTTGTGGCGGCACTGATGCCATTGTGCCTTCAACCAATTTCAACAAGGCTTGTTGAACACCCTCGCCTGATACATCGCGCGTAATAGATGGATTATCTGATTTACGTGAAATCTTATCGATCTCATCAATGTAAACAATACCCTTCTGAGCTTTTTCAACGTTGTAGTCACAGGCTTGCAAAAGCTTCTGAATAATATTTTCAACGTCTTCACCCACATAACCTGCTTCGGTCAAGGTTGTGGCATCAGCAATCACAAATGGCACATCTAATAATCTTGCTAAAGTTTGCGCCAAGAGAGTCTTGCCTGAACCTGTTGGGCCAATTAATAAAATATTGCTCTTAGCTAACTCAACGCCGTTATGTACGGTTTTCTTGTTCTTACCTGCGCCTGTTGTTTCAATATGCTTTAGGCGCTTATAGTGGTTGTAAACAGCCACCGCCAATTGTTTCTTAGCATGATCTTG